>NZ_LT615227.1:1200000-1500000 GCF_900096755.1 Polynucleobacter necessarius
AGGTCTGCAAACTGCAGCAGGTGTGCCGCTGCAATGTGATGAGCGTCCAGACTTCCGCACCTTCCGTATTGGTTTATTTGGTCTAGAGAAATTAGCTCACGTAGATCGTACCGTTGGACATTTGGCTGCTGCATTAGAGAAGATCACTGAGTCTGAAGCACAACCAGCGTAATCGGATGTAAGCATAGCTGCATAACAAAAAAGGCCATCTATTAATGGCCTTTTTCTATTGCGAAATCAATACTTATCTTGCAGGTGGGTTTGGGGTCGCTTCCCCAATCTTGTGAAGAGTGTTGTTGTCTACATGATGAAACAATTCCGACTGATCTTTAATCTTCATAACGGTACCTTGCTCGTATGACCAAGTGCCATCGTCATTGATGTTTACCTTAATCCGAAACTCTACGGTTCTGAAAGCGTAATTGAGAAAAGGATTGGCAGACATGCCTGCGCTAGGGTCACCTTCTTTTGCGAAGAGCTCAAATTGCTTGGCGGTAGGCAAGGCATTGCCGGATGCCATTGTTGTCATGCCGCGGGGAATAGTAAGGGTATGAATAAGGTTGCCATTGGCAGGCTCCCATAGCCAGTAGCCGACTTGATCATGATAGGTTTTGACTTGATCTGGTTTGGTGATGTGGGTGTGGTATCTCAAGCCATAAAATAATTGGGGTCCATTGGTTTGTGGGTCTATGGGTTGAAGCTCAATTCTCTCGACATAAGCCTGTTTCTTTGGGCCCTCTGCTTTGGGCTTGACGTCCAATCCGCGAATGCCTTCCCAAATGCCAGCCATCCCAGTGAGCGGCCCAAGATTTTCTAATGTATTGACTGAGTAACCCTGCGGCTCAGTAAAAATGTCTTGGGGGAATTCATTCATTGGGAAACCTTTAAAAATGAAGCATTTATCTCAAATTTTTGAGTATTATTAAATTATCCACAAACTTACATGGAGATTTACATGATTTCACGTATTGCTCGCCTCAGTCTAGCAACCCTTATTTCCGCAGCGATTGGTATTTCTCCAGTTTCAGTGATGGCAGCAGATCCGGCGCCGGCACCTGCACCAGCAGCAGTTCCTGCTGCCGCTCCAGCTCCAGTTGCTGAGCCAACCGAGAAGGCTGCTGAGAAAAAAGCAAAGAAGAAATCTAAAAAGAAAGCTAAGCCAGCTGCCGACGCAGCAGTTCAGTAAATTGATCCCTCTTAATTGAGGGGTTCGGCACTATCGAAGCGAAGTCATCGGATTTTTTGAGGTCCGGTGACTTTTTTGTTGGCGCATCATTTCGCACTAGTAACCACATCGCTGCAATAACCAAAGTCATTCCGCCAATTTGAGTCCAGGTAATTGGCTCCGACAAAATTAAATACCCCATAAAGAGATGGTGGAGACCGGGCCCAATATTCCCGCTTGTGCAACGAGCGGCGATCCAATTCGATTGATCGCAATCATAATGAGCAACATTGGAATGACGGTACACAGGCTCGCATTGAGCAGGCTAAACCAGTAGATCTGTGGAACTTGCTCAAAGATGGCAGTTGGGTTGTGTAGAGAAGACTGCAGCAGACTTAAGATAGCGGATGCTGAGCTCGCCAGTACAACCAAGCGGATGCTACCAATGCGTTTAACCATTTCTCCGGCGCCAATCATATAGGCCGCATAAGAGCAGGCATTTCCAAAAACTAGGAGCATGCCCAGCCAGGCACTGATTCCGGTAGAGCTTGCATCCTGAATGAAAACAATAAACACGCCAATGTAGCCGACGATCAGGACGTACCACTGGAGGTGTGAGATATAAAGCAATGCGCTCAAGCCCAACCGAAATGTATTGAAGACCTAAGAAGTCAATATAACTAGAAAGAAAGTAACCCAAGAACCCCAGGAAAAATAACTTAGCACGATCAAGCCACGTGATCGGGCTCATCAACTTTCTGCGAGATTCCCACCAGAATATTGCCCAAAACATTGGGAGGGCCATCAGCATGCGTAATGCTAAAAGCGTTTCGGCATTAGCGCCATAACCAAATGCCAGCTTAACCAAAATGGCTTTTCCTGAGAACAGCATTGACCCAACTCCGGCCATCAAAATGCCATAGAGGTAAGGCTTGCGGTTATGTGCTTTGCTGATTGACTGCATATGGATTTATAACAGCTTATTTAGCAGGGATCTCATTTCAAAAATTGTCTCAGAAGGGGTGAGGCCAATGGCCCCAATCCCTTTGCTAACTAAGCTATCTGCAGCGCTGGCATGAAGTTGAACAGCCAGGCAAGAGGCCTGCCATAAATCCAGGTGATGACGAATACCTTGGGCAGCTAGAGCTGCAATACCGCCCGTAAGGATGTCACCCATTCCGCCTGTGCCCATGCCGGGATTTCCTTCCGCGCAAACAAGGGCGGGATGGTGTGGTGAAGCAATCAAGGTGTGTTGACCTTTTAAAACCACGATCGATCCTGTAAGACTCACCAGTTTCTCGATAGTGCTTTCACGATCGGATTGAATTTGTTCCGTGGTGAGCTTAAGTAATTTTGCAGCTTCGCCAGGGTGGGGCGTTAAAACGGTCGCCTCTAGAAATTCTTGATTACGTTTTTTCAGTGCTGCCAATAAATTTTCTGACTCTGAAATTAAATTCAAGGCATCAGCATCAAGCACTAATGGAATATTTTCTAAAGCAAGGGTGCTTTGTAGCCATGCAATTGCAGTGCCTGACCTTCCTAAGCCGGGACCAATTGCAAGTAAATCTGGCTTGTTATTGATGAGTACTGTATTTGGATTGTGGTCCGCTAGTCGAATCATTAATTCTGGATGATCAATATCTACATGTACTGATGCGGAATCTAGCATTTCGAGCATGGTCCACCCGGCACCAAGATGCAAGCAAGCATTACCTGCAAGAATAAGGGCGCCTGCCATTCCAGGTGCTCCGCCAATCAGTATTACCTTGCCTGCGCTTCCCTTATGTTCGGCAGGCTCTCGCTTCAGCCTAACAGCTAGAGGGAGTGCATTAAGTTGATTGTGAAAGGCCATGGGGACAGTATGTTCTAAATTGAATGTTGTTTAGTTATTTTAAGAGAGAGTATGCTGATTGTATGGAGATTCAATTTTTAGGTGCTGCAGGAGAAGTCACTGGATCAAAGCATTCGGTGGAGGTAATGTTGGCTGGCAAGATAAGACATTTCATGGTGGATTATGGAATGTTTCAGGGTGGCAGAGAAGCTGCCAATAAAAATTTAGAGTCCTTGCCCTTTGCGCCAAAAGATCTCGATTTTGTAGTGCTTACGCATGCCCATATAGATCATAGCGGTCTGCTGCCACGTTTATGTGCACAAGAAGGGTTTGCTGGACCGATCTATTGCACGAGCGCCACCTTTGAATTATTGAAAATTCTGTTACGTGATAGCGCGCATTTACAGCGCGCGGACGTTGAGCGAGCCGAACGAAAGCAAAAAGCAGGTAAGTGGCGTGGAGATATGCCGATTGCTCTGTATTCTCGAGAAGAGGTAGAAACTACCCTTACTCAGTTTGAGGTGTTGGAATATGGGGAATCAATCGAGTTGGCTCCAGGGCTGCAGTTGGAGTTTCATAATGCTGGACATATTTTGGGTTCAGCAATTGCGGTCATTGATGTTGCGGAGGATGGTGCCCAGAAAAAACGCTGCGTTTTCTCTGGGGATATAGGTATGAAGGGTAAAGTATTAATGCCTGATCCTGACCTGATCAAAAACGCAGATGTGGTCGTAGTTGAATCTACCTATGGCGATCGCCTCCATCGAAGCTTGCGGGATACTGAAGATGAGTTGGTTGAAGTCATCAACGCAACTATGGCTGGGCACGGCAACGTCGTTATGCCAGCCTTCGCTGTTGGTCGCACACAAGAAATTTTATTTCTCTTAATTGATTTGGTGAGAAGAGGGCGTCTGTCCCATTTAAGTATTTGGGTGGATTCACCCATGGCTACTGCCGCAACCCATTTAACCCAGCACTTATTCTCCCATTTGGATGGAGAGTCTCAGGCAACATTTGAGTGGTATAGAGATAATCCAGGCTCCGTAGATCTTCGCTTTATTGCGGATGTAGAGGAATCCAAAGCGCTGAATAAGGTCAAAGGTGGCGCCATCATTATTTCAGCCAGCGGTATGTGTGATGCAGGACGAATTGTTCACCACTTGGCTAGCAATTTACCAAGAGCTCAAAACGCTATCATCATTACCGGTTTTCAATCCTACGGCAGTCTTGGTAGGCGCCTAGTGGATAAGGTGCAGAAAGTTCGTTTATTCGGTGAGGAGGTTCCTGTCAGGGCCTCTGTGCATACAATCGGCGGCCTATCTGCTCATGCAGATCAAGCGGGCTTATTAGACTGGCTTAAGGGATTTGAGCGGCCACCAAAAACAGTCTTTGTAGTACATGGCGAACCAGAATCTTCTTCGGTATTAGCGCAAAGCATCAGAGAGGAGTTGCATTGGAGCAATGTCATCGTCCCTGAGCGTTTGCATACTTATCAATGCTAACTTATTCGGCGACTTTTGCCCCTTGAATATTATGGCGCTTCATAGCATCCGCCACAAATCCAGACTGCTTTAGTTCTGCAATGACATTGCCTAGATAAGCAGTTGTGTCTTCGTAATTTGACCTTGCTTTCGGAACGCCGATAGCCTGGTTAATGACCATAAAGCGTCCGGGTAGCATACGTAAACCTTCGTAGCGTTTTGCATCACTCTCTAGCTGCTGCTTTACACCTGCAGCCACCGTTACCTTTGCCTGATATGAAGTCATCTACAACAGCCTGTGAACTAGCGGCACGCAATAGTGCGGCGTTTTTAATTTCACGCGTTAGGTAAAGGTCGTAGGCGCTTCCCTTGCCGACTACGATTTCATTTCCAGAAATATCAACCTCTTCGTTGGCCTTTAATGAAGAAGAAGATTTCACCATATAGGCGCCTTCAATCTGAATATAGGCTGGCGTATAGCTGATATCTGTGCCACGCACTGGATCAATCGCAACGAATACCAAATCAATCTCACCAGTTTTTACTGCATCAACCGTTGCTCCTGCGGTTTTAAATGGAATGAGTTGCACTGGCTTAGAAATTCGTTTCCCAATTTCATTGGCGATATCAATAGTTACACCATATAGATTTTTGGTATTCGGATCTTCGTTCGCAAGAATAGGATTTCCCAAATTGATGCCGACACGCAAAGTGCTGGTCGGAACAAAAGAAGTGAGGGCTGCAGGGCTGATAGATTTCATAACGAGAGATTTTTGGCTAATGGCGATTTGAGGGCAACACAGAAGCGTTAGAGAAAGCACTAGAGGAGATATGAATTTCATTAAAAGATGAGACAAAAAAACCGCGGCGGACCGCGGTTTTGTCTACAGCGCTAAAAATTACTTCTTAGCGTCAGGAGCAGGAGCAGGAGCAGCAGGAGCATCTTTCTTGGCCTCTTCCATGTGCGCAGCTTCTGCACCATGCTTTTCGCCACCCATATCAATGTCGCCATCACCTTTGAGGAGTAAATAGGCTGTGGCACCAACTAAGACTAGTACCATGATGATTGATGATTGAACGGTTGCTCATTGCTTTTCCTTCGATTTGGTTGAAATTGCATCAATATTAACTCGGGAAGGGCGCTGGGTAAATCCCAAAAAGCCCTAGGACCCTATATCCAAGGCAAAACTAGGTATTAACACTAATTTGGAACGCAGGTTAAGATGACTCTATATATACGCCAGAAGGTCGCAACATGAGTCCAAAGCTTCCCGTTCACAACTCACAAACAATTACTGAATTTTTAAATTTGCATCACAGTCAAATAGCTGAAGATGGCTCGGATGATTCGTACAAGTTTGCTTTTGATGACGAAGCTTTTTTGGCCCGCAGAGAAACTATGGGCATTCGTTTTGAGCTTGAGTTGCTCAAACCCGAGGCCTTGCTTAAAGAGCATGGTATTGATCACACCATTACTGTATTTGGATCAACTCGTTTTGTCAGCCATCAGCACGCTTTAGATCTTGAAAAGAATGCTAAGACACCGGAAGAGGTTGCGGCAGCGAAAAAAGCCATTCTGCACAGCAAGTACTATGAGTCCGCTCGACAGTTTGGTGCTTTGGTGGCGCATTACAACGAAACCCAAAAACTAAACTCCAATAAATTGCATATCTGTACTGGTGGTGGACCGGGCATTATGGAGGCTGCCAATCGTGGTGCATTTGAAGTTGGCGATAAAACCATTGGTTTTAATATTAGCCTTCCCAGAGAGCAGCACCCCAATCCTTACATCAGTCCTGGGCTCAGTTTTCGCTTCCATTACTTTGCTTTGCGCAAGATGCACTTTATGTTGCGAGCTAGGGCAATTGTGGCTTATCCCGGAGGCTTTGGCTCCTTTGATGAATTGTTCGAAGTCCTAACGCTCATTCAGACTAAAAAGGTGGTTCCTATTCCGGTCATCTTGGTAGAGAAAGATTATTGGAGTGAGATGGTGAACTTCAATCACATGGTGGAATTTGGTGTGATTGATCAAGAGGATATGCGCATCCTCCATTTTGTAGAGACTGCCGAAGAGGCCTGGCAGGTTATTCAGGGCTGGTATCAACTTGGCTAAGTAGGGTCGCCTGTAAAATCTCCATCATGAATTCATCTCAAGCCAGTATTGCAACATCTCTTGATCTCCCGGGCTACCTTTTGGGTGGTGCCATGCTTTTGCTGGCGATGATTTTTCATGGCGTTCTTTTATTGCAAATTGCCAAACGCTATGAAGTCAAAACCTTTCTGCATTTATCTGAGAAGAAATATTCTGCAGTGGCAATGTGTTTTTACACCAGCGTCTTTTGTTTGTTCTTAACGCATATCGCTGAAATACTCATTTGGGGTATTGCTCTATATACATTTAAATTGCTACCCGAGCTTGGTCAAAACATTCTCTTTAGTGGCAGCACCTATACGGCCATGGGTTTCATGGAAGACATTCTTCCGAGCGGCTGGAAGATGCTGGCAGTCATTATTGCTTTTTCTGGAATGTTTGCGTTTGCCTGGACTGCATCCGTCATGATTTCAATGACAAAGAATTTTCGTCAGGCCTATACCAAGCTTCACATGAGAAAACTCAATATCTCATCTGACATCATCGATCGCTTTGAGTAATCTATGAGTAAAAATTGGGATGCCATCATTATCGGTGGAGGTGCTGCCGGCTTATTCTGTGCTGGCGTAGCCGGTCAGTTGGATAAGAAGGTCCTGGTTTTAGATCATGCGCAAGTATTGGGCGAAAAGATTCGTATTAGTGGAGGCGGTCGTTGCAACTTCACTAATATGCATAGCAGCCCAGCCAATTTCTTATCGCTTAATCAACACTTCGTTAAAAGTGCGCTAGCACGATATCCTTCATCTGAATTTATTAAGCTGGTCACGGCCCATGGGATTAATTACCATGAGAAACACCAAGGGCAATTGTTTTGCGATGATTCAGCCAAGCAAATCATTGATATGCTTTTTAGTGAGTGCGCCAAAGGCAAAGTGACGGTGCGTAATCCTGTCGCGGTTGAATCGATCTCCCAAGATGGTGATGCTTGGATTGTTCGTACCAACATGGGTCTTGAAAGGACCAAAGCAGTAGTCATGGCAACCGGTGGTTTGCCAGTTCCAGCCATTGGCGCTACTGCGTATTCATTGGATATTGCAAAACAGTTTGGCTTAAACGTCATTGACCCAAGACCTGCTCTGGTGCCGCTGTCTTTTACTGCAGACACTTTTGGCAATCTTAATGATTTGGCTGGACTTAGCGTCCCCGTCAGAATAGCCTCCGGCTCTAAAGGGCATCGCTATGGTGCGTGTAGATTTAATGAGGATCTTTTGCTGACTCATAAGGGTCTATCTGGCCCCGCTGTTCTCCAGGCAAGTAGTTATTGGGAGGAGGGTGAGCCCATTCATATTGATTGGCTTGGGGCCGTCGAGCGTCTTGGAGGGTTTAATTGTGATGAGCTATTCAATAACGAAGAGAACCGCTTAAAGCTAACTGAAACCATTCTTGCCTCTGTTTTACCTCAGCGTTTAGCAAAAGCATTTGCTGAACAGAAAAATTTAGTAGGTCGAAAGTGGGCTGAGGTATCCAAAAAAGATCGCCAAGCCCTTAAAGAGCTAATAACTAACTGGTCTGTAAAACCTGCCGGAACCCTAGGTTGGAAAAAAGCTGAAGTGATGTTGGGTGGCGTTGATACCAAAGAGTTTGATGGGCAGACCATGACGTCACGCAAACATCCAGGGCTATTTTTTATTGGCGAGTGCGTCGATGTCACTGGCCATTTAGGTGGTCACAATTTCCAATGGGCCTGGGCAAGCGGCTTCGCTTGTGCGCAAGCTTTATAGTCTTACCCCTGACGCTTTTTCTTGTCCCGCGAGCGGATATTTAAAAGCTCAACCGATAGTGAAAACGCCATAGCGACATAGACGTAGCCTTTAGGAATATGAACATCCATTCCTTCTGCAATCAATACAATACCTACCACTGTCAGAAAAGACAATGCCAAGACTTTGATGGATGGGTGGCGGTAAACAAAGTCTCCGATAGGTTTTGCTGCCACTAGCATGATGAGAACGGAAGCAAGAACAACTGCAATCATGACGCTAATTTGATCAACCATACCTACTGCGGTGATTACGCTATCTAGAGAGAAAATGATGTCTAGTAAGCCGATTTGCAAAACGGAGCCAACAAAGAGGGTCATCATCGACTTGCCAGCATTTTGGCTGTTCGCGTTGCTATGTGCTTCGCCATGCTCTCCCACTTCAACCTCAACGTAGATTTCTTTTGAGGCCTTCCAAATCAAGAAGAAGCCGCCAAGGAGAAGGATTAAATCTCTACCGCTAATGACGTGTTCCGAAATGCTGAAGAGAGGGGCGGTTAACCCCATTACCCATGACAAGCTAAGTAATAGCAGAATGCGCGTTACTAATGCAAAGATCAGACCAAAGCGGCGTACCTTTTCCCGAATTTCTATCGGGAGCCTATTGGCAATAACGCTAATGAAAATGATATTGTCGATGCCTAGAATAATTTCTAAGGCAGAAAGCGTTAAAAATGCGATCCAAGCATTGGGGTCGCTGATAAGTTGCACAAAGCTTTCGATCATTTTCTACTTTGCCAATGTGGTGATAAGGTAAAGTGTATCCAAGTAAATTAAATGTCGCCTCATATGTATAAGTCCACACAAATCATCAGGATATTTCTGCTAAGCCTATTGCTTTGCTGCTCCTGGAAAGCGGTTCAGGCGGCTTATCCTGATAAACCAGTCAAAATCATTATTGGATTTCCTGCAGGCGGACCTTTGGATGCTCACATTCGACTGTTGGTTGATAGGCTGCAGTCTGCTTTAGGACAAACAGTCATCGTCGATTACAAGGCTGGAGCAGGTGGCGCGGTTGGTGCTCAGTATGTCGCGCAATCACCGGCTGATGGATATACAGTGCTATTGGCTAATACTGGAACCATGGTGATTAACCCAGCGATTTACACCAAATCACCTTATGACACCCTAAAAGATTTTCAGCCGATCGCTAGAACTGCTCAGCAACCACTCGCATTGATTGTGAATAAAGATGTGCAGGCTAATACGCTGAAAGAATTTATCGCATACGCAAAAGCAAATCCTGGAAAGCTGAACTATGGGTCAGCTAGCAATGGTGGCATTTCCCATTTAGTAACTGAGATGCTTAAAAGTGAGACGGGAATTTTCATAGCGCACATTCCCTTCAAAGGAAGCGCTCCTGCATTTACCGATTTGATCGCAGGCCATGTGCAATTTATGGCGGAGTCCGTTCCTCAAGCAGCCAACTATGTTAAGCAGGGGAAAATCAAGGCCCTGGCGGTAACTAGTGCAAAGCGCAATCCAGCATTACCTAATACGCCAACCGCGATCGAGACAGGTGTTGCGAACTTAGAGGTGGTTGGCTTTTATGGAATATTGGCACCCAAGGGCACCCCGCCAGATGTCGTGAATAAGTTAAGTCAGGCATTTAAGGAAACGCTTGAGTCACCCGACATTCAGAAAAAAATGACTGATCAAGGTGCTGATCCTGCTTACCTCAATGCAGATCAATTCTCAAAATTTCTTGCCGCAGAAATGCCGCGTTGGGCAAAGGCAGTCAAGCAGGCGGGAGCCAAGCTCGACTAATTGTTAGTTGGGTTAGTTTCTCATCCAGTCAGCAGTGTTGAAGAATGACTCTTCGAGTTGCTTCGCGGTGCTGCCGGTAATTCCACAATCTTCTAATGCTTGGTACATGCAGGCAAGCCATTGATTGCGCTCATTCAAACCAATCTTAAAAGGCAAATGGCGCGCTCTTAGCATTGGATGGCCATATTTAGGTGAATAGATATCGGGTCCGCCCATCCAGCCCGTAAGAAAGAATTTCAGCTTTTCTCTGGAGTTGGTAAGGTCTTGTCCATGCATAGCCCGAAGATCGCTAAATTTGGGCTCCAAGGCCATTAAATCGTAAAAGCGGTCTACCAATTCATCGATTTTGTCTATGCCACCGATGGCGTCATAAATGGATTGTCTTTCTGTCATTCCCATATTTTAATACTTGGAATTGGGGGAAATCGAGGGAATTGGCAGTTTGCCAATTTGGGTATAGAGTTGATAAGAGGCTTTACTAACACCTATTTCTTGGGAGAGAACAAATGGATGCAAAAGATCTTCAAAAGTGGCAGCAGGAAAAAGCTAGAGAGCTATTTGATTACTCATATAAGCTTTTAGACGCCGCAAAAGAATTGAGTGAACATCACATTGCTGAGATGGAGTGGGGCATGAAAAATGCCTTAGATAGCGCCAAGTCAGCAGCAAAAAATGATTTAGCTAAGTTAAAGGCGCTACAGGAAGAAGCTGATAAGCAGTGCAACTGCTTATCAAAAGAAAGTGAAGTCAGTGCTTAAAGACATTGGTGAAAGTGCTGCCGACGAAACGGAAAAGCATTTGGAGAAAGTTCGTAGCTCGTTAGTGGGTTGGTTAGAAGATGCTGAAAACAAATTACCCAGCCATGCTGATAAGCTTTCTAAGGTGGTCAATGAGATGTCGACCACTGGCCAGAAGATGTTTAAAGAAGGGCGTCGTATCGTGAATCAAGTAGCTGACGCTGCCGAAAAGAATATCGACGATCTAGTCAAAAAATCTGGAGGCAAAAAGAAGTCTGATTGATATCCACTTCGATAGAATGATAAGGCTAAATGCCGCCTCAGAGATGAGGTGGCATTTTTATTTCCAGCCCTGTATCCAAAGCTCGCTGTTGGTAAGGTTGCGCCAGGGGATGAGCGAGGTTTTCTTGGAGTAGACTGCCTCGATTTCTACAAACTCAATTTTTTCATTTGGCGGTTCCGGGAGAATCACCTTTCTGACCAGAAAATGTTTTTGTTTGGCAATGGGCGTTACCGCCCGCCGTCCACTTGGTCAGCAATAACTTCTTGGGACTCAGCTTATTGCTTATAGGGCTGTGCACCGAAACTCCTGATCCTTGTTTACCAGCAATCCTGATGATGGTGTAAATGTCACGCTCGATTGATTGGTCTGAGGCGGGCACCTTTGATCAAAGTAACTTTGAGAGCCTAAGCTTCCACAGTAATCGAATTTCTCACCCCTAAATTCCATCTGGGCCTTGCGCAGCACCATCGAGATTTTGGTCTCTATTTGGGTGTTGCAGCTCCAGCTCGTGTAGCTATCCCGTTCACAGGCGCATAACCCCAGCAGGATGGGAATGCAAGCTAGATGGCGAAGATATGGGGTGGTTTTTGCGTGGCGCCATTACCCAAGCATAGCGATTTTTTGAATATTTTGCCCAGGAACAGCGTTTGGTATTAGTATTTATGTCAGATATGTTTAATAAACAACGCTAAAGTATTAATTAAATATTAATAACAAAATACTAAAGGAGACGCTGTGGATACAAATCGTAGAGATGCACTTAAATTGGGTGCATCTGCTGCCGTGAGCGGCATGTTTATTTCAAGCGCAATTGCCGCCCCTGACGCTCGTCAGCCTATTGTGGTTGAGCCATTGACTGGTAAGGCTGGTTTTCGAATTGCTAACTATTTGCCGAAAATGGGTGCGACATCTAGATTGGGTTTGGTAACCAACGATGGCATGGTTGTCGATATCCCGGCTGAAGCAGCTCGTCAAAAAGTGCAACTTTCCTTTGATCCCACATCAACCATTTCATTAGCAGCCTCTGGTAATAAGGGTTTGGCTGAGTTAGCTGCGCTGTTTAAAGGCCGCGGATCTAATCTGCAGAATGTCAACCAAGTGATTTTGTTATCACCGATTCCTAGGCCGCAAAGCAATATCTACTGCGTGGGTTGGAATTATTTAGATCACTTTGATGAAGGCAAAGATAGACGTGCCGATCAGGGTGTAAAGGAATATCCAAAGGTACCGGTACTCTTTACTAAAGGCACTCAAACAATGAATGGGCCTTTTGACTCCATCCCTTACGATGGCAGTTACTCCACCATGATTGACTGGGAGGCTGAGTTAGCGGTAGTCATTGGTAAGAAAGGTAAAAATATTTCCGAAGAAAATGCTATGGATTATGTCTTTGGCTATGCTGCTTATAACGACACTACTGCGCGCGATGTTCAGCAAAAACGTCACTCTGGCCAGTGGTTCAAAGGTAAGAGTTTAGATGGACATGGCCCAATGGGCCCATGGATTGTGACTGCAGGCGGGGTTAATCTAGATGACACCCGAATCATTTGTCGCGTAAATGGTGTTGAAAAGCAAAATGCTAGCTACAAACAAACGTATTTCAAAATTCCAGTGGTGATTGCTGAGCTTTCTCGTAGCCTAACGCTATTGCCTGGTGACATCATTGCAACTGGCACTCCGTCTGGCGTTGGTTACAGCAGAAAACCACCGGAGTTTTTAAAGCCGGGCGACAGTATGGAAACTGAAATCACCGGCGTCGGCATTATTCGCAATAAGATCGCTTAGCTCTTAAGCAAAAACAACAGCAAGGACGACCTAGTGTTTTAGAGAACCCAGAAATGGTGGGTTCCGTCCTTGCCCAGTTGCTCTACCAAACCAAACTCCCAATCTAGGTAAGCCTGCATTGCCGCAGGGTCAACACTCGTTCCTTCGTATGGACGCTTGTATCGATCCAAAGGAGGTGAGGCTAAATGGCTTGGCCCTTTCTCTAGCTCCAGGCCGGCCTTTACCCACGAAGTATTACCGCCTTCTAAAACAAGTACCTCAGCATTTATGAGCGCCTGAAATTCTTGCGCTGCATAGAGGCTGAGTTCAGGTGGGGGGTGCTCGTGATCACATAACGATCTACTTGAGGAATTTTTTTGATGGCTTCAGCAAGTTGAGAGCGCAGAGCATACCAACTACCAGGAATATGTCCTTTGACATAGTTTGCATGTGTACTGAAATCAACCGCAATCGTGTTGCTATCGGTTTTGAGCCAATGAGAAACTGTTTGCGCATCCACGCTCTCTAACGCGTTGAGAGACTTGGCAGTGGCGCTTTCCAGGAGCCTTTCTCGGTGAGGTCTGATGGATTAATGCCATCGAGAACATAAACATCCCAGGCCATTTGCGCTAGCCAAGATGCAGGCATATTGGCGCGCACACTGCCGCCGCTAGGGTCTACTAAAACAATGCGGGCGCCACGAACAGGCGCAACCATTTCAGTTTCTTGTACGAGTTGACTGCCAGGAGCGGATCTAAAGCCCGGGAGGTGGCCGGATTCATATTCTTCCGGGGTGCGCGTATCAAATAGATAAGTAGTGCGTTCAGATTGTGATTTCCACTTCAGTACATCTTCAAGGTTAGCGCGTTTAACACCAGCTCTATCAGCAACACTACGCGCACGTATTGCAGCCTCATTCTTTGTATCTTCGCTTACTTCTTGAAACTTTCTGCTCTGACCTTTGCCTAGCTCTTGCCCGGCTAAAGTCCAACCAATGGTTCCATTGCGCAGCGCGTTCACCTCATTTGGGATGCCGGCGTTGATTAGTGACTGGGTACCAATAATGCTACGGGTTCTGCCAGCGCAGTTCACGATCACCTTGGTTTTGGGGTTGGGTACTAACTCTGGGAGGCGGAGCACAAGTTCTGCACCAGGAACACTAATCCCCGTTGGAATGCTCATAGTGTTGTACTCATCAAAGCGACGCACATCAACGACAACGACATCTTCTTTGTTATCAATTAATTGCTTTACCTCTTGCGCTGATAAAGAAGGGGTATGGCGCTTAGACTCAACAAACTCACCAAAGGATTTGCTGGGAACATTGATATCTTTAAATAATTCTCCGCCTTCCGCCTTCCAACCTTGAACGCCTCCTTCAAATACAGAAACATCGGTATAGCCAAGATTAATCAAGCGCTGCGCAGCTAGTTGGGCAAACCCTTCACCATCATCTAATGTCACGATGGGTACATTCTTCTTCGGCAACTTGCCATAGGCGTCAATCTCAATGCGAGAGAGCGGTACATTTGCAGCAAATAGCGGATGTTCTTGTGCGTGAGGGTGTTCTTCACGAACGTCTAAGAATGCAATCTCTTCTTTATTGAGGAGTAGTTTATTGCGAATAAAGGAAAGGTTTTTAGTCTGAATGGCCATGCTGTTTCTTAATTATTTTTTATATTTTTAATCTAGCTCTATTTAGTCTAACTTAGCACCGAATTTTTTTACCACTTCGCTTCAGCGGGAAATTTCTTGATTAATATAGTTTGCCAGCTCAGGGCGAGTCATTTTAGGAACGCTTGCACCCATAGACGCCCAGCGCTCTTTGATTTCACAGGAGAGGCTAGGGCAATTTGCACTTCAGCGCTCATCTTATCGACGATATCCTTAGGCGTGCCTTTGATGGCCCACATGGCATACCAGCTATTCACAATGAAATTGGAGATACCTAGCTCTTGAGCGGTGGGGTGGGGACATTCGGAAATACATCTACTCTTTTTGGGGTGGCTACAGCTACGGCAATTAACTGCCCGTTTTTAATAAATGGTGCAGCACCGGCTAAGGTATCAAACATCATATCCACTTGACCCGCCCACAAGATCTTGTAGTGCAGGTCCTGTGCCGCGATAAGGAATATGTGTAATGAATAACTTGTTTTGCATCTTAAAGAGCTCACCCGTTAAATGCTGTGATGTGCCGTTGCCGGTAGAGGCGTAGTTATATTTACCGGGATGCTTGCGAATCTCTTCCATGATGGATTTCAGATCATTTTTTGGAAGCTTATTTGGATTCACAACAATGACATGGGGAACGCTGCCAATAATGGCGATAGGCTCAAAATCCTTAGTGATGTCATAAGAAAGGTTTGTGTACATACTTGGCGCAATTGAGTGATGCACTGCACCAAGAAGCCAGGTATATCCATCTGGAGCCATTTTTGCTGCAACTGCAGCACCAAGCGTTCCACCTGCACCACCGCGGATATCGACCACGATGGAGAGTCGTTTAACTGGGTTGAGAGTTGCTTGGCTAGAGGGCGTCCAAAAGCGTCTACAGCCCCACCTGGAGGGAAGGGATTGATGAAGGTGATTGGCCAGGAGCTATTTTGGGCATAGGTTGTAAGCCCAATCAGGGTTCCGATGAGAGTAATAGAAGGATTTTTCTGAGCATTTTGAGGTTTTCCAGGCTATTTTTGGGTAATTAACCTATTTTGGCCGAAGCTGTAAATATAAGAGTTATCCCTGATTTGACAGGCGATTTTCTATGGTTTCTATAGATATATACTGGCTTGGCTGTCAGAAAAAATTTATTTGTTAATAGGAGACGAGATGTCACAACACGATACACATTGTCGGCTGCTTTTGAAACTTACAGAGCTGAAAACGAAAAATTTATTGAAAAAGGTATTAAGGCATCTGCTGCGCGTGCACGCAAAGCCTTGCAAGAAATCGCTGGTGCTTGCAAAGAGCGTCGCAAAGAAATTACTGCTGCTAAAGAAGCAATGGAAGCTAAGAAGTAATCCTGACTTCAGACCGATTAAAAAGCCTAGCTTTTGCGAGCTAGGCTTTTTTATTTGCAATCCCTACATTAATAATTACTTTAAATTATAACGCTAAACTAAATAGAGTGAGCTTCATTGCTTGGCTGCGTATAGGGATCAAGGATTGGTATTCGGGGCTATTGGCCCAGGTGTGAGCATCTTCTGCGCTTGGAAACTCTAGTTCCACAAATGTAGTGAAAGGTGCGCAACCCAGCTGATTCCAAAAGAGTTCGGCCATTGATCCGCAATGCCGTATGGAGCCCTTATAAAGCTCAACGGTTTGACTAACCTGTGAGCGGTACTGCTCAAAAGCACTCTGATCGCTTAACTCCATTAATCCAATGACTTTGACCATATTGATTTCCCATAATAATTGCTTGGTGCTAAGAGAGTATATCCACGCTATAGTTATAAGATGAATAGAGAGCGGTTTTTACAGAGCAGCTAATACAAAGCGGATTTCCTGAACCGGTAGAGGTGCAGCAAATTCCTAATGGCCGCCTTGATCAGCATGAGCACCCGTTCGAAGTGAAGGCGCTTGTTACGGAAGGTAGTATTGTTATTGATGGCATTTGCAGTGTATATAAGCCTGGCGACATTTTTCAGTTGGACTGCGGACAGCCTCATGCAGAATCCTATGGACCGCAAGGCGTGAAGTACTTGGCTTCAAGAAAACAATAAAACTAGGATCGTTATGAAAATCGGATTTATTGGTTTGGGAAATATGGGCTTACCAATGGCCCTTAACTTATTAAAAGCGGGGCATGAGGTTACCGGCTTTGATTTAGTGCAAAGTCAATTGGATGCCTTTGCGGCTGCGGGTGGCGCTGTTGCTGCTAATGCAAATGCGACCGCCAAGGATGCGGATGTGTTGATTAGTATGATGTTGCCTGCTTCACGTCATGTTGAAGGGCTATACCTTGGTGCAGCAGGCTTACTGGCCAGTGCAAATCCTAGGACACTGCTCATTGACTGTTCAACCATTTCACCTAAAGCTGCGCAGGCCGTTGCGGCAGAGGCAAAAGTAAAAGGCTTTGTCATGATTGATGCGCCTGTTTCTGGCGGAACTGCGGGTGCACAGGCTGGCACATTAACGTTTATGGTGGGTGGCGATACGAGTGCAGTAGAGTGTGCACGTCCATTACTAGAAAAAATGGGTAAGAATATTTTTCATGCGGGCGCTAATGGCGCAGGACAAACTGTTAAGGTTTGTAACAACATGCTCTTAGGTATTCAGATGCTGGGAACGAGCGAGGCTCTTCGATTGGGAATTGCCAATGGTATGGACCCAAAAGTCCTCTCGGATATCATGTCAAAAAGTTCAGGACGTAACTGGGCTTTGGAATTATACAACCCTTGTCCAGGCGTTATGGAAAACGTTCCATCTTCAAAAGGATATGCCGGTGGCTTTGGGGTAGATCTGATGCTAAAAGATCTGGGCTTAGCAGTTGAGAATGCAAAAAATTTAGATGCTAATGTCCCGTTGGGCCAGTTGGCGCAACAGCTTTACGAGAGTCACAGCAAAGCCGGCAATGGTCAGCTTGATTTCTCAAGTGTGTTTAATCTAAAGAAATAAGCAAATCAAGTTAAGAAACAACTAGAGGCTTCTCTTGACGCTTGCTCATTTGACCGATGACGCGAGCGCCCAAGAATTGATGTTGATTAAAAATATCCAACACTTCTTTGACGCTATCAGGGCTGCAAGAAACCAATAGTCCACCGCTAGTTTGCGGATCAGTCAATAGGGCGCGCTGCGCTGGCGTGAAGTCTGCTGGGATGCCAACCTCATTGCCATAACTCAGCCAGTTCCTATCTGAGGCGCCGGTAATTACGCCATCATCAGCTAGTGTTTGTACGTTAGAGAGCAGTGGTACTTGGCTCCAGTCAATATGTGCTGTGCAGTTTGACCCTCTTGCGAGCTCTAAGGTGTGGCCAGCCAAACCAAAACCAGTGACATCGGTTAAAGCGTGCACGCCAGCCAGTTTTGCTAGGTCTGGTCCTGCAGAGTTGAGCTTAGTTGTGTTGGCAATCATTTCTCGATAGCCATCCTGGCCCAGAAGATCTTTCTTTAGGGCGGCAGATAAGATGCCTACACCTAGCGGCTTACCTAGAATTAATACATCGCCCGGTTTAGCGCTGGCGTTGCTCTTCACACGCTTCGGATCGACGATGCCAATTGCCACCAATCCATAAATAGGTTCGACTGAATCAATCGTGTGTCCGCCTGCAATAGGAATGCCGGCGCTACGACAGGCTTCAGAACCACCTTCTAGAATGCGGGCAATCGTATTGTTGGATAAAACTTTAATTGGCATACCAACTAATGCAAGAGCAAATAACGGTGTGCCACCCATTGCGTAGATATCACTAATTGCATTCGTTGCTGCAATTTTTCCGAAGTCAAATGGGTCGTCAACAATCGGCATGAAAAAATCTGTCGTTGCTACGATCGCTTGAGATTCATTGATTTGATAAACAGCGGCATCATCCGAAGTCTCGATGCCAATGAGCAATTCTTTTGGAAAAGGTAATTGTGGAACGTTCTTGAGAATTTCAGAGAGAACGCCAGGAGCAATCTTGCAGCCACAACCCCCGCCATGAGATAGGGAGGTCAGGCGTGGTTCAATTGTTTGTGTCTCAGTAGTTTGACTCATACCAAATATTCTAAATCCTAGATGAATTAGCGATTAAAGCTTCGTTTCGGTGGGCTGCTGCTGCGCTTTGCGGGTGCTTTTTTAGCAGGGGCGCCACCAGAGTCTGAAGGTCTAGGCTTTCTAGATTGCTGGTGTTGTTGGCTGCGTAGTTGAATTGGTTGGGCAACGGCATTCGGATCCGGCTCAAAACCGGCTATCACTTCTTGCGGGAGCTTTTGCTTGATAAGTTTTTCAATATCCCTGAGCATTTGGTGTTCGTCTACGCACACCAAAGAAACCGCCACACCATTAGATCCTGCGCGACCGGTGCGACCAATGCGATGTACATAATCCTCGGAAACGTTTGGTAGGTCATAGTTCACTACGTGCGGCAGTTGGTCGATATCAATACCGCGCGCAGCAATATCTGTGGCAACTAATGCCGTTAATTTGCCAGCTTTGAAGTCGGCCAATGCTTTGGTGCGAGCGGATTGACTCTTGTTACCATGGATAGCCATGTTGGTAATGCCATCCTTCTCCAGTTGGGTTACCAACTTATTGGCACCATGCTTAGTGCGAGTAAAGACCAGCACTTGCTTCCAGTCATTGCTCTTAATCAGATGGGCTAATAAAGGGTGCTTCTTTGTTCTATCTACAGGGTGAATGAGTTGGGCGATTGCCTCATTGGCGCTATTGCTGCGGGCTACTTCAATTAATTCTGGTGCGTTTAATAATCCATCGGCCAATGCTTTGATCTCAGTAGAGAAGGTTGCCGAGAATAAAAGGTTCTGACGTTGCTTAGGAAGGACAGCTAAGATTTTCTTAATATCACGTAAGAAGCCCATATCGAGCATGCGATCTGCTTCATCAAGAACCAGGATTTCAATATCTTTGAGAGATACACAATTTTGTGACATCAAGTCCAATAGTCGTCCAGGCGTGGCAACCAAAATATCGAGACCGCCGGCAATAGCTTTAATTTGTGGATTGGCGCCCACACCACCAAAAATGACTGTGGACTTTAAACCAGTGTATTTGCCATAAGTTAGAACTGACTCTTGAACTTGGGCTGCTAATTCACGAGTGGGCGTCAAAATTAATACGCGCAATAGACGCTTGCCTGAAGCTGCCTTGGTTGAGGTAAGTCGTTGCAAGATTGGCAGCGTAAAGCCAGCGGTTTTTCCTGTCCCAGTTTGCGCTGCAGCCAATAGATCGCCACCTTTTAAAACGGCAGGAATTGATTTAGCTTGAATGGGGGTGGGGCTGGTGTAGCCTTCTTCAGCAATAGCGCGAAGAATAGGTTCTGATAAACCGAGATCTGTAAATAACATAGGGGCCAATAAAGTATTGACCGTATTCAACGTATTTAAAAATCGACTATCCCGGTCAATGGGGTGAGCTGCCACGCTAGAGCGTTTGCAGTAAGAGGCCCTATTTTAAGTCATCCTCCTTAATAACTAGAGAATTAGGCTGGATTCCATAGATTAGGCACAAGATTGTTGGCATAGCCAGAGACAAATGATTTTTCTGCGCCTGTAATGGGATCAAAGACTGAACGATGAATTCTGCCGATATTGCCGCCATATACATGAATGCTGATCGAAGTCTTATCACTCAGGCTGTTCTCAACCACATGAATATCATGCGTGTTCGGTGATACGGTATCCACATGGCCAGGAGGGCTGACACAAGCTTCGCCCGCCTTAAAGCCGCCTCCTGCTTGAGGGGTAGTATGGCGTGCCCTTTTCCTCGCCACGCAGTTGGCCAACCATGCCCCAGACAGTGTGATTGTGGATGGGTGTTTTCTGTCCAGGGCCCCACACGAAACTCACAACAGAGAAGCGATCTAATGGGTCTGCATAGAGCAGATATTGTTGGTAATGCTGTGGGTGAGGCTTTGTGAATTCTTCTGGCAGCCAATCATCAGTGGCAATCAGTTTTTCTAAAAGACTTTTGCCTTTGGTAAAAATAATTTCTTCGCTTGGATTTTCTTCAAGCAGTACGCTCAGATCTTTAACAAAGCTCAGTAATTTTCCATCAGACATCTTGCGCTCCTTTGCTGATATCACTCAGTAGAGAATAGCCATTCAGGCCATGCTTTGGGTTTCAGGGTGCCGGTGTCTACACAGACAATATGTAATGTAGCGCTTGCGATGACTTGCAGTTCGTCGCTATCAGGAAGCTTTCGTTGTGCAGTTTGCTTCACTGTTACTTGCGTGCGACTGCGGTGTTCGATGACTTGGTCGATATAAAGAATGTCATCCAGGCGACCTGGCTTGTAGAAATTCATTGTCAGCTCACGAACCGGCATGACGATATTCAATTCATCGATAAGCTTAGTTGGACTCAACCCCTTTTGGGCAAGCCACTCTGCGCGACTGCGTTCAAAAATTTCGAGATAACGGCCGTGATATACAAAGCCCGCTGCATCGGTATCGGAGTAACAAACCCGATGAATGTAAGTGACGGCTGAGTCTGGAGCAGGGAGATTAGTCATGGGTTATTAAATCTATTTTGGCAATAATAGGATCATATTACGATGAGGGATGCCGGCCTCATCATACGTAGGGCCCTCAACTACAAAGCCCAGTCATTTATAAAATGGCATAGCAGCCACTTGGGAGTGCAAGATTAATTTCTGAACCCCTTGCAACTTTGCCAAGTCGATTAGTCTTTTCAGAATCTGGGTTCCAACACCTTGGTTTCTAAATTGAGCCAAGACGGCCATTCTTCCAATTTGGGCCTGACCACCACTGAGCCCTACTAATCTACCCGTGCCTATGCATTGAGCGTCTTGGTAGGCAAGGGCGTGGGCAGCGGATAAATCAAACTCATCGATTTCTAGCTCGAATGGCACCCCTTGCTCTTGGATGAACACCTCGACGTACCAAAAAGGCGTCTATTTCTGCTTCTTGCCAGGATTTAGTCAGTATTTTCAAGATCTATGGGCTCTTAATTGCCAATCACCATTCAATTTACCAAAGAAGGGTTGTAATAGTTCTGTGGCGCACTAAAAGAGTCTTATTCCATGGTTACAATGAATTGTGGCCCCTTCTAGAGCCCATCTAAACCTTTTACTCAAATAGGGGTTATTTTGAAGAAATCTTTATTAGCTGGTTTGTTTGCAGCCGTAGGTATTACCTTTGCGGCCTCTGTTTTTGCTCAAGCACCTGCAAAAATGTTGCCTTTGGCAGCTGAAGTAGTTGTGCTTAGCGCAACGGTTGATTCAGTGGATGTTAAAAAACGTATCGTTGTATTGAAAGATGTAAACGGTAATTTGGTGCAAATGAATGTTGCTAAATCTGTTAATGATTTAGATAAAGTTAAAAAAGGTGACTTGTTCTTGGTTGAGCATGCACAAGCGATTGCAGTTGGCTTGACTGCAGTTGGTAAAGATCAAAAACCTGGTGTATCAAGTGTGCGCTCTGTTGTTGTTGCTGGCAAAGGTTCAGCTAAGCCATTTGAAGAAACAACTGACACTATTTATGCAACTGTCAAGATTTCAACAATCGATCAAAAAACACGTATCGTGACGACTTTCACAATGCCTAATGGCGAGAAGCAAAAGGTAAAAGTTGATCCTGCAGTTCTCGGCCTCGAGAAATTCAAAGCTGGTGATGACGTGATGGTTGAGTTTGTTGACGATACAGCTATCGGCTTCGTAACACCTAAGAAGTAAGTATTGAATTAAGCATTAAACATGCTGGCTGTTACGTCAGATATAAAAAGGCCCGCTAATGCGGGCTTTTTTATATCTACTTAATGGGAGTACTTAAGCACCCTTGGCAATCATGACGTCAGAGGCCTTGACCACAGCCCAGGCTTGATCACCAACCTTGAGGTTGAGCTCGTCAACAGCCTCATTGGTAATAGAAGCAGTAACAATATGACCCCCACCAATATCAAGTTTTACGTGTGAAGTGGTTTGACCCCATTTTGAGTTCAACAACTTTGCCGTTAAGGGTGTTGCGCGCGCTGAGTTTGACCTTGAGTTCCATGATTTCTCCTAAGGAACGTACTGCTTTGCATATGCAGCATCATTATAAAGAGGCTCCTTATATTTGGACTTGCCGTAATTACGAATAATCGACTGGCCTTCATCTGATGCTACAAATTGGATGAATTTCACGGCAATTTCGCGATCTGGAGTGCTGCCGGCAGGGGCGGCAAGCGCATCATAGGTGTTCACCAAGAATTTATCGCCGCGGTACAAAATAACTAACTTAGGGGCAACGTCCTCTTCGGCAACCCAGGTGCTGCTATCGCTCATAAAGTACGCATTCTCAGCATTTGCTTTTTTGAGGGACGCAGTCATAAAGTCATTAGTAACGATATACCAGCCACCTTCAGGAGTGATGCCTGCCTGCTTCCAGATACCCATCTCTTTTTGATGAGTGCTAGATTTATCTCCGCGAGAAATGAAATTGGTTTGAGCCTTTGCGATTTTGGAGTAGGCGTCTGCACCGCTAGCTGAGGACTTGATCTTTGCAGGATCTGACTTGGGGCCAACAATGTAAAACTCATTAGATCCAATCAGCGTTCTGTTAGTGGCCCAGCCTTCGGAGATGGCTTTATTTACCGCATCAGGGGCATGCACCATGATCATATCTACTTGTTGATTCTTGAGTAGATTGAGGGATGCACCGCTACCAGCTTTGATCCAAATAAGGCGGGCACCTTCCTGCTTGTCAAAGCCCCCCAAGTGCTTGAAGTAGTCCAAGTTCCCCTGGGCTGCCGGTGGCAAGTTTGAAACTCTTGTTGCCTTGTCCGTAGGTCGCTTCAGGCTTAAGGGAATTATTTTGTGCCATTGTGGTTTGCATGGTGATGCTGGTAGTTAAACCAGCAATCATCATTAGCCAATACTTGAGGGATGTTCTCATTGTTTTTTAGCATTCGGGAAGAAGAGTTGTTCGCCATCAATCTTGTAGCTAGCAATAACGTCCTGTCCATTTTTGGAGATAGGCCAATCAATAAAGGCTTGGCCTTCTGCTTTTTTCACATGCGGGAACTTTGCTGGGTTCACTAGCATGACGCCGTATTGATTAAAGAGTTTTGGGTCTCCTTGAACCAGAATAGTTAAGTCGCCACGGTTTTTAAAGCTAATCCACGTACCACGGTCTGCAAGTATGTAGCCATTCATCGCAGATGCTGTGTTCAGGGCGGGGCCCATACCTGAGCCAGTTTCTTTATACCAAGCCTGGCTTGTGGGGATACCGCTACACCGGCACCTTTCCAGTAGCGAAGTTCTGCGGCGTGAGTACCGCTCTTATCGCCGCGGGATACGAAGGGCGCTTGAGCCGCTGCAATCTTTTGAAGTGCCGCTTGAATATCCTTGCTGCCACCAATTTTTGCAGGATCTGATTTTGGCCCAATGAGAACGAAGTCGTTGTATATCACTTCGTAGCGTTTAGTGGAGTAGCCTTCTTCCACAAACTTTTCTTCCGCAGGCTTGTCATGAACAAATACAACATCTGCATCGCCACGGCGACCAATATCTAATGCTTGGCCCGTGCCAACTGCGACAACTTTTACCTCAATACCTGTTTTCATCTTAAAGATGGGGAGGATAAAGTTAAATAGTCCAGATTGTTGATGTGGTCGAGGAAACTACGATGCTTTTGCTTTGTGCATAAGCTTGATGACCAGAGATTGAGAGAGCCAGGAATTGAGAGAGCCAGGATGGCACTCATTACTAAGTTGCTAAATATAGTTTTTTCATGGCAAACAATAAAAGGGTTGATTAAGTGGTTATCATCGCATACATTATTACTACATGAATATGCAAAAAATTACATATGCAAATTGAGGTCAGACCAACGCTTATCGTTAATAACCCCAAGGAAGGTAAGGGATCCATTGATCTTGCTTGGCTGGTTGAGCTTCTTAAAGAGATTGGGAGCGGGAGCTCCTTGGTTATTGCCAGTAAAAAATCTGGCACATCTTATAGGGGCGCCTGGGGAAAGCTGAATGAGGCCGAAGCTGCACTTGGAATGAGCTTGATTGTGCGCACCAAAGGCCACGGTTCGGTACTAACGGAATTTGGAAAATTCTTAATTCAGTACATTGATGATATGCAAGCTGGATTCTCGCAATACGGCAGCACCTATCAAGATAGCTTGATAAAGGAAATTAAGAAGATTCAAAAATCCGAAAGCTTAAAGTGGAAGTTCCTCTCTAGCAGTGATTCTATTATTCAAAAAGTTGCGGGCGAGCTGAAGGGCTTTGATTTAAAGATTGCCGGTTCAGGTGAATCGCTTGAAAAGCTTTTAAATAAAGAAGCACATATTGCTGGATACCATGTTTCAAATGAGCAAAGCTCTAAAGCGATTCATCGCCGTCTTTCTAAGAGCGATATTCAGATCTATCCAGTAATGAAGCGAACTCAGGGTTTGATTGTGAAAAAAGGAAATCCTTTGCACATTAAATCTCTAGACGATTTACTTAATCCAAAGATCCGCTTTATCAATCGTCAGATAGGTTCGGGTACCAGACTCTTGTTTGACACTCTCTTATTGGAAGAGGGAATCGAGGCTTCGGAGATTAACGGCTACCTACAAGAAGAATTTACGCACTCAGCTGTTGCAAATGCCATCTTGGCAGGTAAGGCTGATGTTGGTGTGGGCGTCAAGAATATCGCGATGGAAAACGGTCTTGGGCTTATCCCCCTGAAGGATGAGATCTTCTTCCTTGCTATGCATAAAGATATGGTGGCGCAAGCTGAGGCCTCCAGGCTGATTCGTAAAATCCGAAGTTATTCTGGTGAGACGCCTGGCTATAAGGCGGTTGGCTTAAATCGTCAAATTGAGAACTGGTTGTAATTCAAAAGTCCGTAGTTTTGTTGCATTCAATCCAATAGAATGGTTGGCATGCTATCTCGCCTTCACCTTTTCCTGATCACAATACTCTGTAGTGCAAATCTAGCATTTGCCCAGGGTGCAACTGTTGCTGTCGCTGCCAATATGAAAGATGCATTTGGTGAAATTGCAACCGCCTTCAAGCTAACCGGTAAATCTGAGATGAGGGTGGTCTATGGCTCATCCGGAAACTTCACTGCACAAATTCTGAATGGTGCTCCATTTAATGTATTGATTGCTGCCGATGAGCATTTCCCTCTGGAGTTATATAAAAAGGGCAAGGCTGTCAATGAAGGCGTAGTTTATGCAATAGGCAAACTGGCGCTAATAGCAAAAACATCCTCTGGAATCACTTTGGTAGATAACAAAGTTGAGATTGCTAAAGCAATTGCAAGGGCCAATAAGATTGCCATTGCAAAACCAGATCTTGCTCCTTACGGCAAAGCGGCTGTGGAGTATCTCAAGGCAGAGGGCCTTTGGGATTTGGCTAAAGATAAGTTGGTATACGGAGATAACGTTGGGGCTGCAACAACCTATGTTGTTACTGGCGCTGCCGATCTAGGATTTACTGCCCTCTCATTGGCCAGGTCTCCTGAGGTTGCCCCTCAAGAGGCGCAAGATTTATATCAATTTATGCAGGGTGCAAAAGCAAAAGCGATCTTGCAAAAATACGGCTACACCGCGCCCTAGTTATTGAGCTGGCTTCATGTATTGAAGCATTTCCTGTAAGGCTTCCCGCGGTGATTTCTCTAGCTGCTTTACAACTGCCTCATAGTCTTGTGCCGGACGATTTTGACTGAGTTTAAATTTCACAACCAAGCTATTGACCGTTAGCTCTATTCCAATAATCGCTTTGAGCATCATCTGAACGTATTCCTCTGGGGCATCATCTAGCTTCCGGGTGGATTGATAGGTAGGCTCATGAATGTTAGTCATTTGTGCGACATGACTTCTGAGCCATGCTGGGTCATCAATGAGTTTGATTGATCCTTGTGCGTGCACTACAGCGTAGTTCCATGTTGGAACCACTTTTCCAGATTCTTGTTTGGAGGGATACCAGGTGGGTGTGACGTAAGCATTGGGACCATTAAAGATTGCTGTAACAGCAGTATTTGCGCTGCCGGCAACTTTGGTTAATGGATTGCTTCTGGCGATATGTCCGTAGAGTTTAGATTTGTCTTCACTCAACATTAATGGCAGATGATTAATCTCTAGCTGACCATCTAGATTGCCAATGATCGTAGCGAGTGGGTGCTCTGAAATTAATTGACCCAAAATCGCTGGATCTTCAACTAAAAAATGTTTAGGTAGGTACATGATGGTGTGGTCAAAATAGTGTGTGATTAGTATGCATTAATCCCGCCATTTTTGTTTTGGATCAAGCCTTGAGGGTCTCAAATAGCCCATCATGAGAGGGTAGAGCCCGATTTCACACGAATAATATTCATTCTCATTTGGGGATATAATTCAACAAATACCAAGCCCATATCCAATTCATGAAATTAGACCAGGTTGATCTCGGCAGCCTTTATCGCGTTAGCGAAGTAAATGCGCCAAAAGGCGCCCCTCAAATTAAGGGGCAGCTGGAGGATATTGGCTTTTTGCCAGGCGAGCAGGTAACTGTCCTGCGTAAGGGATTATTGGGTAAAGGTCCATACATGGTTCGTGTTGGCGCTTCAACTTTTGCTTTGCGCAAATTTGAGGCATGCATGATTTCTGTTGAAGCTTTGTCGCATGTCTGAATCTAAAGTCCATTTTTTCTCAAACGAGCCTATCGTTGCTTTATTGGGTAATCCCAATTGCGGAAAAACGGCCTTATTTAATTTACTTACCGGTAGTCGTCAGAAGGTGGCCAACTATTCTGGTGTCACTGTCGATAGAAAAGAAGGGCGCCTCGCTCTGGAGTCTGGAAAAAATATTCGCATTCTTGATTTACCTGGTGCCTATAGTCTTTATCCAAGATCACTCGATGAGCGTGTGACTTGCAATGTATTGCTGGGCAGAGCAGAGGGCGAGAAGCGTCCTGATTTGGTGATTTGTGTATTAAGCGCTATTAACTTACGTCGCAACTTACGTCTGGTATTGGCAGCCAAGCGCCTAGGGTTGCCTTGTGTAGTGGTGTTGAATATGCTCGATATTGCCCAGCGCCAAGGCTTGCAGATTGATACTGCTGCTTTATCGAATGAGCTGGGCTTACCGGTGCTCACTAGCATTGGAATTCAAGCTAATGGGGCAGATGGGATTAAGAAGTTTCTATCAGGGCTAGATTGGCGTAACTTACAGGGATTACAGACTGGTACCAGTGATGCCACTTTGGAGAATGCAGCTTCGCATATTGCGCATACTGAATCTGATAACGTTCAAGTACAAAGAATTTTGCAAAACCTCAAACTGGATCGGATTATTCCTGATCAATTGAGTGATCGCTTAGATGCGGTGTTGTTGCATCCGGTCTTTGGCCCCATCATTTTGGTGGCTCTACTCTTTTGCATATTCCAGGCAGTATTTAGTTGGGCGACTGTACCCATGGATCTGATTAAGACTGCGGTTGAATATCTGGGTGCGCAAATTGCTGAATTCCTGCCAAATAATTGGGTACGCAGTTTATTTATCAATGGCATTTTGGCCGGGCTAGGTGGGGTGGTAATTTTCCTGCCGCAAATTTTGATTCTGTTCTTTTTCATTTTGTTGCTTGAGGAATCAGGCTATCTCCCAAGGGCTGCCTATTTGCTCGATAGAGTGATGGGCTCCGTTGGTCTGTCTGGCAGATCATTCATTCCGTTGCTGTCTAGTTTTGCTTGTGCGATCCCCGGCATCATGGCAACCAGAAGCATCTCCAATGCTAGAGATCGCATGGTGACCATCTTGATTGCGCCAATGATGACTTGCTCTGCGCGTTTGCCTGTGTACGCCCTGTTAATCTCTGCATTTATTCCTGAGCAAAAGCTTTGGGCTGGTATTGATTTGCAAGGCCTAGTTCTGTTCTTGTTATACCTAGCGGGCATCTTGGGGGCTATGGCGGTGGCGTGGATTCTGAAGCGCTTCACCAGCGAGCAGTTTGGGATGAATGCGCTCATGATGGAGCTACCTAGTTACCATTTGCCGCGCTTAGGTAATTTAGCTATTAGCCTGTGGCAGCGCGCTGAAATCTTCTTGCGTCGCGTCGGCGGAATCATCCTGATCATGACAATTGCCTTATGGGCGCTGTCTAGCTTTCCATTTCCTCCTGAGGGTGCTACCGGATCGCCGATTCAGTACAGTTTTGCGGGGATGATGGGGCAGGCCTTGGCACATATCTTCTCGCCGATTGGATTTAATTGGCAAATTAGTATTGCCTTGGTGCCTGGTATGGCTGCTCGCGAAGTGGTGGTGAGCTCATTGGCAACTGTCTATGCACTATCTAGTTCTAGTGTAGATGCTGCTGATGCACTTATTCCTCTGATTTCTAGTGGCTGGCCATTGGCAACAGCACTTTCTTTATTGGCTTGGTTTGTATTTGCGCCTCAGTGCCTATCAACCATTGCTGCAGTGAAGCGCGAAACTGGGGGCTGGAAAATTCCGATCATTATGCTCAGTTACTTATTTGGCCTGGCATATATCGCTGCCTTTATTACCTATCAGATTGCTAGCGCACTAGGCCTGGCTTAATTGGCTCTGGATCAAAGCAAGCTTTCTTAAATTCAGATACTCTCTTAGGTATTCATTAATAAAGAGAGTATTCAAATGACTTGCAACCCCCTTTTCTTTGTACTGTCCTGTTTGATTGGTGTTTCAGCCTCAAATTTGGCGATGGCTCAGTCAGGTGAGGGCACTTATAAGCAAGTCTGCGCCAATTGCCATGGCGCGGGCGTACTAAATGCCCCTAAGTTCGGTGATAAAGCTAAATGGGCACCATTGATTGCCGAAGGCCAGGTCACATTGACTGCCCATGCTTATTTTGGCGTGCGTGCGATGCCTCCAAAAGGCGGCAATCCCAATTTGAGCATCGAAGGATTTTCTGATGCACTGGTTTATATGGTGAATAACTCTGGCGGTAACTGGAAATCACCGGATGCAAAAACGATTGCAGCAATCAATAAAGAAATTGAAGTGCGTAAAGCAGGATCTAGCAGGCAGTAATTCAATGCAATCGATGCTAAGCGCACTTAGCATCGATTGATCTATTAGTCCGCCTTAATATTGGCGTCCTTAACAACTTTGCTCCACATACTGAGTTCGCGGGAGATTCGCTTGCTGGAGATAGGTAGTTCACATAAACACCGGCAGCAAGCATGCGCTCTTGAAGATCCGGGCGTTGCAAGATTAACTTGATATCAGTGCTCAACTTATCAATAATGGGTTTAGGCGTTCCTGCTGGCGCCAAAATGCCAAACATGCTTACTACATCAAAGTTCGGCAAGCCAGTAGCCTCAGTAACTGTGGGTACATCTGGCAATTGGCTGATGCGTTTGGCTGTAGTAACCGCTAAGGGTCTCAATTGGCCTGCTTGAATAAATTGCAAGGCCGCAGGGACGGTCTCGGACATAGCCAGCATCTGGCCACCAACTAAGTCAGTCATAGCAGGGCCGCTGCCCTTGTAAGGTACATGCAATAAATCTAATCCGAGCTGGAACCTAAACATTTCCATCGCAAGACGTTGAGGTGCTCCAGCACCAGAAGATGCAAAAGTCAGCTTTCCTGGATTGGCTTTTGCATAAGCAATGAACTCTTTCATATTCTTCACGGGGACAGACGGGTTCACAACAAATACAAGCGACACTACACCCACCACATCGACAGGAGCGAAGTCTTTTTCAAGGTTGTACTTGATCTTGTCTTTATCAAGATTGGCGTTAATGGCATGTAAGCTTAGGGCACCCATTAATAAGGTGTAACCATCGGGCGTTGACTTGGCAACCATGTCTGCGCCGATATTGCCGATATCGCCTGCGCGGTTATCAGGAATTACCTGTTGGTTCAGTGTTTTCGAAAGCTCTTGAGCCATGATGCGGCCAATCACATCAGTCGCTCCACCTGGCGGGTAAGGAATAACTAATTTAATTGGTTTATCTGGATAGCTTTTAATTGCAGCGCTGCTGGTTTGTGCAAGCAGGGGGCTGCTTACCAAGCTGGCGCATAGGAGTAGGCCGAAGCCCTTAGTTAGATTTAGTCTCATGTTGTATTTTTAGTATTTGGTTTGGATGCGAATTTCTATTATCTACAGAATTCAGATTCCTGCGCTGGGTCAATGAATTCATTGTTTCCTTAACTACAATGAGTTAATGACCCTAGAGCCTCACCATATTGAAATCGTTGGATATTGCGCTGCATTCTTAACGACTGTGGCCTTTTTGCCTCAGGCAATCCAGTCTTGGCGCGCCAAAGACCTCTCTGGAATTTCCCCCCTGGGGATGTATTCCTTATTTACGACTGGGGTGGGTTTATGGCTGGTCTATGGCCTGATTATTGAGAAGTGGCCTCTCATCCTGGCGAATGCACTAACTTTTGCTTTGGCCCTTAGCATCTTATTGTTGAAATTGCGTCATACTTCTAAACATCAGAAATAAAACACGCCATTATCAAAATTCTTAGAAAGGTATCTTATGAGTTCAGCTTTCGTGATTGATCCGCCAGCAGTTATTTCATTGCCCGTGACTGGCGACTCACGTCGCTTTGCAGTCAATCGCATTTACTGCGTTGGCCGCAATTATGCCGATCATGCACGCGAGATGGGCCATGATCCAGATCGTGAGCCACCTTTCTTTTTTATGAAACCAGCAAACTCTATCGTGACCGACGGTAAAGATATGCATTTTCCTAGTCTGTCGAATGATGTCCATCATGAAATTGAAATGGTCGTCGCAATTGGTAAGGGCGGCGCAAATATTTCTGCAGATAAAGCCTTAGATCATGTCTATGGATACGGCGTTGGTTTGGATATGACAAGACGCGATCTTCAGGGCGAGGCCAAGAAGATGGGGCGCCCTTGGGATACAGGCAAAGCATTTGACCAATCTGCTCCGTGCGGAGAAATTACTCCGGCTAGCAAATGCGGCCATCCTGCCAAAGGTAGCGTAAAGCTCCTAGTGAATGGCGAAGTGCGCCAAGAAGGCGATCTGAATCAATTGATTTGGAATGTGCCTGACACCATTGCTTATCTTTCCACCTTGTTCACTTTAGAGCCAGGGGATTTAATTTTCTCTGGAACGCCTGCTGGGGTTGGTCCGGTTAAGAAGGGTGACGTACTAGAGGGAAGCGTAGCAGGCCTTCCAAGCTTGAAGACAAAAATTATTTAATCGGATTGCTGAAATGATGATCTTGCTCAGAAGAATTTCTACAGTGTGCGCAGCGGTAATATGTGTGGCCTCCCTAACATCCTGCGTAAGTACTGAGCAAGCATCTTCAACGACGCCCGTCAGTTTTTATGCCAATGCGGCACCGTTGGATCTGCGTCTAAGTGCTTGGCCTTATCCATACCCATTAAAAGAATTTAAAACTTCTTTGCAGGGTCAGTCTGCAGCAATGGTTTATATGGATGTGGCAGCGGTGGGCAAGCAAAAAGTGTGGTGCTGCTATTTCATGGAAAAAACTTTTCCAGTGATTATTGGGCTCCCGCAATTGCTGGTTTAACTCAAGCTGGTTATCGCGTCATTGCGCCAGATCAAATTGGTTTTGGTAAGTCATCTAAGCCGGATGATGTTGCTTATCACTTTGATGATTTGGCGGCTAATACCAAAGCTTTATTAGCATCACTCAAAATTCAAAAGGTATCTGCCATTGCTAATTCCATGGGTGGGATGGTTGGGGTACGCTTTGCCCGTCTTTATCATCCGCAAACGGTCCAAAAGCTGGTGCTTGAAAACCCGCTTGGTCTTGAGGATTACTCCAAAGATATTCCTCCGCAGAAAAATGATGATTTACTGAAATTAGAGATGGCTCAAACAGAAACGAGTTATCGCCGTTTCTTACAAAGTTACTTCCCAAACTGGCAGCCAAGTTATGAAAAGTTTGTCGAGGTTTACGTGCGAGTGCAAAAGGGGCCTGACTACCACCCAGCTTATGCCAAAACCTCACTCAGTGTTGACCTATCAGATGATCGCGGAAAAACCAGTAGTCAATGATTTGCCGCAATTGAAGATGCCGGTATTGTTGGTGATAGGGCAGAAGGATCGGACGGTATTTGGTCGTCGCTTCGCGCCGCCGGAAGCCGTTAAGTCTCTAGGCAACTTCCCGGAATTAGGGAAAAAGGCCCAGGCGGCGATTCCTAATGCTCAGTTAGTGCCAATTGAAAACGTGGGTCATGCGCCTCACGTAGAGGTGCCTGATGTATTTGTTAAAACAGTGGTGCAGTTTTTAAACGCTAAAAACTAATTACTTGCCATTCCATTTGGGTGAGCGACCTTCTAAGAAGGCGTTCACACCCTCTTTGAAGTCATTGCTGTTATAGGTCTCACGCATCAAGTCTGTGCAGTCGGGAAGATTGCTGCCAGGTCATGGCATTACGGGCAGTTGGATTGTTAAATGTAATCCGTGCAATGTGGCCGATGATTTCCAGGTTGAGGCAGGGTGGGTTGGCGCTTGTAGTCATAGAGGCATTCTAAACAAAAGGCCATGCCCATAGCCCTGACTTAGGTAATTTATTCTTACGAGTAGGCTCCTGCGCTAGAATTCAACCATGTACATGTTCCTGCCTTTTCTGACAGCCTTTATCGGACTCATTTTGGTCTGGTTTGAAAAACGTATTGCAGGTGTAGCAGTTTTAGCAATTACTGTTGCCATCTTGGCAGCTTGGTTCCGCTTTCATGCAACCAGTCATCTCAACATCAGTCTGTAATTTATTGTGAGCAAGTACGCCTTTCCATCACTCGCCGCACTTGGTAACCAGTTAGCATTATTAGCGGTTATTGGGATACTTTCATACGCATTCGTAGACCAGATTTATTTTGGTGAGCTGCCTTGTCCTTTGTGTCTAATGCAGCGGGTTGGTTTTGTCATCATCGGTTTTGCTTTGGTGCTCAATATTCGTTGTGGCGAACATTACGCTCACTATGGCTGGGGTATTCTTGGCGGCTTAGTGGGAATGATGGTTTCCCTGCGCCAAGTTTTTCTTCATATCCTGCCAGGCGATAAAGGATTTGGCGCTACTTTTCTAGAGTTGCATTTTTACACCTGGGCGTTTGTGGGTTATATGGGTCTTCTGGCTGGACAGGCGGCCATTCTTTTAATGCTCCCAAATCGGAACGTACGTTCACGCTCTTGGTTTGCAAACGCGCTGGTTATTGTGTTTATCTTGTTGGTGTTAGGTAACCTGGTTTCTACTTTGCTCGAGTGTGGCATTGGCCCTTGCGCTGATGATCCAGTGAAATATGAGGGCTGGCTTTAGATTAATAGACTATGCGATACCCCCGAGCTCTAAACACTTTTCTCATCCTTTTCGCGCTCTCGCTGTATTCCCTGGGTGCTCATGCGCAAGGCTCAAAAGCAAAAGCCAGTTGGCCAAAGCAGGCTATTCGCATAGTGGTGACTTTTACGCCTGGAGGCGCCCCAGATATTCTGGCACGCGTTTTAGCGGAGAGTTGGCAGCAAAGTTTGGGTGTGCCTGTGCTGGTTGAGAATCGCCCTGGTTATGGCGGCAATATTGGCGCTGATCTGGTTGCTAAAAGCGAGCCCGATGGCTACACATTACTCATTGGCACTGTCGGTATTCATGCGATTAATAACTCGCTCTACGACAAGATGTCTTTTGATCCAGCGAAAGATTTCATCCCGATTAGTTTTTTGGCTAGCACTCCCAATGTATTAATTGTGAATAAACAATTAGGTGTGATTAATTGGCATGAGCTGATCGAGCTAGCTAAAGCTAAGCCCAACCAATTGACCTTTGGCTCTTCTGGTGTCGGCACCTCATTGCACATGTCGGGCGAGTTATTTAAAGAAATGGCAGGAATACAAATACGTCATATTCCTTACAAAGGCCGCGCTCAGTCTTTGCCGGACTTGGTAAGCGGTCGTATCTCCATGCTTTTTGACAACCTGTCATCTTCTTTGCCATTAATCAAAGCGGGGGAGGTGCATGCTTTAGGGGTGACTACTTTAAAGCGCTCGCCAGCAGCTCCAGAAATTCCGACCTTGGCCGAACAAGGCTTGCCTGGTTTTGAAGCTGTTTCCTGGTTTTCTTTAATGGCCCCTGCACGCTTGCCTGTGAATATCCAAAATCGCTTAAATCAACTAGTGCGTCAAACATTAAGCAATCCTGATGTCAAAAGCCGGCTCTTGGCAGGCGGTCTAGAGCCCGCCCCTGGCAAGCCCTAAGGATCTATCGAAATTGATTGCCAGCGAGTCTAGTAAGTGGGGTAGAGTGGTTACTCAGTCTGGTGCGAGAAACTAGATCAGTAAATAAGCTGTTTTCTTGTCAGCTTAGTCCTATTTAAGGCGTTATATACAGCATGGGTAGTATCTTTACTTTTGAATGCCTTCAGCTGGCTCGGTTGCTTAAATTTTCAGCATTACGCTCACTAAGGTTTGCGCCTGTCCTGGCGCTAACGCTCTTGGTTGGTTGCGCGACGCAAATGCAGCAAGTGAAGATGAACGACGCCAAGGAGCAGTTCAAAAACGGCGATCTACAAAATACTGCCGCCGCCATCCAAACGGCATTTAAAGATAAAAATACGCTTTACTACCTTGAGTTAGGCGAGGTCCAAAGGCTGCAGGGACCTACTCAGATTCCCAATAGCACCCAAAATTTGTTAGCCGCAGATCAATTAGTGAGTCGCTGGGAAATCACTACTAGCGATAAAGTGAGGCGTTCTTTTTCTGGAGCAAGTTCTTATGTGCTCTCTGAAGGTGTCAGTAGTGAATACGATCCTAAGCCGTACGAAGTGACGCTGTTAAGTCAAACACTTGCGCTCAATCACTTATCTCAGGGGCGGTGGGATGACGCTATGGTTGAGGCCAAAAAAATGGCGCAACGTGAAAAGTTGATTGAAGAACTTATTCAAAGCAAAGTTGCTGCAGTTTTGAAAACAGAGCAAGAGCAACAAAATAATCAAACAACGCGTGGTGCCACGAGTCGTATTCAGGAGATTAATGGCTACCCCATTAACTTATTGGATGACGAAGAAACGCGTAGCCTCAAGAATTCATATCAAAACCCAGCTGCCTATTATCTATCGGGTTTCATACATGAGTCCCAAGGGGAGGCTAGTCTTGCAGCACCGGGCTATCGTTTGGCAATTGAATTGCGCCCCCAAGTCAGCTTTTTCAAAACTAGTATTGCTAAGCTCGATTCTAATATTGCGAATCAGAAAAAAAGTTTTGCTGATGCCTTAATCGTTATTGATACGGGCTACATGCCAAAAATTACGCCTTATCAAATTAGCCAAACATTCAATATTGGCGGCAATTCAAAATTAGCTACCTTAACCTTCCCTGTCATTGAAAAGTCCACCGAGCGCTACAAGCCAACTCTCGTACAGTTGGGTGATCGAGCTGCCAACCCTGAGTTGGTTGCCAATATTGATGCTATGGCTAGAAAGAATTTGCATGATGAGATGCCGGGATATGTTTTAAGAGCCTCATCCAGGGCTTTAGTTTCTCTGGCTGCTCAATACGCCGCAGACCAGGCTGCCCAACAAGCAGCCCGAAGAAATAACCAAAACAATCAAAACAATGGCACCGCTGCGATTGTTGGAGCAATTGCTGGGCTAATCACTGGTTATGGTTTACAGGCAATCAATGTGACAGACACGCGTCATTGGTCAACCTTACCTGCGCAAACGTATATGGCCAGAATGGGCATGCCAATTGGCCCAACCGTACTCAAATACACCTTGCCTTCAGGGGCAACACTGAGCCAAACAGTCAACCTAGTTGGTGGCTATAACGTTATTTACATACGTATGTTTAGAAATAGAGCAACTGTTCTCACATCAAATGACCCGGCAGCATTGCCTGCAAAGGTAATGACTCCGACTCTTCAGGCTCCAGCTACTCAAGCAGTCCCTACTGCTGTAGGGGTGTCTCCGTTGCCTGCAGTCATTCAGCCAAAGCCGCAGGAAGGCGCATTTGAAGGTTTGAAAAAACTTTGGGGCGGACTTCAGGAGCCCAAGTTAGACGAAGGGGCTGCTAATGGTGGCAACGCCAACCCCTGCCAATATTGTAATACCGATATCGAGCCCTGCATCAACCCCTGCTAGCAGTAATATTGAGGAAGTGAAGCCCTATGGAGCCACCCAATTTACTAAATAGCTTTCAAAAGCTTTTTAACTAGAAAGACCGAGTATGAAAAAATATCTCCTCACCGTATTGGCAGCGTTAATGCTGGCAGCGTGCGGCTCCACTCCTTCCATGAAGGATATGACTGTTCGCATGGGCGATACCGATAATAGCATTCAAGTTACCGATATGCGCAGCATCGAGCGTAACGGCGTTCTGACCGCTCAAGTAACCATCCAAAACGACAGTAGATCCAATTTAGTTTCTTATCGTTTTAAGTGGCTCGGCAAAAATGGCGTGTCCGTGACGGATGAAGAGGCTTGGAAGCCGGTGACTGTGGGTAAGGGACAGTCGACCGTTATTATGGGCATTGCTCCAACGCCCGATGCCACTGACTTTCGTTTCGAATTAAATCAATATAAGTAATCCTAAGGCTAATCACCATGAACGCAATTAATAAAACCATTCATTTATCCGCTCTCTTATTATCCGTCGCGTTACTTGTCGCTTGCTCTGGCCCACAGGTGCGTTATGGCGATACAAAAACGGTAGAGACAGTAAATGCAAACTATGGATCAACCGATCTGCAAATGATCGCTGAGGCAATGACAAGATCATTGCTGCAATCAAAAGCAATCTCTGGCAGTAAAGATGCGCCGATTGTGACCTTGGCAGATGTGAAGAACAAGACTTCTGAATATATCGATATACGAGTGATCACCGATAAAATCCGTACTCAGCTCATGAAGAGTGGACAGGTGCGTTTTGCGGTGAGCGTGTCTGAGATGCAGAATCAGACTGACGAGCTCAAACGTCAGAACCAATCAGGGTTGTACAAGAACAGCACGATTGCTAAAACTGGCAATATGCAGGGCGCTCAATATCGCATTGAAGGCTCTATTGCATCTATCGTAAAGACCAATAAGGACGTTAAGGATGTCTATTATGTCTTTAACTTAAATCTCATTAATAACGAATCTGGTTTGCTTGAATGGGCAGACGAAAAAGAGATTCGTAAGACGGCTACTCGCTAATTAGCAGTCCATACAATAAAAGAGAAAGAGGACGTTCTCAATGCGTTTAAATAAAATTGCTGTCTTGTTGTGCGCCGGGGCTAGCTTTGCTTTGCTCGCAGGTTGCGCCTCTAAGGCACCACTAGTAAAGCCGGAGTCAGAAATCGTTGGCCAGACGCCAGCGGATCCCCCAAAAAACCCGGTGATTAATGCTGAAGCGCTTAAATCAGAATCAAAGTCTATAGCAGTAACGGACATTTACTTCAAAAAAGAAGGCAAGAACCTAACTTATATTGAAGAGACCAAAACCACTACAGGCAATAGCACTTCATCAGTGATTACGCCAAAGACCGTGGAGGTAGATGTAGATAAAGCGAATGCTTCCGCATTAACTGGCGGCGCCAATTCTTCCGCATTCCCCGTGAAGTTCACAAACTTAGCGGACCCTAAGTCGACAGAGCCAGGCGCCACTCCTGCGTTACCAGCGCCAGATGCATCTGCAACCAGTAATATCGCTAGCACCAATAGTCAGACTCAGAAAAAATCAGGCTATCAAAGTAATATTGAGTATGGCGAGTTGCGTTATCTCGCCAATCCCATTCGTGGTTTATTAATCAAGTCTGGGTACAAGGTGATGCAGGCTAAGCCTTCAGTGGCCATACCAAATCAGGGTGATGAGTATTTTGATATTGTGAAGCGCATCAAAGCGGGCGATTTTACCGATGCCAATTATGTACTTTATGGCGTTTTGGCTGAGGTCTCTGTGACCGATAACGTTGATGCCATTCCCGGTTCTAAATCTACATCACAGCAAGTAACGCTTGAGGTGACGGTTGACTTCAATGTGGTTGATACGCAAACCGATCAGATTGTGGCCTCATTCATTGCCTCTGGTGATGGTAAGGAAGTCAGAATTGACGGCAAAGACAATGGCTTTAAGCCAAGCATGGCTAAGTTAATGAAGCTGGCTTCTTTGGATTTGGCTGAAGATGTAAGGAAGAACTTGGCGAGTCAAAACTTCATTACCAATAATCCAGGCTCCGATGGTGAAAAGTGGAACCTAAAACGCCGCTTAAATGATGATGCCGCCACTCTAAAGGTTTATAAATAACTTTAATAAAAGCTTGCTTACACCTGCACTGGCGGATGCGTCTTCTCATAGCGCTCCGCCGTTCTTCTAAAAAGATAGGGCAGCAAGCATGCAGCCAATCCAAGGCTGATGCTGTTACCGGTCCAAAAGCCATTAGCACCTTGTAAAAACAATGGCGTATTGCCAAATACGTTAAAGCCTAATAGGTAGCCACCGCCTAAGCCCACACCCCAGAGTGATCCTGCGTAAATCAGCATAGGCCAAAAGGCAATGCGATATGCGCGCAAAATAAATGCCGCTGTGACTTGTAGAGCATCAAAGACTTGATAAAAAGCAATAAATAAAAATAGCGGCACTGCAAATACTTTCACTTCTGCGGGCGGGTCGTATAAATCTAGAAGCTCCATTCTGAGCAGCCATACGGCAATGCCAATCGTGATGCAGAGTGCGGTTGTAAAAAATACCGAAGACCAACCAATTTCTTCGGCGCGCTCAGGCTTATTGGCGCCAATCGATTGAGACACTAAAGTCATCGTTGCAATCGAGAGTGATAAAGGCGCCATATAAATAACGGTACCCATGTTGGCAACAATTTGATGGCCAGCCAATGCAGTAGTTCCCAGACGCGCAATAAACAAGGACATAAAGGTGAACGATGTCACTTCAATCAGGTAGCTAAAGCCAATGGGCGTCCCAAGCTTTAGCAAGGTCCAGATGCGATGCCAGTCCGGCAGGCTAAATCGTGCAAATCCAAATCCGCCGTAGATAAACAGTAGATTTAATGGAAGTTTGAGGGCTAAACCAATCAGTTGCACAACAGTAATTACGGCAGGGCGAGATACTGCGTTATGCAAAGCCATTAATACGCGCATTGCCATACTGGCCGGCAATCCAATGGCTAAGATATTGAGATAGAGTTTTGCTTTGCCCTCAATTGCTTCATTCACCTGCGAGATAGCTAGAAGATGATCTGCATTGAGTAAAACAAAGCAACCCAAAATGGTCAAACCAAAGGCTAGCCAGGTTGCCTGCCGAACCTCTTCACCAATAGCTGTCCGGCAATAGGTGCGAGCGCAGAGACAACTCCCGTTAAGCCTACGTAGATGCTGATAAAAATAGCAGATGCCATCGCAAGGGCTGCCAAGTCATCGGCAGAGTAGCGCGCTGTCATGGCTGTATCTAGTACACCAAAAGCAATGACAGCTAACTGACCAATTAATAAAGGCCCAGCTAATTTCAGTAGAGAGGGGATGTCCTCGCGTAAACGCGTTAACTTAAAGTGCAGCATGATTTACTCTGGAATAACTTCGTAGAGACGTAAGCGTTCGTCACGGTCAGCGGCGCGGCGATCTTCCCACAACAAGCTGAGCTTTTTATTGTTAAGTTTTGCGTAAGCCTTTGCCTCTGACTGGCTATGGGTCAACATCCATGGGCAATTAGCATCGTCTCGCAAATTAAGTTTAGTAAAGTAGCTAAATGAGGCAAGTTGCGCAAAGCCAAGATTGCTTGTATCAATGCAGCCGCCACCAGATGGCACTACTTGCGCTAATCGCACTGATACTAAGCGATAGGTTTTGGCGTAATTAATTGTAGGAAGCCATAAAGTCATTAGCAGAACCCACATCAAGGTAGTGCCAGACGCAGAGATGATGAGGCAGCGCCAGATTTCTTTCGGGGCGCGAGAAATTCTCCAGCGCATTACGGATAGCCATATGCCAGTAATAGCAAGTGCCACTACAAAAGCCAAGAGATTAAATTGACTCTCGAATCCCGGAAGAAGACGTGCAATATTGGCGGCAGTCGTTTCTGGGAAACCAGTGACTTTTGCTAGCCAAATAATCCAAATAGCCAGAGCAATCAGCGTGAAGCTGAACATCGCAAACCAGTCGATGAAGCTAATGACACTACGCTTTAGAACGGGCAAGCTAAAGGCGGCAATAATGGAAAGGCTCGGAATCAAGATTAACAAATCATGTTCGTTAGCTTCGCTGCGGAACAAAACATAGATCAAGCTGCCAATAAATAAGCTCAGGGGAATGCAAAGGTGGGGAGTTCGCCAAGCACCAGATGCTTTAGTGCGGCCCCAGTGGGCCAAGGAGATGATTGCCAAGGGCCAGACAGGCCATGCATAAGCCCAAAAGTTGACGCTTAGGAAGCCCAGAGATTCAATCGAAGGGGTTGCGCGCATTTCGGGCATATTGCGCCAACCTTCTTGTGCAATGTGACGCCAGTGAACGGGAAGGTCGGTGAGATACCAAATGATTGGCCAAATCGCAAAGCCAATTAAACCGAGAACGGTGCTGGTAAGTGTCCGGCGAAAGCGTAGTTTGGCATTGCTAGCGATCACTGCAATGATGGTTGAGGTAACAATGATTAGGCTGAGCGTGAGATTGCTCGAAAGAGCGACGATTGCAATGCCTAGGCCGGTCCACAAACCCCCTTGCCATGGCTTATCCAAACCGCGCACTGTGCCGTACAACACAATACTGATCCCCATCAATTGCGCCATCATTGGCGTAGTTTCATGCGCGCGCTGAGCAAGACCTACACAAGCCAGGAAGATGAGTAATGCACCATCTGCTAGTGTCATGCCATAACTCTTCATGTCGGGCTGTCCACCAACTGCGAGTGCCATGGGTTGTACTTCGCGACGGCGGCCTAACAAATAGGTTGCGTACCAGATTGCTAGTGCTGCAGAGAAAAAGCAGGTGGCGGAATATAGGCGGGCAGCGTTTGCAGCGCCAATGAAGGGGCCAAACCATTCAATGAGTGTGGCGCCAATCCAATAAGGCAGTGGAGTGCCTAAAGAGATGTCGCGGCCCGCTAAATGTGGAACGACCCAGTCAAGCGAATTGCCGCGAAATAATGTCCACATACCGCCAAATCCAATCGCATCTTCATTCTTCCAAGGATCACGGAAGAAGAGGCCGGCAAGACCATAGATCAAAGTCAGCGCAAAAATAATGATGCGCGGAATTGATTTAGTAGCGGCAGCGGTAAGTTTGACCATGCATGGAATTAAAAATAAAAAAGGCAGCAAACGCTGCCTTGATTATCTCGCAGAGCAGGTATTTAACATACCCCGCCCCGCGAATAGAAGTGGTTTAAGCCTTCTTCTTAGCTGTTTTAGCAGCGCCATCACCAGTAGCTTTAGCAACAGCTTTGCTACCGAATTTCTGACGGAATTTCTCAACACGACCAGCGGTATCCATAATTTTCTGGGTACCAGTGTAGAAAGGGTGTGATTCAGATGAAGTCTCGATCTTGGCTAATGGATATTCATTGCCATCTTCCCACTTGATTGTCTCTTTAGTAGACATTGTGGAGCGAGTCTTGAAGCTGAAGTTATTAGAAACGTCTACGAAGACGATTTCACGATATTCGGGGTGAATGCCAGGTTTCATGTTGAGTCCTATGAGCGGGTAGCCGTTTGAGCCAAATTGACTTAAATACTTTCCCAGGTTTTAAAAGCAAGTTAATGGTGCTGCACAAAGGCGAAATTATGCCATGAAATCAACAACAAAGCGCTGTTTAGGTGTGTAAAAGGGGCTAAACAGCCCCTTTTTGCCTTCAAATAGTCCCTAGGGGCATTTAAGTTAGCCTCCGCGACGCATTAGGTCGAAGAATTCACCATTATTTTTGGTGGATTTGAGCTTATCAACAATGAAGTTCATCGCCTCAATATCGTCCATATCCGCCAGCAATTTACGCAATACCCAGATCTTCTGGAGGTTTTCAGCTTTAACCAACAATTCCTCACGGCGTGTGCCGGACTTGTTGAGGTTAATCGATGGGTAAACGCGACGCTCAGCCAAACGACGCTCAAGATGAACCTCCATATTGCCGGTGCCTTTGAATTCCTCATAGATGAGGTCATCCATACGGCTACCAGTTTCAATCAGAGCGGTAGCGATGATGGTGAGTGAACCACCTTCTTCAATATTACGAGCTGCGCCGAAGAAGCGCTTAGGGCGTTGCAAGGCATTTGCATCAACACCACCAGAGAGAACCTTGCCTGATGAGGGGACAACTGTGTTGTATGCACGAGCAAGACGCGTGATCGAGTCAAGCAAGATGATCACATCTTTGCCCATCTCCACTAAACGTTTTGCCTTTTCAATCACCATCTCGGCAACTTGAACGTGACGTACAGCTGGCTCATCAAAAGTAGAGGCAACCACTTCACCGCGAACGGAGCGTTGCATCTCGGTAACTTCTTCAGGGCGCTCGTCAACGAGCAACACGATGAGGATGGCGTCAGGATTGTTTGCAGAGATTGCATGGGCAATGTGCTGCATCATCACGGTCTTGCCGGATTTTGGTGAGGCAACGATCAAACCGCGTTGGCCATAACCAATAGGGGAGATCATGTCGATGATTCGGCCGGTAAGGTTCTCTTCGGCCTTGATATCACGCTCTAAGCTAATTACACGGTTAGGGTGTAAAGGCGTTAAGTTTTCGAACATGATGCGGTTCTTGAGGGCTTCTGGAGCCAAACCGTTGATCTTGTCTACTTTTACCAATGCAAAGTAACGCTCACCATCTTTAGGGGTGCGCACTTCACCTTCAACGCTATCACCGGTGTGCAGATTAAAGCGGCGGATCTGCGCAGGAGAAATATAGATGTCATCAGGAGAAGCCATGTAAGAGGCTTCAGGAGAGCGCAAGAAACCAAAGCCGTCAGGCAATATTTCCAAAGTGCCGTCGCCGAAAACGGTTTCACCAGCCTTTGCACGTTTTTTCAGAATAGCAAACATCAATTCTTGTTTGCGCATCCGTTGAGTATTTTCAATCTCCAAGCTAGCCGCCATTTCGAGCAGAGCGGATACGTGGAGGGCTTTGAGTTCAGTTAATTGCATGTGGTTCTCGGGTGTTGGTAAAGATAAGAATGAATTAGGGAAATTTGTTTTGAGGTATCGCTGCGCTGATTCAAATCACGCAGGTATGGAAAACAGAATTTTGGATGTTTGCTAAAAGAAGGGGGAGGTAAATTGCTGGGAATTGGCGCTGTCTTTGATGAATTTCTAAGAGCGCTGAACTGCTGTTAAATGCAATACTACACTAAAAAACGGGTCTGACAAGCACGGTAAAGCGGTAAAAACCACAGGCCTCAGCTGATGAACCTGTGGTCTGAGACTATTTATAGGTGACTATCAATAAAGGCGGTCAACTGGGATTTGGCCAAAGCGCCTACTTTTTGAGCAGCCACGGTGCCGTTTTTGAAGAGGATTAAGGTTGGAATGCCGCGAATATTGAATTGGGCAGGAACGCCTTGGTTCTCATCCACGTTCATTTTTGCGATCTGTAGCTTGTCGCCATACTCGCCAGCGAGCTCTTCCAAGATCGGACCAATCATTTTGCAAGGACCGCACCACTCAGCCCAGAAGTCGAGCAGAACAGGTTTATCGGACTTGAGGACGTCTTGTTCGAAAGAGGCGTCAGTTACATATTTAATGCCGGCACTCATGAAAATTCCTTATTTAGACTTATTTAGCGAGTTATTTAATTATGGCGTTACAGCAGCACTTATATTAGCAATAAGCGGAATGTTCTGCTCAAAACAGATAAATTACTTGATTAATGCCTCAGCCTTTCCCTATCATTTCTGACCAAAAGCAGCCACAAGCCTGGGCAATAACGCCTAATAGCCAAGCGCTCGCCCAATTGGCAAAAGGCATCTGGGATTGTGCAGTGCAAACCAATCAACGCCCTCTAGTGGTGCTTAGTACTGCTGGACCACTCATTGGGGTGAGGGCGGCTTTGGAGCAAAACCGACCAAAAGAGCTGCCAAGCAATATTGCCTTCTTGCCTCAAGTTATTAGCTTCACGGATTGGCTAGAAGCTGCGCCAGGCGCATGGAAATTCCCCAAGAAGCAAAGCGATATTGAGCGATGGTTATCGGTCTATATCAATCTTCGCAAACATCCCAAGCTCAAAACTTGGTTTAAAGCGGAGGGCGATTCAGGCGCATGGGGGCTTGCTAAATCTGTTATTGATGCTTGCGATATTTTGTCCGAGGCCATCATTCCGCAATTGCATGATCAGTTAAATCTTTTCATTGAGAGTGGTGCACTGGATTCAGAATTGTGGACCAAGAAATTAGAAGGGATCTTGGAGAAAACAATCGCACAAGCGTACCCGGATCTCTCGCGAAAAGTAGTTGATCAAGAATCGGAAGTCTTACTCACTTTCTGGCGCTATTTGAGTGGCGCAGGCGACGCAGTCTTTCGCAAGCAATTTGCTATGGCAGCGCACTTGGAATTAGCGGCAGCCTCTCAGAGTCGAGCAAGACCGTTGCTTTGGGTTCAAACGGCAGACCCTAGGCCAATTGACCGCGAGGTAATGGGTAAGTACTTAAACGATTACGCTCAATACGCGCCTGTTGTAGAGGTTGCATTAAATTGGCGGTCTGTTGCCTTATGGTCCGAAGCGCTTGCGGGGGAAAGTTCCTCTGGCGACTTAATAGAGTTAAACGTCGAGCAAGAGCAGCAACTACATGTCAATATCAAAGGAGCTTCTTATAAAGATTGGCATTTAATATCCGCAAGGCGTTTTGAGGAATTAGCATGGGCTGCAACCAAATCGATTGAGGCGCACCTCATTGCCGGCAAGAAAAATATTGCACTAGTTGCACAGGATCGTTTGGCTGCAAGACGGGCGCGAGCATTATTGGCGCGTTTAGGGCCAGCACTGAATATTTGTGATGAAACCGGCTGGAAGTTGGATACCACTCGGGCAGCAGCAGCGTTCAATAGTTGGTTGGAGTTAATTCGAGCTCCAAAGGAGGGGCCAACTGCGAGCGCTTTATTGGAGTTCTTGCAAAACCCCTATATCGATATTCCCACATGTATTGAAAAGTCACCGCAGGCCTGTGTTGGTCTAGTGGCCCAGCTTGAAGATATATTGATTGCTAGTCAGGCAAAGTCTGGCTGGGAAACTTTTTATATGGCTATTGAGCGGGCTAATGCATATGCCGCCAATCATGAAGGCACTCCGAACGAGGCTTTATTAAGGCTACTGCAGTTTGTCAGGGGGCGACACCATGCCTGGCAAGAGATCAATCTTAATTGCGCCAATGCTTACGCACTACTTCAAAAGAACTTGCAAGATACTGGCATGGCTCAGGCCCTGGAAAGAGATGCTGCTGGCAAACAATTGCTCGAAGTAATGAACACTTTTGATTTACGAGCTACTGATTACCACAGCACTGCAATGCGCTTATCCGAGTGGATTAGTCTGATTAAGTCAATCTTAGAAGAGGCTTCTTATGAAGAGGCTGGTACAGAGGCGCAAGCAAATTTGAGCATCCTGCCTTTGAGTTCCGCCCGTTTAAGAAGTTTTGATGCGGTAGTAGTGGTGGGTTGTGATGAGCAGCAATTGCCTGCTTTTTCTGAGCCGCCATTATTTTTCTCGGATGCACTAAATCGTTTACTTAAATCATCAACGATGACTGCGCAATATATTCAGCAGGCGCGTGATTTATCGCAACTATTAATTTCTTGCCCCAATGTAGATTTGCTGTGGCAGAGCAAAAGCAAAAGTGGAGAGCCACTCAGGCCATCAGCCTGGATTCAGCGGCTTCAGGCTGAATTGCCACAATGGAAGGCGGAAGTTTTTAGGCCTGAGTTATCTGTAGGTAAGGCTAAGCCATTACAGCAGTCGGTGACCACTTTGGCCAAAGACTTGCCATTGCCGCCCTCAATGAGTCCTAGCGCCTATAAAGCGCTGAGAGACTGTCCATATAAATATTATGTGCGCAGTTTATTGGGGTTGAGGGAGGCAAAAGAATTTGAAGATGGCTTTGACGCCTCTTTGGCGGGGCAATCTTTACATGCTTTGTTGCGTAACTTTTATCAGGCACTAAAGACTGAAGAACTTAAATCAGATTCACCAATTATTCACAATACGCAAGCTCGTCGCGTGTGGATGGAGCAACAACTGTCCACCATTTCTGAAAAAGAATTTAAGCGCATGATTGAGGGTGACGGCAGGGTGCTTGGTACTTTGAGAGATTGGCAAAAACAAATTCCGAGTTTTGTGGATTGGCAACTCCAACGAGAAGCGGATGGATGGCATTATCAAAATGCCGAGCAAAAAGTGGGATTTGATTTGCATTTTGTGGGGCCTGATGGTGAGGGCCGGGTGATTCGGATCGAGGGACGAGCAGATCGTTTTGATATCAATGCCCATGCCAACGATCAAGCAGAAGTGATTGACTACAAAAATCAGTCGATGACGAAGATTAAAAAGCGTGCCGAACACCTATTGGATGACCCGCAGTTGCTCATCTACGCTAGAGCTGCTAACGAGAGTCCAATTAGCGCCCATCTGCAAGGCCGCCAGGTGAATCGGGCGCAGTGGGTTTCTCTCAAAGTAGATATCAAGAGAGATAAGAAGCTCCAAAGATCGCTGGAAGTAGAGGACGTTTCAGCATTAATGCCGCAGATGAACCAGCAAATGACTGAGGACATACAAAAACTATGGTCCGGTAAAGAGTTGAGCGCGTTTGCGCCCGATGGTGTGTGCCAATACTGCGAGGCAAGAGGTATTTGCAGAAAGGGGATGTGGTGAAAAAGTTTGATAACGCCATAGCCTGCGATCCTCATAAGTCAGTCATTGTTTTTGCCTGCGCTGGTAGTGGCAAAACATGGCTATTGGTTGCGCGCATGATTCGTCTTTTGCTTGCAGGAGCTAAACCACATGAAATCCTTGCATTAACGTTTACTCGCAAAGCAGCGCAAGAGATGCGCGATCGTCTCTATGGCTTGCTACAGGAGTTCTCCACCGCCGATGATGAAACTCTCGTAGGCGAATTAGAAAAGAGGGGGCTTACAAATTCAGAAGCCGTCAAACTATTGCCGCAGGCTAGAGCGCTTTACCTTAAAGTCTTGGCGAGTCCTCAAGCCATTGTGATCGACACCTTTCACGGTTGGTTTGGTCGTTTGCTAAATGCAGCCCCCATCTCAGCTGAGGTGCAGCCCGGCTTTAGTTTGCGCGAGGATGGCAAGAGATTGCTGGATGAATGTTTGGATGATTGGTGGGGCGATCTTCCTGCAGATCTCAAAGCGCACTATGACGTTCTTCTAAAGCAACTCGGTGCAAGCAATACCGAAAAGTTCTTAATGGGTAGCTACGGCTTAATGAAGCAGCGCGGCGCCTGGACTTTCTTTGCTCAATCATGCAAAGCAAAGGGAATCACTCCAATTGAGCATCTCAAGCAATTCTTGCCTAGACTCAATTTGGAAAATCCCTTATTGCACATGTGGAATGCACCTAATGCAAGAGCGGATCTTGAGTTTCTGGTGCGCTGTTTTGCACATAGCAGCACGCAAGAAAGTGAGTTCACGCCACGTTTGGTGTCTGCTTTGGAGTGTATGCAGCGCGGCGGTGATGTGATGGAAGTGGCTTCCGCTCTACAGCTCGTTTTTTTAAATGCCGATGGCCAGTCTCGCTCTAATAACAATAAAGCCCTTGGTGCGATGAAGACCTATCTTAAGAATGAAGGTTTAAGCAATCTCGAGTCAGATCACATTGCCTATAAGCAGGCTTGGGCGCAAGCCTTTGTTGATTTCTTGAATTGGCAGGCTGAAAAAGAAGTTTACGAATTGAATCAAGCTTGGTTTGCCATGAGTGAGCGCATGATGGATCATGCTGCTGCGACCAAAGAAGCAATGCGCGTACGAGATTTTGACGATTTAGAAATCGGCGTGAGTAAGTTGATGGCTGATTCGGCTAACGCAGCCTATTTACAAGCTCGCTTAGATGCTAGGTATCAACATATCTTGATTGATGAGTTTCAGGATACAAACCCATTGCAGTGGCAAATTTTGCGCTCCTGGTTTGAGGGTTATGGCGAAGATAAAAGTAAGCCCAGCGTCTTTATTGTGGGAGACCCCAAACAATCCATTTATCGTTTCCGTAGGGCAGACCCACGTTTATTTGCAAGTGCTAAAGAATTTCTAAAGTCCGAGATGGGCGCGGTAGCGCTAGACCAAGATACAACGCGTCGCAATGCGCCCTGCATTAACGCGGCAGTAAATGCTACTTTTGACCGTTCGCAATTGCCGCCTACTTATGAGTTTAATGAGCAGGACACTTTGTGGAAGCCCTTACCAGATGCTTTACCAAAAGAGGGTGAGGCTGCACTACTGCCGCTCATTCCTTATATCAAAGAAGAGCTAGAGCCACGAGTGGGCAATGCTTTTGACGCTCCTATTACAGATGTCAATCAAACAGTTTCGGTTACTCAGCGCTATCTAGAGGGTCAGGAAGTTAGCCGCTTGATTCGTGAGGTGATGGCAACACGTCAAGTGATCGATGAGAAAGATGGACGCATGGTTTGGCGAGCAGCCAGAGAGAGCGATTTCTTGTTATTGGTGAAACGTCGTAAATATTTGCCACAAATTGAGAGGGCTTTGCGTGAAGTTGATCTGGCCTATGACAGTTCCAGGCTTGGCGGACTACTCAACACTCTTGAGATCGACGACTTGATTGCATTACTCACGGTATTGCTATCGCCACGCCATGATCTGCCTTTGGCGCAGGTATTAAGAAGTCCTATGTTTGCTTTTACTGATCAGCAAATGCAGAGTCTTAGTGTTGCCAAGGCCAATCAGCAGCAATACCGCTCTTGGTGGGATGTCGTACAAGATAGTCAAGATGCCTCAGTTCAAAAGGCTGCTCGCTTTTTGGAACATTGGCGCAGATTGGCTGAGCGTTTGCCAGTACATGACTTGTTAGATCAAATCTACCAAGAAAGTAATTTACGTTTTCAGTATGCAATGAGCGCCCAGCCTTTGGCTCGTGCACAGATCGTTGCGAACTTAGATGCTTTCTTGGAGCTGTCTTTAAATCAAGATGGCGGTCGCTATCCGAGTTTGAGTCGCTTTATCGATGAAATCAATTTAATGCGTCGAGGTGATGACGATGAAACGCCGGACGAAGGAGATGCGGAGGCGGAGTCTGGGGTAGAGCTTGCCGAAGTGGATGTAGACAGCGAGATGTCGGAAGACGACAAGCATCGGCGCGTACGCATTATGACAATCCATGGGGCTAAAGGCTTAGAGTCGCCTTTTGTGATTATTTTGGACGCTAATCATACGGTTGGCGCTGCCGATCATTCTGGTGTTTTGTTGGAGTGGCCACCTAATGATAGAGGTCCATCGCATTTATCGATGTATACCAAATCCGGCCTCACTTCTCCGCGTAGCAAAATTCGAGAAGATGAAGAGGTGATTAGTCAAAATGAAAATTGGAACTTGCTGTATGTTGCGATGACTCGCGCTAAACAAGGGCTGTGGATTAGTGGTGTAGCAAAAGAGCCTACTAGCAATAATCCAGCGGGGTTAGATTCAAAATCCTGGTACGCAAGAGTTCAGTTTGGAAAACTTCCCACTATTGAGCTCGCACCAGAAGGCCCCATTGATAGGGCTAAGTCATTAAGCCCTTCAAAAGAAAGCGCATCAGATGCTTTTAGTATTGAAGACTTCTGCGTTTCCTGGGATCCGTCAAAACTCAGTCATCAACAGCAGCTGCTGGATATTGAGGGTGGCGCCATAGCGCAAGTCATGCAGACTGAAGAAGCGCCTGACCCAGAAATTCTGGAAGAGGGCACGAACTTTCATAAGTTACTTGAGTTCTTGACCTCAGACTCTAGTAATAAAGCAAAGCCACCCATGCCCAGCGAGCAAGAGCTCATAAACTGGCTGGGTGTCGATCAAGAGCATGCAAGCACTTTGATTGCTCGTATTAAGGCGGTGCTAGAGACGCCAGAGCTCAAACGCTATCTGACATCGGGCGAGTGGCTGCAAGCTTGGAATGAGCTGGATATTGCGAGTGAAGACGGCAAGAGCTATCGCATGGATCGCTTGGTGGAGTTTGATGATCATTTGGCCATCATCGATTACAAACTCGCGATTCCAGAGGTGGGCAGCGAGAAGTATGAGAGGTATCGCAAGCAGTTACAGGGCTATCAGACTGAACTTGCCCGAATCAGAAATGACAAACCAAACAAGGCTTACTTGATTTCTGCACAAGGCAAGATTCAAGAGATCCATTAAACTGAACCAAGCGGTTTGGTAGCTTCGCCTTACTTATTACTTCACTCTCCAGGAACTCCCATGGCAATTTCAATGTACCAGGCTTCTATTCCCCAATTTACGAAGATGCTCACTAATCTCTCCAATATTCTTAAAAAAGAGAGGAGTTTGCACGCGCTAAGGGCATGGATGAAGCGGCATGGATGAAGCGGCGGCTTGCTCCAGATATGTTTCCGCTGCCTAAACAAATCCAAATTGCTTGTGATCAAGTCAAAAATGGCATGGCACGTTTGGCTGGTGTTGAGATACCTAAATTTGAAGATAACGAAACTACTTTTGTGCAATTGCAAGACCGCATTGCTAAAACCATTGCTTTTGCTAATAGTCTCAAGCCAGCGCAAGTAGATGGCACTGAGGCAAAAGAAATTAAGTTCTCAATTAAAGAGTGGAATTTTGAGTTTGTCGGCGAGCAGTATTTGCTGACTTGGATCATTCCTAATTTCTATTTCCATGTGACTACGGCTTATGACATCCTGCGTCACAACGGGGTAGAGATCGGGAAGACGGATTACCTGGGCGGTTAAACTAGAGGCTATGGATCACTTTACTAAGCTTGTCGACATTGCGCAGCCTTGGCTGTATCGCGCCAGCATTTATCTCTCAAATGCTTTTGTAGACGATCCAGCGATCCTTGCCTTTGCGTTTTGCTAAGAGCAAAACAGCCCTGAAAAGCCACCTACGGGTGGTATTTTTGTTGCCTAAATTTTGAGCAAATAGCCCTAAAACAACAAAAATAACCCTGTTTTTGCAGTTTTTACATATACTGTATAAACATACAGTATATTAATGACTATGACGCAAGTAATGAACTCCGCAAAAGTAACCCTTACCCAGGCACCACAAGCCTTGGCGGGGCATTTTGCCGCCTATGAGCTCAAGCTTCTAAGCCATCGTATTTCAGCTGGATTCCCTAGTCCAGCGGCAGATTACGCTGAGGATGGCCTGAATTTGAATCATTACCTCGTTCAGAACAAGCCAGCCACCCTCATGTTCACCGTGAAGGGGGATTCCATGCTGGGCGCAGGCATTTGCGATGGCGACAAGGTTGTTGTTGATAAGGCGCTCAAACCAAAACACAAAGACATCGTTGTGGCAGTCGTTAACGGCGGAGTACACCATCAAGCGCCTTTATCAGCTGCGTGGTCGTGTTGAGCTGCAACCAGAAAACCCAAACTATCAACCCATCACCTTTAATGAAGGCAGTGAGTTGCAAATCTGGGGTGTGGTTGTTGGAGTGGTGCGCAAGTACAGCAACGCCAGCACTAGATATAACAAAGAGGGCAAGTGAGATGAATGCACAAAACACTTCAACCCCACTCTTCGCACTCGTAGATGTGAATAACTTCTACGTTTCTTGCGAGCGTGTATTCCAGCCTAAGTTAGAAGATGTACCGATGGTGGTGCTTTCTAATAACGATGGCTGTGCTGTAGCGCGTAGTGCTGAAGTTAAAGTGCTTGGCGTGAAGATGGGCACACCTTGGTTTCAGATGCAAGAGCTGGCTAAGAAGCATGGTATTCAAGCCCAGTCATCTAACTACACCCTATATGGCGATATGAGTAGCCGGGTAGTGCAGGTGCTTAGAGGCTTTACACCAAATTTAGAGGTCTACAGCATTGATGAGAGCTTCTTGCAAATTGAGACTGTCCTCAAGTAATATCAAGACACCATTGAGTTGGGTCAGAAGATCAAAGAACAGGTCAAAGACACTACTGGCTTACCAGTTTGTGTGGGTATTGGCTCTAGCAAGACTTTGGCCAAGTTAGCCAATCACTTAGCTAAAAAGCATCAGCAGTTTGCCGGCGTATGCGATGTGAATGCAATGCCAGAAGAAGAGCTCTATCAGTGGATGAGTGAGACTGAGGTGGGTGAGGTTTGGGGTGTGGGTAAACAAATCGCCAAGAAACTCAAAGCCCAAAATATTCAGAGCGTATTTGATCTCTTGCAAGCCTCACCGCAAGCAATGCGTCAGCAGTTTGGTGTGGTGATGGAGCGCCTTTGTTATGAGTTACGCGGCACATCTTGTTTGCAGTTGGAGGAAGTGGCACCAGCTAAACAGCAAAGCATTGCCTCATGTAGCTTTGGTAAACCTGTAACTAGCCAAGCTGAGCTTGCGCAGTCGGTTGCTACCCATGTAGCCCGTGCAGCAGAAAAACTCAGAGTACAAAACAGCGCTACGGGCGCGTTCACGGTATTTATTCAGACCAATCCGTTTAAACAAAACGAGCCACAACATCATCAAAGCGTCACGATTCCGCTGGCAGACCCAACGGATAACACGTTGACATTAACAAACGCAGCGCTAGCGGGCCTCAAGCAAATTTATCAAGCGAGCTTTCGTTACAAGAAAGCGGGCGTCATCCTCAATCTGATTGGCGACAAACCCACTGCACAGCAATCCTTATTTGAGGATATTGAGACAAAGGGTAAGTCTGCGCACCTGATGAAGACAGTAGATCAGATTAATACACGTTTTGGTAATGCGGTGATCAGATCGGCAGCTGCGATCAAGCAATCGGTCACCGAACTACACAACTCGCTGGGATGAATTGCCAGTGGCGAGATAAAGAAATTCAGTAGCAAATATTAATAAGTAAATAAGACGTAACAACGCATAAAGGAGAAGTAAATGGACGCAATAACCAATTTGATGAATAACTTCAACGGTATTTCATTGGCAGTGATCATGATCCTGTCTTACTGCGCGGTATTAAAAAATACTAAGCGCAATGAAAGCACTAATCAGCAAGTGTTTAGTTGCAAGTATCAGTAAAGAATAAGCAGCAGGCCTGGAAGGGGAATAAGGAAATCACGGATTCCTTATTCCCTAGTAAAGGCTGATTTACTTGGCCTCTAGGGCTTTGCGCAAGTATTCAGAAACATTATCTTGGCGTAACATCCACTGCTTGTAGTCGCTTGGAACTTGGCTGATGAGTTCACCTTTGTGTTTGCCAAAAGGCATAATCTTCGGAACCCTGGCTTTCTCAGACATCTCCCAGAGGGCATCTAAAGAAACTGGATGCAACTTATCGATAATATGTCCAACAATCTTTGAGCAAATCCAAACGTCAGTTAGGGCGCTATGAGCATTGCGCAATTGTTCTCTAGCGGTATCGCGCTCAAAGAAATAGAGTAGGGCGCTTTGGGTGTGGCTATCGAGATCCGGCCAAAGGCTGCGCGCAAGAGCAAGGGTGCAAATACGTTTGACATCGGGCTTGCCAATCGCAACCCAATCAAAATCAATGTTGTGACCAATTAAGTATTTAGTACCAGTCGGCAATCTAAAAGAGCTGCTTGCAGGGCAGTTAACCAACTCTTCATCCATGATGTGATGCGTAGCAAGGGCGCCTAAACTGATTGGCTTACCTGGGTTGTATCGCTGCACCCAGGGATTGCCCACTTCAAATGGATTGAGAGAGGTGACATCAACCGAGGCGGCTTCAATAATGACGGCATCGTTCTTATCGGTTGCTTCTACGTCGAAAATAATGGCTTGGGGCATAAGGACTTTATTGATGTTGTGTGGATATATTGTGCCCTGACTATCTGTTGGCTTACACCTAAATCATCTGAGCCCTCTATTCACGAAGACTTCAAAGCTCTACGCTCAATTTTTCTATGCCAAGGAGGGCTGGCTTTGCGAGTTTCTATTGAGTGTTCTCATAAGCAATTGTAATTATTTCGAATTTCCCTAGACGCACGAACCGTCCTAGTTTTGCTAATTATTTGGACAATTGATGGGGATTTTTAGGATTTTGAAGATCCTTTAAATCGTTGGGGAGGGGTGGATGAGCCAAACCCCCGGCACTGGCAGAGATTAGGTTTGGCTGCTTCGCTCCCGACCTGACCAGGTTATCCAACCCACCATGCGGGGAGGCCCATCCAATTCCATTTTAGCTTGTTAGAATGTAAGACATGACAGCATTGGCATTAGCCCGTTCGTGGCGCCCCAAAACCTTCTCTGAATTAGTCGGCCAAGACCATGTGGTTAAGGCTCTAACTCATGCCCTAGACCAGGGTCGTTTGCATCACGCATGGCTCTTTACAGGCACCCGTGGGGTAGGTAAGACGACGATTGCCCGAATTATGGCTAAGGCACTCAATTGCACGGGAGTGGATGGTTCCGGCAAGATGACTTCAGAGCCTTGTGGCAAATGCCCGGCTTGTATGGAAATCGATGCAGGTCGCTTTGTTGACTATATCGAGATGGATGCTGCAAGTAATCGTGGCGTTGATGATATTGCCGCCCTTTTAGAAAAAGCAGCTTACGCACCAAGCAATGGTCGTTACAAGGTCTACATGATTGACGAAGTGCACATGCTCACCAATCATGCCTTTAATGCCATGCTTAAAACTTTGGAGGAGCCTCCAGAGCACGTCAAATTTATTTTAGCCACTACCGATCCGCAAAAGATCCCAGTAACTATTTTGTCTCGTTGCTTGCAGTTCAATCTCAAGCAAATGCCAGTGCCACTCATTGTTGAGCATTTGGAGAAAGTACTCGCCTCAGAAAAGGTTGAATACGAAGTCAACGCATTGCGCGTCTTAGCTAAGGCTGCTCAAGGCTCTATGCGTGATGCCTTATCACTCACAGACCAAGCTATTGCTTACGCTGCTGGCAAGGTGACTGAAGAGTCTGTGCGCGGCATGCTCGGCACATTGGACGATGCTTATCTCATTCGCATTCTTGATTGCTTAATTGCTAAAGATGGCGCAAGCTTACTCGCAGTCGCGAATGAAATGGGAGAGCGCAGCATGTCTTTCTCATTAGCATTGCAAGATCTCTCAAGCCTCTTGCAAAAAATTGCAGCAGCGCAAGTTGTTCCGGAGTCTGTATTGGATGATTGGCCAGAAGCAGGCGAGATTCGTCGCTTAGCCGGTCTGCTCACAAAAGAAGAGGCGCAGCTCTTCTATCAAATTACGATTACAAGCCGCCCAGACTTATCGCTTGCTCCAGATGAGCAAACCGGCTTTGCTATGACGCTCTTGCGTATGCTGGCGTTTCGCCCGGGTAGTAGTGGAGGAGGTGGTTCATCTCCAGCACCCTCGGCCCCGCCAGTAAATACTGCTCGCCCAGCAGCAACGTCAACAGCACCCGCAGCTAAATCCGCAGCACCAGCTGCAAGAGCATCCACTCCAGCAGCGGTCGCTCAAGCGCCATCAGCGCCAGCTGCCGTAGCAAATTCAGCTGATCGCCCCGATTGGCATGCATTGATGCGTCAGTTGCCAGTAAAAGGTTTGGTTCAGCAATTAGCGTTTCAGACGGAGCTGCAGGATTGGAATGATGCAGCGGCAGGCGTACGCGCAACGATTGTGACTCCGATGCCGCGGTTGGCATCTGAAGCATCCGTTGCTCGTCTTGCTGATGCGCTTACCGCACACTTTGACAAGCCAGTAAAGATCGTGATTGAAAAAGGTGAAGTTGAAGGCAAGACCGTTGCTAAGGTTGATGCCCAGATCCATCAAGAGAAAAGAATGAATGCTGAGCAAATGATCGCAGCCGATCCTTTTATTCAGCAATTAGAAAAAGAGTTTGGTGCCAAAGTAGTTGGTGGCTCTGTAAAACCCCTTTAATGCAGCTTCTTTAATTTAAATATCAATACATAAGCACTAAGGAAATAAAGCGATGATGAAAGGTGGACTTGCTGGCCTCATGAAACAGGCTCAGCAGATGCAAGAGAAGATGAAAACCGCGCAAGCCGAACTGGCAGCGTTGGAAGTGACTGGCCAAGCAGCTGGTGGCTTAGTAAAAGTAACTATCTCTGGTAAATACGAGCTCAAGCGTGTACAGATTGACCCTGGTGCAATGGATGATCGTGAGATGCTGGAAGACCTCATCGTGACTGCCTACACAGAAGCATTTAAGCAGGTAGAGGCAGCAAGCGCACAGATGATGTCTGGCGCAACTGCTGGCATGCCAATGCCTCCTGGTTTTAAGCTTCCTTTTTAATTAATCGACAGCAAATATTTAATGGCGCGCATAGAAGCACCTCAAGATGCACTCGGTCGATTGATTGAGGCATTACGCGTGCTTCCTGGAGTTGGGTCCTAAATCCGCTCAACGCATGGCCTTCTACCTTTTGCAGCACGATCGCAATGGCGCAGCGATACTTGCTCAGTCATTAGGTGAAGCAGTTGAAACTGTTGGACATTGCGCTCGTTGTAATACATTTTCAGAAACGCAGATCTGCAGCACTTGCTCTGACGATCGCCGCGATCCATCGCTCCTGTGTATTGTGGAAACACCTGCCGATCAAGTGATGGTGGAGCAGACCTTAAGCTTTAAAGGCAATTATTTTGTATTGATGGGGCGCCTGTCACCACTCGATGGCATGGGCCCTAATGAGATAGGCTTTGATCGATTACTTGCTCGTATAGAGACTCCTGATACTGGTGTTCCCATTCGCGAAGTAGTATTGGCAACGAATTTCACCAGTGAAGGTGAGGCTACAGCCCATTACATTGGCGAGGTCCTCAAAGCCAAGGGCATCAAGGTAACTCGCATTGCTCGCGGTATTCCCGTGGGTGGAGAGCTTGAGTATGTCGATGCCGGCACATTGGCAAGAGCCTTGATGGATCGCCGTTGATCTTACCCTTATTTGTTTTAAAACTTACCTTAGGTTCATCATGAAAAAATCTACTATTGCTTTGCTTTGTGCCGCTCAAATCCTACGACTAACTTGGGTGTGAATGCGCAAAGGGTGGCAGTGTCAAACTTTGATCGTGATGGTATACGCCTTGCTTATACACTCGATGGCAAATTAACGAGTGTTGAGTCTATTGTTTACACACCGATATTTGGCGCAGATCTATCAGCAACGGAGAGTGCTCAAAAACGATCTGAGAAAATTTCTAAGGTACAGCTCAAAAACTTCATCGACAAGAAAATGCTCACGGGTTCACTCTCAGCTAGCATCATCTCGATTAATCTTGAGCATGCAAGTCAGCAACAGAAAAGTGGCGTGACTGATATGCAAAATCTAGTCGCCTCAGATAGAGAAGTGTTTTTAGATAAAAGCGGTAAAGATATCAATGCCAGCTCAGAGAGCTCTAAGGTGTTAGATGACTCAACCAAATTAAATTGGCCCAGCTATTGGATAAAAATACCGACTGGAGAGATGCAGATGGCGGCATGGTCCTCTCAAGCTCTAAGCCAATCAATAATGGCCAGACACTCGAAGTGATCTATCGCTGGACTGCTAAGCCAAAGAATTAACCAGGCGTCTACGCCTAGCATTTTGGGTTTTGTCGCCCATTTGCCACCAATCTGTCATTGCCACGACATAAAGACTAGGTAAATTGCCTCTTTTTGGGGATAATTTGGCCTGCACCACCCTTGGGCTTCAATCTCAAGCTGTGTTTGCCTAGTTTTCCCCTTCGCGGCATGTTGCTAATGCATAGCACGGGCATCCCAATTAGAAATTGTGAATGACCCGCAAGATTTATCTACTTCTCCTGTTGAGCATGATATGCACCATTTTTGGCGCAACTGCGTTCGCGCAGAAGGCGGGATCAGGCTCGGACCAAATTGCAAGTTTTGCCGCACCTATCGATAATTTCCCAACTGAGGGTGAGTTCTTTGGTTTGCCAGTAAACGTGCACGGTCAAACGACCTACATCAATCAGCGTTACAACAATTTCACCTCTAGTTATTCTGGCGAAAATAGCATGTCATCGCAAAAGTCGATGAGCTATACCTGGTCAGGAACTTTATTTTTTGGTGCGCGCTTAGCTCAAAATACAGATATTTATTTCAACCCAGAAGTAGTATCTGGCGTGCCATTCTCTGATTTATCGGGTTTAGGTGGCTTCTCAAATGGTGAGGCAACCAAAGCGAATGGTGCGCAAGCCAAGTTTTATTCTGCACGCGCTTTTTTGCGTCAAACATTTAATCAAGAGGGCAACAAAGTCCTTCTTGAGAACGAGGCAAACCAGATTACCCAAACTGTTAGCAGTAATCGTGTGGTATTCACCGCCGGACAGTTTTCTACATTAGATATATTTGACGACAGTCGTTATGCCAAAGATCCGCGCATACAGTTTATGAACTGGGGCAATATGACCTACCTGGCCTATGACTACGCGGCTACAGCACGGGCTTGGCGGGTGAGTGGTGCCTCAGCAATTGGGTGATGAGAGCGTCCCGGATGCTTGCGCCCAAGAATCCCAATGGTCGCGATTTGAATTGGCAAATCTTCAATGCTTATGGCGATCAATTTGAGGTTGAGCGCCAACATCAGATTGGCGACTTGCCTGGTAAGGTCAGTGTACTGGCATATCGCAACAGAATGATCTTAGCTCGCTTTCAGGATGCGACAAATTATGGGGTGACTAATAATGCGCAAGGTACACAAGCGATTAATAATGTTCGCAGTAACTATCAATACAAAACCGGTATTGGAATTAACGGTGAGCAAGCTTTAACTAAGGATCTTGGCATCTATGGCCGCGCCTTTACATCTGATGGCCATACAGAAACAATGCCCTTTACTGAGGCAGATAATTCTATGTCGATAGGTATGAGTCTCAATGGCACAAGCTGGAGTCGACCCAAAGATACGATCGGCATTTCCATGATGCAAAATGGCTTATCAAGCTATCGTAAGAACTATCTGCAGACGGGTGGCGTGTCTTACTTTATTGGCGACTATGCTGGCCCAGGTCAATCGATCTCATATCGTCCAGAGCGAATTGGTGAGGTGTATTACAACGCCACCGTGATTAAGAATGTCCTGGCTGGTTTGAACTTTCAGCACATCAATAATCCAGCCTACAACGCGGCCCGTGGCCCGGTAAATATCCTTTCTTTTAGGATTCATGCCGAGTTTTAAGGGTTTTGCCGACTTTAGTGATAATTATTATCTTTAGAATCAATGAGATAGGGATTTCTAATTATTTGACTTTTGTCCCCTATAACCCCTAAAATCCCCTAAATTGGGTGCAGATAGGTTCTAAATCCGCATTAGGGGCTATAAAAACAGCATTTATATTGATTTAGAGGCAGCCGCATTTGTTGATTCTCGGCAAACACAAAACCAGCGTTCTTTATTCGCTCAAAAGCATGACTCCATTTGCCATGGCCGCTTTTGTTGTTTGTGTGCCCACTTTTTCTATTTCTATATCCGCCCAATCTACTGTCGATGGCACTCCTGGAAGTGTGACGATTCAATCCGGTGATACTTCTTTAGCTGCACCACCGTCTATTGGTGCGCAGCTTGGCGCACAAGATCCGAAATCCAAAGCAACGGAGTTGTTTGCTCCCGTAACAAAAGCAAATACCCCAAAGATTTATACCAAGCCTATTTCATCAGGGCCGGCGGAAATGGATTTGCGGCAGCTATGGAATGAGCTCAAGATTAATAACCCGCAGCTTTCTTCATTGCGTGAATCATATTTGTCCGCAAAGGCGACTGTTCCTCAAATTAATGCACCCGCCAATCCCCAAGTGGGAATGGTGTGGTCAGGTATGCCAGTGAATTCTCCCCTTGCATTGGGTGGAGCCAACACTCCATCGCAGCAATACCCCGGAGGCATTAGTAGCAAAACTCAATTTCCGTTGCGCAACCTTTTCAGTTTCCGGGCAAGAAGAGTCTTGTGGCTGAAATTGCCGATACGAACGCAGAGGCCTTGCTTGCCACTTCTGAATCAACTTATTTGCAATTGGGTGCCCAGCTTTCCACCCTCTACTACAACGCATTGGCTGCACAGAAGCAGCTACAGTACTTAAAGAGTCTGTCATGCGCTTGGAAATGATTAAGAGTGTGGCCAAAGCGCGGTATGCGAACAATGCCGCGGCTTACGTCGAGTATCTCAATGCCCAGGTGGCGCAAAGTGCTGCACAGGCGGACCAATTTAACGTAGAGCGTCAACTGCAAGTTGGTCTAAACAATATCAATACTTTGGTCGGCCGTCATTCACGTGAAAAATTAATATTGCGCGGTGATGTACGTCGAGCAATCAACAGCGTTCCAGCTTTAATTGAGTTGGAAGATTATGCAGAGAACAGTCACCCGTCATTAAAGAGTTGAGCACTGCAGTTAGATGCTGCACGCAAGGGCGTGGCGCTTGCTAAGAAGGCATACTTGCCCGACTTCCAGGTTATTGGCTCTTCCTATACGCCGCGCTGCCCATTCTCAGCCAACAACGGTGCTTTGTTTTATCAATTTGAGCTTGATTTAATTATTCCTTTGTATTTCTTTACCAAAGAAAAGTATGGGGTAGAGCAAGCGCAGCGCAATCAAGCGGCCGCTGAAGCCGGCAATATTTCCAATCGTCAACAAATCGTCCTGGCCGTGAATACTGCTTATGCGGCCTACGAGCAAGCCAAGAATCAAACTCAGTTTCTAAAAGAGCGACAAGTGCCTCAGGCGGATGCTGCTTATAAAGTTGGTCTCACTCAGTATTCCAACAATGGGCAAGGCTTTAATGATTTATTGACTGCGCAAACGCAGTTGCGCAATTTAGAAGTGTCGCTGGCTCAGGCTGAAAGTAATCTGCTGCAAGCGCAAGCAGTGCTGATGGTTTCTGCTGGCAAAGAACCTTTTTAAGGGATAGTTTTGAAAGACAAAATTCTTTCGTTTCTAAAAGGCCTCTACGAGAAGGCAAAACCGCATTTGCATAAGGGCGCGCCATGGTGCGCATCATGCAAAAGTCGCTGCAGCGGGTTTGGTGGGCTTGTATTGGAATCTCACCCCGCAAAATCGTTATCGCGTTCGCTTGGCTGCCTTTGCATTTGCCATCCTATCTTTTGGTATCGTAGTAGGTCGCGTTACCAACGTAAGCCGTACGGTAAAGATAGAGGCCTCCGATAAAGCGCTGAAGGTAGAAAAAACAGGTGTTCTTGAGTTGAAACTACCGGGCATCAAACTCAATCCTGAGATTTATATATTTCAAGCAGCGGAAAAAGTTCAGGTGCCAGTCAATATCAAAGTGCCTGGACGCTTGGCGTTTAATGCTAAAAAATCCAAAGTACTTTCTGCTCGCGCTCCTGGCCGAGTAGAGCGTATTTATGCTTTTGATGGAGCTCAGGTGGAGGTTGGCTCGCCTATCGTTGAGTTGTATAGCCCAGAGTTTCTGTCTGCGCAGCAAGAGTATTTGCTGTCCTCAAAGACTGCCAAAGTTCTTGAAGCTAATAAAACAATGAGTGATTTATTGGGTGATGCACGCATTACTCAGCAAGCTGCAGCTAACCGCATGAGAAATCTCGGCGCTGGTGAGGGTGATATCAAGAGTATCGAGTCCACCGGTAAGACAGCTAGTAACTTGATCATGCGTTCGCCATTAAAAGGTGTTGTTGTTAAGCGCGGAGTCGAGCCTGGCGCCGTTGTTAACTCCGGTGATGTAATCGCTACTTTAGCGGATCCTAAACAACTGTGGTTCTTGGGAAATGTATTTGAGCAGGACTTCCGCTTGATCAAGCAGGGTCAAAAAATGATTTTGCAGCTTGAGACTTATCCAGAAAAAGAATTTATTGCTTATGCCAATTACATTGCGCCAGCGATTGATCCGCAAACACGTGCTTTATTGATTCGTGCTGATGTAGAAAATACCGATGATCTTTTGCGCCCTGATATGTATGCCTCTGCTCTGCTGACTACTGGAACGGCGGACGCAGTGGTGGTTCCTCAGTCAGCTATTGTGAGAATTCGTGAGAATCGTTTTGCCATTATTAAGGTAGGCCCTGAAACATTCCGCCGTGTACCTGTAAAAGGATATGACCTCAATAGCAAGAGCTTTGCTATTGAGGGTGTAGAGCAGGGTTGGCAGGCGTTGGCTGAGGGCGCTGTTTTGTTAAATGACCGCTTTGCCAAGCAGGAGGACTAAGTGAGCATCTTCACCTCCTTTATTCGAGGGGTAGTTGAGAAGCGCGCGCTTGTCATTTTTGCGTCGATCGTATTGCTTGGCTTGGGCATGCTCAGTTTGAGCAAATTGCCGATTCAGCCATATCCTGGTGTTGCACCATTAACTATTCAAGCCATTTCTCAGTGGCCAGGAAGAAGTACAACCGAGGTTGAGCAGCAAGTAACAATTCCTGTTGAAAATGCTTTGGCAGGAATTCCAGGTTTGCAAGCATTCCGCTCGGTTTCACTGTTTGGTCTATCTGTAGTAACACTCAAATTTAATGACACTGCCGATCCATTTAAGGCGCGTCAAACCTTTTTAGCCAATTTGGCGAATGTGGCATTCCCGCCAGGTGTAACCTCTAGCATTAGCCCGGACTCCGATGCTACTGGCGAAATTATGCGTTACGAAGTTCGATCAGAATACGCAACCTCAACCTTGCTAAAGACTTTGCAAAATTATGAGGTCTACAAGGAGCTCAAGCAAACTCCAGGCGTAGCAGACGTCTCTTCATTTGGTGGCAAAGTTCGACAGTATCAGGTGATTGTGAGTCCTGAGAGTTTGCAGGCTAAAGGCATCTCGGTTAATCAATTAGTGACCGCCTTAACAAATGCCAATAGCAATGCGGGTGGCGGTTTATTGCCAAGTGGTGAGCAACAGTTTGTTGTGCGCGATGTTGGACTGCTGAAGAATATCGACGATATCAAGTAGGTTGTAGTGGCTATTAATAATGGCGTTCCCATTCGTATTGGCGATGTTGCTCGCGTGGAAATTGGTAACGCGCCGCGCTTGGGTATGTTCCAGTTCAATGACAACCCGGATTCTGTAGAAGGTATTGTTTATTTGCTATTTGCGTCGCGGCGAGAATGCCACTGAAGTATTGGCGCGCGTTCGCAGCACTGTGGAAAATATTAATAAGCATGTCTTGCCTCCTGGTATTGAAGTAAAACCTTTCTATGATCGCCAAGTTCTCTTGGATATCACCATCGGCACAGTTAAGCACACCTTATTCTTCAGCATTTCTTTAGTTTTGGCAGTTTTGTTTTTCTTCTTGGGGAATATTCGCGCTGCAGCTGTAGTGGCAGCAGTAATTCCATTGGCGCTCTGCGTGTCTTTTATACAGATGCACTTATGGAGTGTGCCTGCTAATTTGATCTCTTTGGGTGCAATTGACTTTGGTGTGATCGTTGACTCTGCAGTGATTTTGATTGAGAACGTTATGCGCCACTTGGAAGAGGGCGGTAAACGCCTGAACCAAAGCATCATTCTTGCGACTAGCGAAGTGCAACGTGCGATGATTTATTCCACGGGCATCATTATTGTGGCGTACTCCCCACTGTTTTTTATGGGCGGGGTTGAGGGCATCATCTTCAAGCCAATGGCTTTCACCATGGGCTTTGCTTTGATTGCTGCAATGATCTTGAGCCTGACATTCTTGCCCGCAATGATCTCTCTGGTATTTGGTGAAAATCTTCACCACAAGCCGCCATCATTCATTACGCAGATTTTGGATGGCTATAAGCCTTTATTGAGAAGGTGGATGGATCGTCCGCTAACCGTATTTTCAGTTGCTGTCTTTGTTTTAGGTATTCCTTGCTGAGTATGACTCGCCTGGGTACTGCATTCTTGCCAACTCTGGAGGAAAACAATATTTGGTTGCGCGTAACCCTACCAAATACAGTTGATCTGGACTACTCCGTTAAGATTGCCAATCAACTCCGTGAAACCTTTATGGCGCAACCTGAGATTGATAAGGTTGCTGCGCAGATTGGTCGCCCAGACGATGGTACGGACTCCACAGGTGTGTTTAACCAAGAGTATGGCCTTTACCTCAAGAGTCCTGACAAGATGCCAAGTGGCTCTTCAAAGAAAGATCTCATTACGCACTTAGAAGCAGAGCTCAATAAGATCCCGGGCATTACTTATAGCTTCTCTCAATATATTCAAGATAACGTGAATGAAGCTTTATCTGGCGTTAAGGGTGAGAACTCCGTCAAAGTTTATGGCACCGACTTAGAGGTCCTTGATCAAAAAGCCCACGAGGTGATTGACCAGCTCAAAAAAGTTAGAGGTGTTGCAGACGAAGGTATCTTGAAAGAGCTAGGTCAGCCAACACTCAACATTCAAATTGATCGTGATCGTGCTGCGCGTTACGGTATTAATGTGAATGATATCCAGACAGTGGTAGCAAATGCCATTGGTGGCGCTGCCGTGACCAATTTGCTTGAAGATGAAAAGACCTTTGGTATTGCTGTGCGCCTGAATGAGGGCAGTCGTAATGACGTTGCGGATATCGGCCATTTATTGGTTGAGGCTCCAGATGGTACGAAGATACCTTTATCTATGGTTGCTACCGTTCGCTTAACCGATGGCCCTTTCTTCATTTATCGCGAAGCTGGTAAGCGCTATATTGCGATTAAATTTAGCGTTCGTAACCGCGATCTTGGTAGCGCTGTAGAAGATGCGCAGTTCTTGGTTGAGAAAAATATTACGCTGCCACCAAACTATTCAATTAGCTGGGATGGTCGGTTCAATCAAATGAAGCAAGCTCAGAAAAAGTTGATGTTGATTGTGCCGCTGGCCTTGCTGGGCATCTTCTTGTTGCTTGTGAGTGCATTTGGCAACTTCCGTGATGCTTTCATTGTGATGATCAATGTACCATTTGCCGCAATTGGCGGTGTGATTGCCTTGCACTTAGCAGGAGAGACTTTGAGTATCTTCGCATTCTTTGGCTTCTTGTCGCTCTTTGGTATAGCGATTCAGGATGGCGTGATTCTCATTTCCTTTATTAATAAGACGGCAGCGACGGAGCACGGTCAGATGAAGGACATCATGGTTGAGGGTGCATCCTTGCGCGTGCGCCCTGTGCTGATGACTGCTGCACTTTCAGGCTTAGGCCTTTTGCCAGCGGCTTTATCGCATTCGATTGGTTCTGAGGCCCAGCGTCCTTTGACCTTAGTGATTGTGGGTGGTATGGTAACTACGACTATCTTGACGCTTCTGGTTTTACCGGTAATATACGGCTGGTTTAGAGCGCGTGCCTTAACTCCTGCAAGCAATGTTTAATCCTTCGTCAAAAGAAAATCTCAAAATCATGGGTAATCGTCAACCTCACATCTTGGTATCCAATGATGATGGTTATTTAGCTCCTGGCTTGCTGGCTTTAGTCAATGCAGTGCGTCCGTTAGGTCGCGTTACGGTGATTGCTCCTGAGCAAAATCACAGCGGCGCATCGAATTCACTGACGCCTTCTAGGCCGCTATCGATTCATCGAGTTGCCGGCGGTGAGCGTGACGGGTTTTTCTTTATCAACGGCACGCCAACAACAGATTGTGTTCACGTTGCGATGACGGGTTTTTTAGATGAGAAGCCCGATCTCGTGATTTCTGGAATCAATCAAGGCGAGAACATGGGGGAGGACACTCTTTACTCTGGCACTGTTGCTGCTGCAGTTGAGGGCGTTATGTTTGGTGTGCCGGGCATCGCATTCTCGCAAATTGATCGTGGTTGGAATCGGATTGAAGATGCGGCTAAAGCAGCGCATGATGTTGTGGCACAAATGTTGGTTTCTGCTTTAAGCAGAAACCACGCAGATGGGGTAGCAACATTACTGAACGTCAATATTCCAAATCGTCCTTATGCTGATCTCTATCGCTGGCGTGTTACCCGTTTGGGTAATCGCCATCATTCACAACCAGTAGTGGTGCAGGATAGCCCACGTGGCGAAAAGATATATTGGATCGGTGCTGCAGGAGATGTAAAAGAAGGCTCCGAAGGCACTGACTTTCATGCTATTGCTGAGGGGGTGTATTTCAATTGCGCCAATGCAATTGGATTTGACGCACCATGCGCGTTTAGCAGCAATGCGTGCAAATGGTTGGGACCGCGGTTGAAGGCCCCAACCGAACGCTTCGCTGCTTATCGGCAAGCCTTAGCAGCTAAAGTGCATGCCGGCGGCGTTAAACACGGTAAAACTTTAGAAGCTATTGCCACCGTCCCACGCCATGCGTTTATGGATGCAGGTCTACATGCGCAGGCATATGAAGACACTGCATTGCCGATCGGTCGGTCATGAGCAAACCATCTCTAAGCCATCTGTAGTGGCGCGCATGATCGAATTACTACATAAGCCTAAAACTAAGCTTGGCAAAGTATTAGAGATTGGCACTGGCTGTGGTTATCAAGCGGCAGTATTGAGTTTGTTGGCAGATGAGGTGTATTCCATTGAACGCATTCGCCCACTCCATGACATGGCCAGAGCGAAGTTATACGCCCATTTCGAATTAATAATCTGCGCCTCATTTATGGTGACGGCATCTTGGGGCTGCCTCAAGCAGCGCCTTTTGATGGCATTATTTTGGCAGCCGCGGGCTTGGGCATCCCTGATGCCTTATTGGACCAATTGGCCATAGGTGGGCGATTAGTTGCCCAAGTTGCCAAAAGTGAGAAAGAGCAGCAGCTCGTGATGGTTGAAAGAATGAGCTCCCAGCGCTATCAAAGAACTGTACTGGACGAGGTCTTTTTTGTCCCCTTACAATCAGGGGTAGTATGAAATGTATGATGAATTCACCAATTCAAAAAACTAAATTAATGCCATATACCTTATCCAAACATTTTCTGATTGCGCTGATGTCTTCCTCCTTGCTGTTGGTAGCAGGATGTTCTGTGCCTCGCACTAAACCTGCTAGCGTGACTGATCGGACTGGTGGCTCTAGTGAGCCGGCACCTCCTGGCTACTATCGAGTAAAAAAAAGGGATACCTTAGCGCGCATTGCTTTAGACCATGGTCAGGCGCCACGCGATGTTGTGCAATGGAACAAGGCTGCTAATCCTAGCTTTAATCCCAATGTGATTGAGGTTGGCGATTTAATTATGATCAAGGCACCTGCTGGCACTAAGCCTGTACGCGTTGCCGATAAAAAACCTACAAGTGATAAACCAGATGCATCGGTACAGGCACCAGAGCCTGTAAAAGCAGAAGCAGTTGCCGAGCCCGGCATTCGTTTATCTTGGCCTGCCAAGGGCAAAGTAACGGGTGAGTTCAGCGAAACAAATAAAGGTATTGATATTGCTGGTAAGGTGGGCGAACCTGTGCTTGCTGCATCCGATGGCAAGGTAGTTTATGCAGGCAATAGTTTGCGCGGCTATGGAAATTTGGTAATTGTTAAACATGACAATACCTATCTCACTGCCTACGCTCATAACAGTAAGCTCTTGGTTAAAGAGGGTGATGCCGTCCGTAAGGGCCAGAGGATTGCTGAGATGGGGGATACAGGCGCCAATGCAGCTAAGTTGCACTTTGAGCTGCGCGTAAACGGTAAACCGGTAAATCCAACGCCGTATTTGCAGTAGTGTTGCAGTAAGTACGCATGGCCACTGTTCTCGTATTTGATATTGAAACGATTCCGGATGTAGCTGGCTTGCGTCGTTTGGAGGATCTTCCGGACTCGATGAGTGATGCAGAAGTAGCTGCCAAAGTCATGGCTGAGCGGGCAGAAAAAACGGGTAGCGATTTTCTCCCTTTATTTCTGCAAAAGATCGTAGCAATTTCTTGTGTCATTCGTAGGACCACCAAAGAAGGTTTGCCATAAATTAAGGTCGGCGCCTTAGGCACACCGCAAGATGAGGAGAAGGTATTAATCCAAGCCTTCTTTGACCTCATTGAAAAATACACTCCGGCAATTAGTCTCTTGGAATGGCAGCGGCTTTGACTTGCCTGTATTGCACTACCGCGCTCTAGCAAATCATGTGCAAGCTCCGCGTTACTGGGAAATGGGTGAGAGCCAAGATTCAGATAGTAGAGAATTTAAGTGGAACAACTACATTAGTCATTATCACATGCGTCATCTCGACATGATGGATTTGTTAGCGAAATTTAATGGCCGTGCGAATGCCCCATTAGATGGGTTGGTAAAGCTTTGTGGCTTCCCGGGCAAGATGGGCATGGATGGCAGCCAAGTTTGGCCGGCTTATCAGGATGGCAAGATTAATGATATTCGTCGTTACTGCGAGACTGATGTGGTTAATACTTATCTCATGTACTGCCGTTTCCAGCTATTGCGCAGTGGCTTTTCTCATGAAGAGTATCAAGAAGAAATCAACTTTGTAAAAGCGTATTTGGAAAAAGAAGCCAAAGAACCTAATGGTGGGCAGTGGCAAGAATATCTGCAAGGTTTTTCGCCAGATGCGTAGAGGTGATAAGCCAGTCAATATTGAGGTGACTGAGCCAATTAAAGTCGAAGCCCTGGATTTAGATGCCCAAGGAATTGCTCGCTTAGCCCCCAATGAGGAAGAGGTAAGCCAGGGGCAAAGTGGCAAAATCATTTTTATTAAAGGCGCACTGCCAATAGAGCTGGTGACTTACACCATCACCAGTGATAAGGCTTGCTTTAGCAAGGCCAAGGTGCGCGACATTCTAAAGCCCGCAGTATTTAGAGCGGAGCCTAAGTGCGCTGCATTTGGTGTCTGTGGTGGCTGCACTATGCAGCATTTGGATATTCGTGCACAAGTAGCCATGAAGCAGCGAGTGCTCGAGGATGACTTGCAGCATATCGCTAAAGTAAAGCCTGAAGAAATTCTGCGCCCAATGGGTGGCCCCACATGGGAATACCGCCATCGTGCACGCTTAAGTGCTGTTAATCGCTCAATTAAAAAGGGCACGGTACTGATTGGTTTTCATGAGGGTAAGAGTGGTTATGTAGCCGATATGCTTGCTTGTGAGATTTTGCCAAAGCATGTATCGGTTTTGCTGCCTGAGATGCGTAAATTGGTTATGGGGCTGTCTATTGTTGACCGCATGCCACAAATTGAAATTGCGGTTGGCGAGCCAGAAGATGCGCAATCTGACGACCCCAAAAAATCCAAGCCAGTCACCGCTTTAGTGTTTCGCAATCTCAAGCCATTAACGGCGGAAGACGAGCGGTTGTTGCGAACCTTTGCCGACCAGCATCAGGTTTGGATTTGGCTGCAGCCTAAGGGTATAGAGACTGTGGCTCCGTTCTATCCAGAGACCGGTAAGCTTTGCTACCGTCTGCCTGAGTTCGAGATTGAGATGCCATTTAAGCCTGCAGATTTTACGCAGGTCAATCACATGATGAATCGTGCCTTGGTAAGTAGGGCGATACGATTATTGGAAGTAAAGCCAACAGATAGAGTACTCGATTTATTTTGTGGCATTGGTAATTTCACACTACCGCTTGCTAGAAAAGCAAAACAGGTTTTAGGAATCGAGGGTCTCGAGAGTTTGACGACTCGAGCAAAAGCAAATGCGCTTCACAATGGCCTAGTGGATAAAGCGAGCTTCATGCAAAGTGATTTGTTTGAAGTCATGCCAGAAACGATCGCATCTTGGGGTAGAGCTGGGCGTTGGTTAATGGATCCACCGCGTGAAGGCGCCATGGAGATTTGCAAAGCACTTGCAGAGCTGCATTTGCAACAAAGTGATTTAATTCCAGAGCGCATTGTGTATGTGTCGTGCAATCCCAAAACCCTAGCAAGAGACGTGGAGATTCTCTGCCACCACGCAGGGTATCGATTGAGTAGTGCGGGCATTATTAATATGTTCCCGCACACCTCCCACGTGGAATCTATGGCGGTTTTTGATCGCATCTAGGTGCTCAAGCCTCTGATTTAGAAGTGGTTTCATCAAAATCAATCCCAATATGCCCCAATTTTGTGCATAGGGCATTTATGCGGTGCAATAGGCAAAAAAGCCCGTCTTATAGAAGAGTAGATTGAACTTGTGCGCAGAAGTGTAGGCGCCAAACCCGCAATTACTTTTGGGAGTGTGTCATGAAAGCCTCGGATAGTTTTGCCCTCTTATTCATTTTGATGGCGCTGTCTTACGCTGTAAGTATGTTCGTAGCAGCCTAATTATTGGTTGCACGCGAATTGACAGAATCGCAGCAAAGAAAAAGGCGCCCGCAGGCGCCTTTAGAGAACATCACACTTCAGTTCTTAATTACATCAGTTAATCTCTATTGCCACCAACAATACCCAGCAATGCGAGCAGGTTAGTGAAGACGTTATACACATCTAAGTAAATAGCCAAAGTAGCCATGATGTAGTTAGTCTCGCCGCCATTAATGACGCGTTGAACGTCAACCAAGATAAAGGCTGAGAAGATTGCGATAGCTAGTACCATCACAGTCAACATCAAGGCGGGCAGCTGCAACCAGATGTTTGCCAATGAAGCAACAATCAAGAGCAGCACACCAACCATCAGCCATTTGCCCATGCCAGCAAAGTCACTCTTGCTTACAGTGGCAATCGTCGCCATGGTGGCAAAGATAGCTGCTGTACCGCCGAAGGACAGCATGATGAGGGTCGCGCCATTGCTGTAGCTATTGAGCGTAAAGCCAACCAAACGGGACATCATGATGCCCATGAAGAAGGTAAAGCCCAGCAACAGGAGAACGCCTACGCCGGTGTCTTTATTCTTTTCGATTGCCCAGAAGAAGCCAAAGGCAACAGCCATAAACACCATAAAGCCAATAAAAGGACTACCTGAGAACAGGTCTAGACCCATGGCAACACCGAGCCAGGCGCCAATAACAGTAGGCACCATGGACAGTGCTAATAGGGCATAAGTATTGCGAAGTACACGGTTGCGTACTTGGATAGTGCTAATTGAGCCGGTTTGGCCAAAGCCGTAAGAGTTCAGATCACTCATATTGACTCCTTCTTTTTCATAGTTAATACAAGAGCCCATACCCATATATTTAGTAAGTAGGGCTGTTGAGGGTAAGTATAGACGTAAGTATAGACAAAACGCCTAAATTTCAAGCCCCCACCTAAAAGACCTACAAATTAAAGGCTTATGCCCTGTAAATTCAATGGCTTAGCCCTACTTATATAGGGGTAAATACCGTCAGGCAATGTATAATTCGGGGGTCGCTGAAGTAGGGTGGCTTTTGGCCTTACCCAGCAAATACCTTTGAAATCACTATTGGAGTCTTGAATGGCAATTGAACGCACCCTTTCTATTATCAAACCTGATGCTGTCGCTAAAAACGTCATCGGCAAAATCTATGACCGTTTTGAATCTGCTGGTTTGAAGATTGTTGCTTCCAGAATGGCGCACCTTTCACAAGTTGAAGCTGAGCAGTTCTATGGCGTTCATAAAGACCGTCCTTTCTTTAAAGACTTGGTGAGCTTCATGGTCTCTGGTCCTGTAATGATTCAAGTATTGCAAGGCGAAGGCGCTATTGCTAAGAATCGTGACTTGATGGGCGCTACCGATCCTAAGAAAGCGGAAAAAGGCACAATCCGTGCTGACTTTGCTGACAGTATCGATGCAAACGCCGTTCATGGTTCTGACGCTCCTGAAACAGCTGCTGTGGAAGTTGCCTTCTTCTTCCCTGGCATGAATGTTTTCAATCGTTAATCGATAAACCTATTCATTTATAAGTAGGCGCATTGACCTCCCCGCGCGTAAATCTCTTAGATTTTGACGCTGACCAAATGGCGGCGTATGTCGCGGGGTTGAATGAAAAGCCCTTTAGGGCAAAGCAGCTCATGCAGTGGATACATCAACGCGGTGTATCTGACATTAATGACATGAGCGATCTGGCAAAAAGCTTCAGAGCAACATTGCTAGACAAAGCAGAAGTGCTTTCTCTCCCCGTAATTAAAGACGAACACGCCGCTGACGGCACCCGCAAGTGGTTGCTGGACGTGGGCGCTGGTAATGCGGTCGAGTCTGTTTTTATCCCTGAGGATGATCGAGGCACCTTGTGCATCTCTTCTCAGGCTGGTTGCGCGGTGAACTGCCGCTTCTGTTCAACAGGATATCAAGGCTTCTCACGTAATCTCACTTCCGGTGAAATCATCGGGCAACTTTGGTTTGCAGAACATCTTTTGCGTAATGATCCGGAGGCTGTACGCAGAATCGAAAAGTTTCCAACACCTGGTTGGGAGCATACCGGTCGCGTGATTTCGAATGTGGTGATGATGGGTATGGGTGAGCCCTTGCTCAATTACGACAATGTGGTTTCTGCATTGCGCTTAATGCTCGATGACAGGGCGTATGGTTTATCACGTCGTCGTGTGACAGTTTCTACATCGGGCGTCGTACCGATGATTGATCGTCTTGCGCAAGATTGCCCAGTAGCATTGGCAGTTTCATTGCATGCACCGAATGACGCATTGCGTGACCAATTGGTGCCGCTCAATCAAAAGTATCCATTACGCGAATTGCTGGACGCATGTGAGCGTTACTTACCATTTGCGCCAAGAGATTTTTTGACCTTTGAATACTGCATGCTCGATGGTGTGAATGATTCTGATATTCAGGCAAAAGAATTGGTGCGCTTGCTTAGAAACATTAAATGCAAGATCAATCTCATCCCCTTTAATCCGTTCCCAGAGTCTGGTCTTAAGCGCTCGCCGGCTCAGCGTGTGAATGCTTTCGCTGGCATTCTCTTGGATGCTGGCATGGTTGCGACGGTGCGTAAGACTCGTGGTGATGACATCACAGCGGCGTGCGGTCAATTGGCAGGGGATGTTGTAGACCGCACTCGAGTTCGTGAACGAGCTGTGCACAATGCTGAGATAGAGCTTACCGAAGTTGAGTCTGATGACGATTTTGATTCAGAGCCAAATGTACACATCCCATCGAGTGGCTCAAAAAATTAAATTAAAGATTAGAACCTCATGAGCTCTAATAATTCATTACCACCACTACCCTTGGGGCCAAGCCCTAAGCGAGCAACGCGTCAAGCTACCGTTGCCTGGAAGTCCAACATCATCACCGTTGGTGGTGATGCACCTGTACGCGTGCAATCGATGACGAATACCGATACTGCTGATGCAGTAGGTACAGCAATTCAGGTAAAAGAATTGGCGCGCGCCGGCTCTGAGATGGTGCGTATCACTGTGAATACGCCGGAAGCTGCAGCAGCCGTTCCGTATATTCGTGAGCAGTTGGACAAGATGGATGTGTTGGTGCCTTTGATTGGTGACTTTCATTACAACGGCCATACTTTATTAAATGATTTTCCGGAGTGCGCTAAAGCGCTCTCGAAGTACCGTATTAACCCAGGCAATGTGGGTAAGGGCGCCAAGCGTGACCCACAGTTTGCGCAAATGATTGAAGCGGCTTGTAAATATGACAAGCCGCTTCGCATTGGTGTGAACTGGGGCAGCTTAGATCAAGACCTCTTAGCTTCAATCATGGATAGCAATGCTGCATTGGCTACTCCAAAGACTGCGCAAGAAGTGATGATTGAGGCGCTGATTCAGTCGGCCTTACAGTCAGCAGAAAAAGCAGTTGAGTTTGGTATGAACCCAAACCAAATTTTGCTCTCATGCAAAGTCAGTAATGTGCAAGACTTGGTTGCGGTATATCGCGACCTCTCACGTCGCTCTGACTATCCTTTGCACTTGGGTTTAACTGAGGCAGGTATGGGCAGCAAAGGCATTGTTTCCTCCACTGCAGCAATGGGTATTTTGTTGCAAGAGGGTATTGGTGACACCATTCGCGTTTCATTAACGCCTGATCCTGGTGCGCCACGTGAAAACGAAGTCATTGTTGCTCAAGAGATTTTGCAAACAATGGGTTTGCGTAACTTCACCCCAATGGTGATTGCGTGTCCTGGTTGCGGGAGAACGACTAGCACCACTTTTCAAGAATTAGCAGCAAACATTCAATCCTATCTGCGCCAGCAAATGCCGGTCTGGAAGAAAACCCACCCGGGAGTGGAGAATATGAATGTGGCTGTAATGGGCTGCATCGTTAACGGCCCAGGTGAGAGTAAGCATGCCAATATTGGCATTTCCCTGCCGGGAACAGGTGAAACCCCAGCGGCACCAGTGTTTGTGGATGGTGTTAAGGTAAAAACCTTGCGCGGTGAGAAAATTGCAGAAGAGTTCCAAGTGATTGTTGACGAGTACGTTAAACAAAACTACGCAGCAAAAGTTGAATAAAGCCAAGTTAGAACAAGAATAAAAATGACTGATCAAAACAAAGAGCAAAAAGCGCAAGCCAAGATTCAAAAAATCAATGGCGTACGCGGCATGAATGATTTGCTACCAGCGGATGCTGCGCAGTGGGCTCATCTTGAACATGTTCTGCGCGATTTAACTCGCGCCTATGGCTATGAATTTTTGAGAACGCCAATTGTTGAGGCGACTGCGGTATTTCAGCGTGGCATCGGTGAAGTCACTGACATTGTTGAAAATGAAATGTACTCATTTGAGGACCGCTTGAATGGTGAGCAACTCACTTTGCGTCCTGAGGGCACCGCTGCATTAGTGCGTTCTGTCATTGAAAACAATTTGCTTTACGAAGGACCTAAGCGTCTTTGGTATACCGGTCCTATGTTCCGTCATGAGCGTCCACAGCGTGGTCGTTATCGCCAGTTTCATCAATTTGGCATTGAGGCGCTTGGCTTTGCTGGCCCCGACATCGACGCAGAGATCATCCTGATGGGTCAACGCCTATGGGATGAGCTAGGACTGAAAGGTGTTCGTCTAGAAATTAACTCATTAGGTCAGGCCCCTGAGCGCGCAGAGCATCGCGCAGCCTTAGTGACTTACTTTGAGAAACACAAATCACAGCTCGATGAAGATTCACAACGTCGCTTGATTAGCAATCCTTTGCGAATCTTGGATTCTAAAAACCCAGAGATGCAGGCCTTGATTGAAGGTGCGCCAAAACTATTAGATTTCTTGGGTGAAGAGTCGCTTAAGCATTTCAACGCAGTGCAGGCCTTGCTTAAAGCAAACAATATTCCTTGCAAAATTAATCCGCGTTTAGTGCGTGGCTTGGATTACTACAATCTGACTGTATTCGAATGGATCACTGATGAGTTAGGTGCGCAAGGCACTATCGCAGGTGGTGGGCGCTACGATCCATTGATCGAGCGTATGGGCGGCAAGGCTGCACCTGCTTGTGGTTGGGCAATGGGTATGGAGCGTGTTCTGGAGTTAATGAGGGTCTCCGGTTCTTCGCCGGAAGCGCATGCCCAATGCGATATCTTTGTTCTGCATCAAGGTGGCGAGACGCTAACGGCCGCCATGATTATTGCTGAGCGCTTACGTAGCGCTGGAATCGATACTATTTTGTTCTGCCCGCCAGATGGGCAATCAGCCAGCTTTAAGTCTCAAATGAAGAAAGCCGACAGCAGTGGGGCTGCCTTTGCGGTGATTATTGGCCCTGATGAGCTAGCTAAAAATGAGGCTCAACTCAAGGACTTACGTGGCACAGGCGAGCAAAAGTCTGTTCCCTTGGATGATGTCCTGGGGGCGGCAATTGATGCCCTAGTAGGCGCCTCCGAATAGAATGAGCTTCATATACCCTCAATTACTGATTAATTGGCTTGGATTGATATGCCTTTAGATTTAGAAGAACAAGAACAGTGGGACCAACTTAAAGCGTTTTGGCAAAAGTATCGCAATCTGATCACTGGTATTGTGACCGTTGCCTTATTTGCATATGCCGCTTATAGCGGCTACCAATGGTGGCGTAATAACCAAGCTTTGGAGGCGTCGAAACTTTACGAAACCATGGTCTCTGCAATTGCTAAAGGCGATAAAGATCAAACTTTGCGCGCCGCCGATGATTTGCAAAAAGATTTTGCACGCACACCATATGCTCCTATGTCGAGTTTGATTGCTGCGCGCATTGCCTCTGATGCTGGCGACAGTGCTAAGGCTTTGGATTATTTGCGTTGGACCGCTAAGAATGCTTCAAATGATGGCTACCTTGCGTTGGCTAAATTACGTTTAGTTTCTCAATTGATTGAGCAGGGTGGCGAAAAGGATTCTGTAGAAGCAGATCAAATTTTGAAAGACAAGCCTGTTGCCGGTTTCGAAGCCTTATGGCTTGAGCGTCGCGGAGATTGGTATCTGGCGCAAAAGCAAAATGAAAAAGCCAAGCAAAGTTATCAAGAGGCTTGGAAGAAATTAGACCAGGCAAAAGAATTCCCTGAAGAGGCGCGTCGTCTCTTAAAGGTTAAATTGGATGCTGTAGGCGGAATCGCTCAGTGATAAATACGGGAATGAAAGCAATGAAGCATTTACCAAAGGTTATTGGCACAGCCCTTTTAGTGGGTTCTGTGACTCTTGCATTAGTTGCTTGTTCTGGTGGTTCAAGAGTTCGTAAGCCGGCTGAATTGGCCCCGGTTAGTAATCAGTTTGACTTGCAGCCAGTATGGTCTACCAGCGTTGGCTCTTCAGAGACATTTAACTTTCATCCTGTAGTTGCGGGTGATGCTGTGTATGCGGCATCTCATCGTGGCAACTTAGCAAAAATCAATTTAAATAATGGCGAAAAGGTTTGGGAGACATCGGTTCCCGAGCGTTTGTCCATCGGTCCAGGATCTGACGGCCGCACTACTGTTGCCGTAAGCACCAAGGGAACCGTGTATGCCTATGACGATACCGGCAAGCAGATTTGGAAGGTAAGCGTTGGCAGTGAAGTATTGAGCGAGCCAGTGGTGGCTGGCGGCATTGTGGTTGTTCGTGCCCTGGATAATCGTTTCATCGGTTTGGATGCGCAAACAGGCGTGCGCAAGTGGACATATCAGCGTCAGCAATCCGCCCTGTCCTTACGCGTTGGTTACGGCATGCTCGCTATTAATAACGAAGTGATTGTGACTGGATTTGCTGGCGGTCGTTTTGGCATGATTGTGATTGCCAATGGCGGTCTTGTTTGGGAAACACCGGTTTCTTTCCCTAAAGGCTTTTCTGAGATTGAGCGCTTGAATGACGTTACAGCCAAGCCAAGCATGGAAGGCGAAATCATCTGTGCGGTTTCATATCAAGGCCGGATTGGTTGTGGCCAGGCGCGTACAGGAAACCTTTTGTGGTTTAAGGATTACTCAAGCTATACCGGCACCTCACAAAGCCAAGAGCTTGTCTTCTCGGCAAATGAAAAATCTTATGTCACTGCTTTCGCGGTCAAAGATGGCACACAAGTTTGGGAAAACACCCAGCTCACATACCGAGATGTGGGTGAATCTCTAGCCATCGGTAGAGTTTTATTAATGGGTGATGCTCAAGGCTACATCCATGCATTTTCACAGTCGAATGGCGAGATGGTTGCGCGTATTCGTCACGATAGCAGTCCAATCTCGGCAGCGCCAATTGCAGTTGGCGGCCTCATCTTGGTTCAGTCTCAAGGTGGAAAAATAGCGGCGTACAGTCCAAAATGAATCCAGTCATCACCATCGTCGGTCGTCCCAATGTGGGGAAGTCGACTCTCTTTAATCGCTTAACGCGTTCACGTGATGCATTGGTGGCCGATTTCTCTGGTTTAACCAGAGATCGTCACTATGGCAAAGGTCGTATCGGTGAGCGTGCGTTTATTTGCGTTGATACCGGTGGTTTTGAGCCGGTCGCCAAAACGGGCATTGTTGCCGAGATGGCAAAGCAAACCAAACAAGCCGTTGCCGAATCTGACATTGTGATTTTCTTGGTAGATGGCCGTTTAGGTATGGCGCCGCAAGATCGAGTCATTGCAGATTTCTTGCGTAAGACCGGTAGACCAGTCATTCTGGCGGTAAACAAAACTGAAGGTATGCAAGCGGGTGTAGTTACCGCAGACTTTCATGAGCTCGGCTTAGGTGAGCCATTCCCAATTTCTTCTGCGCACAGTGACGGTGTTCGCGGTCTGATTGATGATGCCTTGGATTCTCTTGGTATTGCAGAGCCGGATGAAGATGAATTGGCCAACGATCCAAATCGCCCAATGAAGATTGCGGTAGTGGGTCGTCCGAACGTCGGCAAATCAACGCTGATCAATAAGCTGATTGGTGAAGAGCGCGTGATTGCATTTGACATGCCTGGAACTACTCGCGATGCGATTGAAGTTCCGTTTGAGCGCAACGGTAAGCCTTATATTCTGGTTGATACCGCAGGTTTGCGTCGTCGCGGCAAAGTATTTGAGGCGATTGAAAAGTTCTCTGTGGTTAAAACATTGCAAGCCATTGCGGACTGTAATGTCGTGATCTTGATGTTGGATGCTCAGCAAGATATTTCTGAGCAAGATGCTCATATCGCTGGCTTTATTGTGGAAGCTGGCCGCGCATTAGTAGTTGCGGTGAATAAGTGGGATGGGATCGATGCGTACGTTAAAGAGCATGCCCGCCTAGAGATTGCCCAAAAGCTGCGCTTCCTCGATTTTGCGAACGTTCATCCGATCTCCGCTAAGAAGGGCACTGGTCTTAAAGAACTTTTTAAAGATGTGGATGCCGCTTACGCTGCAGCAATGGCAAAACTACCAACACCACGCTTAACTCGTATCTTGCAAGAGGCTATTGAGCATCAACAGCCAAAACGGGTTGATATGGGACGTCCAAAATTGCGCTACGCCCACCAAGGGGGCATGAATCCTCCAATCGTGGTTATTCATGGCACTTCCTTGAGTGGTGTTACCGATAGCTACAAGCGCTATCTAGAAGGGCGCTTTAGGGATGCCTTTAAATTACGGGGCACACCATTACGCATCCAGATGAATACCGCTAAAAACCCCTATGTAGATGCTGATAAGGGTAAAAAAGGCAAAAAGCGCTAATTTGGGCTAAGCTTTCAGTCTGATTTGAAGGGGGCTTGATTTTTTCAGAAATCAGCCCAATATAGATAGTTCAGTAGGTTGTAATGAAGTTGTATTACGCAATATGTAATGAAATTGGTATTTAAATAAAAAAGCAAGACTCCCAAAAAAGTAGTTAACAAAAGATAAATAAGGGGCAGTATGAATAACAACAAAATTCAATTACTTCAGGATCCATTTCTTAATGCTTTGCGCAAAGAACCTGTTCCTGTTTCGATCTATCTCGTGAACGGTATTAAGTTGCAAGGCAATATTGAATCTTTTGATCAATACGTTGTCCTCTTGCGCAATACTGTGACGCAGATGGTTTACAAGCATGCAATCTCGACGATCGTTCCTGCTCGCGCGATTGATTTCCGTTTAGAAGAAGCTAGCCCTGTATAAAACTGGAGTAGATGCGACTCACGCCGTTCTGGTTGGAGTAGACACAGGACGCGAAGATTTTGCAGATAGCATGGCAGAGCTCAGTCTTCTGGCTGACAGCGCCGGCTCAATACCCGCAGCTAGCGTTATTGCACGTAAAGGCAAGACCGATCCAGCCCTATTCATAGGCTCTGGCAAGGCGAATGAGCTCAAGAAGGTGATGGAGGAGCAGGGAGCTGAGCTCGCTATCTTCAATCATCCACTTTCTCCAACCCAGCAACGCAATTTAGAACGTCACATTGGTTTTCATGTGATGGATCGTACGGGTTTGATCCTTGATATCTTTAGTCAGAGAGCACAAAGCCATATTGGTAAGACACAGGTTGAGCTTGCGCAAGTGCGCTATCGCATGTCGCGTTTAGTAAGGGCATGGAGTCACTTAGAGCGTCAACGAGGTGGTATTGGTGTGCGTGGTGGTCCTGGTGAAACGCAGATGGAGTTGGACCGCCGTATGTTGGCAACCAAAGCTAAGCGCTTAGAAAATGAACTAGAAAAGTTGCAACGTCAGCAAAGAACGCAAAGAAGAGCGCGCAATCGCAAAGACGTGTTTTCCGTCTCCTTGGTTGGATACACCAATGCTGGTAAATCCACTCTATTTAATGCCCTCACCAAAGCGGGGACTTATGCGGCTGACCAGCTATTTGCCACTTTGGACACCACCTCTAGGAGGGTCCATTTGGACGGAGTCGGCTCCATTGTGGTTTCTGACACGGTTGGCTTTATCCGGGATTTGCCGCACCAGCTGGTAGAGGCTTTTAGGGCCACTTTGGACGAAACCATCCATGCCGACCTGATTTTGCATGCCATTGATGCCTGCAGCCCGGTTGCCAGGGAGCAAAAAGCGGAAGTAGAGGCCGTTTTGGAGGAAATTGGGGCTGATGATATCCCCAGAATCGAGGTCATGAATAAGATTGACCAGATGCCGCAAACCTTCACTCGAGGGGCGGTTTTGGAGCGGGACGAGCAGGGCTTCCCTAGCCAGGTTTTCCTATCAGCCCGGACTGGCTTGGGCCTTGATTTGCTGCGCTCAGCGCTGGCCGAATGCTCCCAAATGACTGATAGAATAAGGGTCGAACACAACCGTGCCAAGACGCAAATGGCCCCGGACGAGTTTTTAGCACCATTACCAGAACGACTAGAATCATCCGAATTTAATCCGATTCCTAAACGAAGCTATTTTTCTAATGATGCGTAAATTTCTAGGCCTTTTTTCGGTCAATGATCCAGGTTGGGGCAATAGCCACAACACCGTCGGATCAAAAGATGCCAAAGATGGGCAGGGAAATGAACAAGCTCCAAAAGTAGATTCAGATACAAAACCAACAGAAACTCCGCCAACTAGTCAGCCAGGCAATAAACCGGCTAAGCCAGATGGCCCTCCAGATTTGGATGAGCTGTGGCGTGATTTCAACGACAGAATTGCTGGAATGTTTGGCGGCAAGAAAAAACCTGGTGTCACGGGTAGCTCTGCACAAAAGCCTAGTAACAAACCTAATAGCACTGATATTCCTCCGCCGTCACAACGTGGCGGTAATAGCGGTGGCAATGGTGGCGGTCCATCTGCACCTAACTTTAATTTCAGCAATCCATTCGGATCTAAGGCTAGCGTTCTGATTGGAGCGGCTGCCGTATTCTTCATTTGGGTATGTAGTGGCTTTTTCATTATTCAAGAAGGCCAAGCGGGCGTTATCCTCACTTTTGGAAAATACGACCACACCGCCAAGCCTGGTATCAACTGGCGTATGCCTTGGCCTATTCAGTCTGAAGAGACTGTCAATCTATCTGGAGTCCGTTCAGTAGAAGTGGGTCGTCCGGTATTGATTAAGGCCACCAATCAAAAAGACTCTTCTATGCTCACCGAAGATGAAAACATCATCGATGTGCGCTTTGCTGTTCAGTACCGCCTGAAAGATCCAGCTGATTATTTATTTAACAACCGCGATCCAGATGCTGCAGTAGTTCAAGCGGCAGAAACAGCTGTTCGGGAAATCGTTGCGCGCAGCAAGATGGATGCCGTCTTGTATGAGGGCCGCGAAAAGATTGGCATTGATTTAGCAAACTCAATTCAGAAGATTTTGGATAGCTACAAGACGGGTATCTACGTCACTAGCGTGACCGTGCAAAACGTTCAGCCGCCAGAACAAGTTCAAGCAGCATTTGACGACGCCGTGAAAGCCGGTCAAGACCAGGAGCGCCTGAAGAGTGAAGGTCAGGCCTACGCCAATGACATTATTCCGCGCGCCAAGGGTACCGCTGCTCGCCTCATTCAAGAGGCCGAAGGCTATAAAGCCCGTGTTGTTGCTACAGCAGAGGGTGACGCTACTCGCTTTAAACAAATCTTGGTGGAGTACTCCAAAGCGCCGCAAGTAACTCGCGATCGTATGTATATCGACAGCATGCGTGAGATGTATAACAACGTTACGAAGATTTTGGTTGATACAACCAAGAGCAATAGCTTGTTGTATCTGCCGCTCGATAAGATCGTTGCTCAAGTCAGTGCTGAAAGCGCTCAAGCAGCAAGTGCTCAAGTTAACCAGTCGGGGGCATCCACTCCAACTGGCAGTGTGACTGTAGGAGGGGCAACAGGAGCGAGCGCTCCAAACCCTTCTTCTGGCGCACCAGCGACAACACCGCCTGCTGCAAGTAGCAATGTAGACAAACGTGATGGTCTTCGTAGTCGTGATCGGGAGTCCAGATAATGAATGCGAATCGTTTAATTGCTGCTGGCATTGCACTCATTTATGTGCTGTCTTCCAGCGTCTTTGTGGTTGATCAGCGTAAGTTTGCTGTCGTGTTTTCTTTTGGACAGATTGTTCGTGTCATTGAAAAGCCAGGCATTCAAGTGAAGTTGCCGGCGCCGTTTGAAAGCGTGCGTTTCTTTGATCGCCGTATTCTGACAATTGACAATCCAGAAGCAGAGCGCTTTATTACTGCTGAGAAGAAAAACCTCTTGGTGGATTCTTATGTGAAATGGCGCATTGTTGATCCACGTAAGTTCTTTATTAGCTTTAAGGGTGATGAGCGTTTGGCGCAAGATCGCTTAACCCAATTGGTTCGTTCTGCCCTTAATGAAGAGTTCACGAAGCGTACTGTTCGCGAGTTGATCTCTGATCAGCGTGAAGAAGTGATGCAGGGTATTCGTAAGAAGGTGGCAGATGATGCTGCTGATATCGGCGTAGAGATCGTGGATGTGAGATTAAAGCGCGTTGACCTCTTGGCTGAGATTAGTGATTCTGTTTATCGTCGTATGGAAGCAGAGCGTAAGCGTGTTGCCAATGAGTTGCGCTCAACCGGCGCCGCTGAATCTGACAAGATTCGTGCCAATGCGGAGCGTCAGCGTGACACGATCTTGGCTGAAGCTTATCGTGACGCACAAAAGATTAAAGGTGCAGGTGATGCCAAGGCAACAGCACTTTACGCCGAGGCATTTGGGCGCGACCCTCAGTTTGCGCAGTTCTATCAAAGCTTAGAAGCCTACCGTAGCTCTTTCAAGGATAAGAAAGACATCATGGTGGTTGAGCCTAATGGCGAATTCTTTAAGTTCCTGCATAAAAAATAAGAAAGTGAATATTCCAAATCATGAATCGTTGGTTACTTCCTGAAGATATTGCAGATGTTTTGCCAGCAGAGGCTCGCAAGGTAGAGTCTTTGCGTCGTGCCATTTTGGATTTATATCAATCCTATGGTTATGAGTTGGTTGCTCCCCCAATCCTTGAGTTCTTAGACTCCTTATTGACTGGTACTGGTTCAGATCTCAATCTACAAACATTCAAGTTGGTAGATCAATTATCAGGTCGCACCCTAGGCTTGCGGGCAGACATGACTCCGCAAGTGGCTCGTATTGATGCGCATCTCTTAAATCGCGCTGGTGTCACCCGTCTTTGCTACGCCGGTTCTGTTGCGCATGCTCGCACACCAGTTGGCAGTTCTGCTCGTGAAGAGTTGCAGCTCGGTGCCGAGATTTACGGTTGCGCCACTTGGGAAGCAGACTTTGAGGCAATGACCTTATTGTTAAAAACGCTTGCAGTAGCAGGTTTAGATAAGGTCTATCTAGATTTGTCGCATGCTGGCATTCTGACTGGTATCTTGGCTGACCAAAAACTCGATAAAGAAACCATTGAGACTTTGTATGGTTTATTGCAAAGCAAGGATCGCCCGCGCTTGAGCCAATGGACCACTTGTTTGCCCGCCAAAATATCTGAAGCACTCATTGCTCTGACAGAATTAAATGGCCCATGCACTGAAGTACTCGTAAAGGCTAAAAAAGTATTGCCGAAACATGCTGCAGTCGATCAAGCCTTAGCTGACCTTGAGCGCCTAGCCTTAGCTGCAAGTGCTTTATCTACAAAATTAGAGCTCAGTATTGATCTGGCTGACTTGCGTGGCTATCAATATCACAGCGGCGTAATGTTTGCTGCGTATGTTGATCAGTTGCCGCAACCGATTGCAAGAGGCGGTCGCTATGACCATGTTGGTCAAGCTTTTGGTCGCCCACGTCCTGCAACTGGTTTCTCATTAGATCTATTGACCTTGGCTAACTTGTCTCCTTTAAAGGCGCGCAAGTTAGCAATTCTGGCTCCTTGGATTGAGGATGCGGAATTGAATAAAGCAATAAGCAGTTTGAGAAGTCAGGGTGAGGTAGTGATACAGGCGCCAGCTAGTACAACAGTAGAGGCTGCCGAATATGAATGTGATCGAGAGTTGGTGAAGCAAGGCAGCCCTTGAGAAGTAAAAAAGAAGTAAACCTGAAGAAGTAAACCTGAAGAAGTAAACCTATAAGCAGTAGTTAACCTATTTTGTAATTATCTTTTTGGATTTCATTATGTCTTCAAAGCAGCAAGCACATGGTTGTAACGTAGTTGTCATTGGCATCCAGTGGGGTGATGAAGGTAAAGGTAAGGTAGTGGATTGGTTGACTGACCATGCTCAAGCGGTAGTTCGCTTCCAGGGCGGTCACAATGCGGGCCACACACTCATCATCGGTGACAAGAAGACTATTTTGCGTTTGATCCCATCTGGAATCATGCACAAGAATGTGATTTGCTACATCGGTAATGGCGTAGTGCTTTCTCCAGAGGCACTCTTTAAAGAAATTGGCGAACTAGAAGCGGCTGGATTGGATGTTCAATCCCGCCTGAAGATCTCAGAAGCGACTACTTTAATTCTGCCGTACCACGTAGCAATTGATCATGCTCGCGAGAAGAAGCGTGGTGAGGCGAAGATTGGTACAACTGGCCGCGGTATTGGGCCGGCATATGAAGATAAAGTTGCACGCCGTGCATTGCGCGTTCAAGACTTGTTCTACCCAGAAAAATTTGCAGAGCAATTGCGTGAGAATTTGGAATATCACAATTTCATGCTCACCAATTACTACGGTGCTGAGCCTGTTAATTATGAAAAGACTTTGGCTGAAGCAATGTCATATGCTGAACGCCTTAAGCCAATGGTGGTTGACGTGTCTAGCGCGCTCTACGCAGCTGAGCAAGCTGGACAAAACTTATTGTTCGAAGGCGCTCAAGGCACATTACTCGATATCGATCATGGTACCTATCCATACGTCACATCCAGCAACTGTGTAGCAGGCAATGCTGCTGCTGGTTCAGGTGTTGGCCCTGAGTCTTTGCAATACATCCTGGGTATCACTAAAGCCTATTGCACTCGCGTTGGTGCGGGTCCATTCCCAAGCGAGCTCTACGATCATGACAATCCGGCAAAGCAAGATCCAGTTGGCGTACGCTTGGCTGAAGTTGGCAAAGAGTTTGGCTCCGTTACCGGTCGTCCACGTCGCACTGGTTGGTTAGATGCTGCTGCGTTAAAGCGTTCGATTCAGATCAATGGCTTGTCTGGTTTATGTATTACTAAATTGGACGTACTAGATGGTTTTGAAACTATCCGTCTGTGCGTTGGCTACAACCTCCTCGATGGTAAGAAGTTAGATGTGTTGCCACGCGGCGCAGAATCTGTTGCTCGCTGTGAGCCAATTTATGAAGATTTCCCGGGCTGGAAGGGTACAACCTTCGGTATCCGTGAGTGGGATAAATTGCCACCTGAGGCTCAAAAGTTCCTGCGTCGTATCGAGGAAGTGGCTGGTAAGCCAATCGCAATGGTGTCTACAGGCCCAGAGCGTGATGAAACCATCCTCCTTCAGCATCCTTTTCAGGGTTGATGGAAAATAATTGATTCAGCATTTATTAACTAATTTATTAACTTTTTGTAAGAACCAAGGTTTACAACATGACTGCGCGTACTACCTGTAATAGCCTTCAGGTGGCAATCCCTCTATATCGTTTTATCGAAGACAAAGTACTTCCAGGTACTGGCATTAAGAGCGCTGGCTTTTGGAAGGGTTTTGATGAAATTGTTAAAGACTTAACTCCAAAAAATGAAGCATTGCTAGCAAAGCGCGATCGCATTCAGCTTGACTTGGATAAATGGCACCAAGCCAATCCAGGTCCAATCAAGGATATGCCTGCATACCGTAAATTCTTAAAAGAAATTGACTACTTAGTCGACGTTCCAGGAAAAATTACCGCAACAACCAAGAATGTGGATGATGAGTTGGCGCTTCAAGCAGGTCCTCAACCGGTAGTTCCTGTTTTAAATGCCCGTTATGCATTGAATGCTGCGAATGCACGTTGGGGTTCTTTATATGACGCTCTCTATGGCACCGATGTTCTCTCTGAAGAGGATGGCGCTACTAAGACGGGTGCTTACAACCCAATTCGTGGCGCTAAGGTAGTTGCTTATGCTCGTAACTTCTTGGATCAAGCTGCTCCATTGGCTAAAGGATCACATCGTGATTCAGTTGCTTATACAGTCGACGGCAACAAGCTTTCCGTTAAATTAAAAGATGGCAGCGTTACTGGTTTAGCTGATGAGAAGCAATTTGTTGGCTATCAAGGTGACGCGGCTGCACCAAGCTCAGTCTTATTGCGCAATAACGGCGTTCATATTGATATCGAAATTAATAAGACCAAAACCATTGGCGCAAGCGATCCTGCAGGCATCAATGATGTTGTACTTGAGGCCGCACTATCCACCATTTTGGATTTGGAAGACTCTATTGCTGCAGTGGATGGTGATGACAAGGTCGTTGCTTATGAGAACTGGTTAGGCATCCTCAGGGGAACTTTAGTTGAGGAAGTGAAGAAGGGCGATAAGACCATTACTCGTGCACTCAACCCAGACCGTAAGTACAAGGCTGGTATTGGCGCTGTTGATGCAAAAGATGGCGTTGTCACTTTGCATGGCCGCTCACTCTTGTTCCTCCGTAACGTTGGCCATTTAATGACCAACCCAGCCATCATTACCGGCGAAGGTAAAGAGATCTATGAAGGTATCTTGGACGCAGTAGTGACTGTATTGATCGATTTGTACGACATTAATCGTCCAGCAAGCCAAGCAATTGGTAATACACGCAAGGGCTCCGTTTATATCGTGAAGCCAAAAATGCACAGCCCAGAAGAAGTGGCTTTTGCAGGTGAGCTCTTTGGTCGCGTTGAGAAGTTGCTCGGTTTGCCAGCAGACACAGTCAAGCTTGGCATCATGGATGAAGAGCGTCGCATGAGTGCCAACATCAAAGCGGCAATTGCTGCTGCAGGTGCACGTGTTGCCTTTATTAATAATGGCTTCTTGGATCGTACTGGTGATGAAATGCATACAGCAATGTACGCGGGCCCAATGATGCGCAAGGGTGATATGAAGACCAGCAAGTGGTTGTCTGCCTATGAGCGTCGTAACGTATTTGCAGGTTTGGATTGTGGCTTGCGTGGCCGCGCTCAAATCGGTAAAGGTATGTGGGCAATGCCAGACATGATGAAGGCTATGGTTGAGCAGAAGATTGTTCATCCTAAGGCAGGCGCAAATACAGCTTGGGTACCATCACCAACTGCAGCAACTTTGCATGCACTGCACTATCACCAAGTAAACGTAGCAGAGCTCCAAAAGGAAATGGAAAAGCTCGACACCGCTGCTGAAGCTGAAGCGTTGATCAATGACTTGTTAACTATTATTCCAGTGGTTGAGAAGGCTAATTGGTCTAAAGAAGAGATTCAGCAAGAATTGGATAACAAACTGCCAAGGCATCTTGGGTTATGTGGTTCGTTGGATCGATCAAGGCGTTGGTTGCTCTAAGGTTCCAGATATCCATAACGTTGGCTTAATGGAAGACCGTGCAACTTTGCGTATCTCCAGCCAACACATTGCTAACTGGTTGCTCAACGGTATCGTGACTGCTGATCAGGTAAATGAGACTTTGCAGCGCATGGCTAAAGTGGTGGATGGTCAGAACGCTGGCGATCCTTTGTACAAGCCAATGATGCCAAACTACAAAGATTCTTATGCTTATAAAGCGGCCAGCGATTTGATTTTCAAAGGTCTTGAGCAGCCAAACGGCTACACCGAGCCTTTGTTGCACGCTTGGCGTTTAGAGGTTAAGAAGGCTGGCGCGAAGTAATTTAGCTCCGACCATACCAAAAATGGATTTGCCCACAAAGCAAATCCATTTTTTATTGGGCGACACCTCATGTTTGGCTTTCTAAACCTTTTCTCCAGATCAAATACGAGCTTCCCATTTCAATTGAATGATGGGGGTAGGCAAAAGTCTGGCTTTAAGGGTGGCGCAGGTGACTGCGTGGTCAGATCTATTGCGATTGCAGCGAACTTGCCCTATATGCAGGTCTATGAGGACCTCAGGCTTGCTAATGAGTCATATGCCCAATCCTCCCGTAACGATAGACTTGCTAAGAGATTAAGCGCGAAAGGCTCATCCCCGCGCAATGGTAACCATCGGAATGTCTTCCATGACTACATTCTCAAGTATGGTTTTAAATGGGTTCCGACGATGAAGATTGGGGTAGGTTGTCAGGTCCACCTAAGGCCGGACGAGCTACCGGCTGGCACTTTGATAGTGAAGGTGTCAAAGCACCTCACCGCTGTGATTGATGGTGTTATCCAAGATACCCACGACCCATCTAGAGGTGGAAGTCGCTGTGTTTACGGGTATTACATCAAAACTTAAAGTAATTCCTGAAGTTCATAAAAACGAGCATTTTTTGCTAAAAAACAGCATAAATTACCCAGAAAATCGCCTGAAAAGGGCAAATTTTCTTAAAGTGATTTCTTCTTGGGTGTGTACTTGAGAAGCCAGGCCTGTTTATAGACCCCAGTCATCATAATCATGGCCGAGGTAGTCTAGGCGACTGAAAACAGACCGCTGAAGGCGATAAAGAAAGCCATGCTTTTCCAGCCAAGCGGCAGAATGTCAGTTACAAAGCCAACAGTTGTATAGCAACTGCCAGCAAACATGATGGCATCAATACTATTGGGAATGAGCTTTAGCCACAGAAGAAAGGCGGTCCAAATAAAGATTTCGCTAATGTGAATCAGGGCAATGACAATAAATGCCACGTAAAAATGGGTAAAGACCCAGTTGTACTTGCCCCCCTCAAAAGGTTCTTCTTGGTCAGCAATTCAAAGCGCATCACCATGTGATTCAGAGCACTTCCATGAAATATCAGAACAAATACAAGCCCCAAGATTCCAAGAACGATGTCCATGAAGAGGAAGGTAAAGGAAAAGCTGGTTGCGGTAGGTGGCATGGTTGTTGTCAAGTCCGTTTGGCGGAGTTTTGTCGATGATTTAGCTTTGATCGTACCTCAATGCAGATTGGGGCGCTAGAGTGGATAATGGACTTTCATCCCCAATTTGCACTGTTGATCCCACTTTGAGTTCTGTTCGAACCCCCTCGCAAGAGCGTTTCTTTTTGCTTGCCTTGGCAGGCATTCAGTTCACTCATATTTTGGATTTCATGATCATGATGCCCTTAGGGCCCGCGTTCATCAAAGTCCTTAATATCAATACCCATCAGTTTGGGTTGCTCCTGTCTTCTTATACATTTGCAGCGGCAGCCGCTGGTGTATTTGCCACCTACTATGTAGATCGTTTTGAGCGTAGAAAACTGCTCTTAAGTCTATATGCCTTTTTCATCATCGCAACATTGGCTTGTGGTTTGGCGCCAAATTATGAAATGCTCTTTATCGCTAGAGCTTTTGCTGGTGCGTTTGGCGGTATCTTAGGCTCCCTAGTGCAAACCATTGTGGCTGACTCCATTCCGTTTGAGCGCAGAGGAAAGGCGCTGGGCACAGTGATGGTGGCTTTCTCGGTCTCTACGGTTGCAGGCGTACCTTTAGGTTTATTTTTGGCAAATCACATTCCGGCTTTAGGTTGGCGCGCGCCATTCATTTTCATTGCTTTGGTTTCTACTTTGATTTTGTATTTGGGTTATCGCAATATTCCCAAGATTGCAGGGCACTTAGATCATGTGCACGAGGGCAGTCGCTTTAATCAGATCTATAAGATATTGACGGCGCAGCAGCATTTAAAAGCCTTTGTATTTATGGCTTTCATCATGGTTACCGGATTCTCGGTTATTCCGTATATCGCGCTTTATCTCACTACTAATGTGGGTATTGATAATTCTTATATTTCACTGATCTATTTATGTGGCGGGATCGCAACCCTAATGAGTTCACGCTTTATTGGGCACATGGCAGATAAATATGGCAAGGTCAAAGTGTTCAGGGTGCTTGCAGTCATCAGCCTAATTCCTTTGGTAGTCACTACGAATTTGCCGGTAACTCCTTTATGGATTGTTTTAATCAATTCAACAGCATTTTTCATCTTAGTTTCTGGTCGCATGATTCCTGCTATGGCAATTGTGAGTCAGGTCGTAGATAACAAAATTCGGGGCACCTTTATGAGTCTTGTTGGATCGGTACAAATGCTGTCTTCCGGTATTGCTTCAGTAATAGCTGGCGCAATTGTGACGATTAGGCCGGACGGCATGATGGAGCACTACAACATTGTGGGTTACGGGGCAGCCATTTGTGGATTGCTAACAATCTGGCTGGTAGGATATATCCATTCGGATGCAAAAGCCCCTCAGTAAGTGGCGACGAAGTCATTCAGAGATCAAGGTGATAAGGGAAAGAACATGATTGAATACAAAAGACCGGACGGCAAAACCATAAATGGATATTTGGCTGAGCCTACCGACAAACCAAATGCGCCGGGTGTTGTGGTGATTCAGGAGTGGTGGGGCCTGGATGACGAAGTGAAGTCTGTTGCCGATCGCTTAGCTAAAGCGGGATATCGCGCGTTAGTGCCTGATCTATATCGCGGCAAATTAGCGCTCGAGGCTAATGAAGCTGAGCATCTGATGAATGATTTGAACTTTGGAGATGCTGCCGGACAAGATATTCGTGGGGCGGTTCAGTATCTGAAGGCGACTGGCAGCAAGAAGAGGTGGCCGTAACTGGTTTTTGTATGGGCGGCGCCTTAACAGTGCTATCGGCATGCAATGTTCCTGAATTAGATGGCACGGTGGTATGGTACGGATACCCTCCACTTGAATACGTGGATGCCAATGCAGTAAGTAAGCCGATGTTGGCACATTGGGCTTTGCATGACGAGTTCTTTGCTCCGGCTGGAGTTGATCAATTAGAAGAAAAGCTAAAGGCGGCAGGAGCAAATATTGAGTTTTATCGTTATGACACTAAGCATGCATTTGCGAATCCAAAGTCTGATGCTCGTGGTTTGCCGCCTCTAAAATACAATGCCGAGGCCGCCCAGTTGGCCCGGGATCATCGCACCTTTGAATTTTTGAAAAAGAATTTAGCTTAATCACGCTTTATTGATACATTTTTAATATGCGCCTGTTCTCTGAAAATCTCGCGGTTGAAATCTCTAGTTACTATCGCAACTTGGCGCTAGGCCATGGCGTTATCCCCAAGGTATTTACCTTGGTTAATGCTGAAGGGGATCAGTATCTTTTCTTTATCGATGATCTTCGAATGGAAAAAGAAGAGGAGAATCAATTTCTCGCATATATCGTTGAGCAACATGATGCAGTTTCTTATGCTCGAGGCACCTTGGTGATTGTGGAGAACAATCAGCAGTTCATTGAGTTTGCAGTAGTTGATAAAGATGACGAAGAAGCCATAGTCTGCTCGGCAGAGTTAACCAGGGATATGGACGATAAACCGATTGGTTTGAGCGAATTCGAAAAAACCTTGGTTAAAAAGGGGCCTATTATTTTTGGTGGATTGTTCGAGCCCATCAAACTCTCTGAAGCAAAGACTGAAGATTTTCAAAGTCTATGAGATGAAGTCCAAGATTCTTCATCGCAATATGGGGCTTTAAGTTACAGCGTCTAGGCACCAAATTTCTTTTTCAGAAATTTTGTATAAAAAGCTTCTAGTGCAAAAGAGCCAATGAGCGCGCCAATTAATGCAATTGCGCTGCCAGGAGCATTTTCAATAACGCTCACCAAAAGCGTAACGAATAAGTAGAGATTAATAATGATGGCTGTCCAGAGCGGCCATTGTCTAGCGCCAGTCTTCTTGCGAACCTTCAGATGACCATAGGTAATGGCGGCATAGACCAATAAGAATGCTAGGCTGGCCATCTGCCCAACGATATTGAGCGGAAATATCAACACCAAGATGGCCACAAAGAGGGTGGATGCGCTGAGTGCGCCTGTCCGTGTTTTGAGAATCGTTTGGCCCAGCATTTGAGAGATTGAAGTTTTGCTCACCATATCGGCTGCAATATTAGAGGCGGCAAAAATCGTGGCATTGAGTGCTGCTGCGCCAATCACGGCAAACCCCGTCTTACCTGCAACGATCTGCGCTGCATTTGCAAGAACATGACCATTAAATTGCTGCATCTGTTCTGGTGGCAGCAGCAGAACTGTTGCGCTACTTACTAATACATAGGCAATCGTCACCAATATCAAGGCGGAAAACATCGCAAGCGGCAGTTCCTTTTGGGGTTTTTGCATGGCGTTTGATGAATTCGTCACTACGCCAAAACCTTGATAGTTGATATACAGAATGCCGGTAGCAATCGCTATGCCGTTGATGGATCCGCCAGCGGATTTAAACGCGCTGATATCGGCAACGCGGATACCCTCAATTGAACACAGTAAGAGAGCGATAGTGACAAAGCCGATAGCCAGTGTTTCAGCGCGACCAACAAAATTGGTGCCAAGTACATTGATGCCAGCACATAAAACTACGATACCAGCACCGACCATTTTCACTTCGGTTGGCGAAAGACTGCCACCAAGCAATGTATTGGTGTATTCAGAAAACCCGGCAGCATAAAGAGCGGCAGCAATTAAATACGCAATGTATTGAAAATTATTCAGGCCGCCTGCAATAACGCCAGGCCCAAAACTCATGACGGTAAAAGTAGTAGCGCCGCCGCTACTTGGAAATGTGGCGCCTAATTTGGCGTATGAGTAAACAGAGAGAATGAGGCTGCAATGGCGCCAATCAGAAAAGCCAGGGGAATATGTGTTCCAGCATGCATGCTGGCTGTGCCAAGTAGAGAGAAGAGGCCGGCACCCATCATGCCGCCTATGCCTAAGGCGGTTGCGGAAAAAAGGCCAATGGCCTTGCCGTGCTTACTTGCTGTCTTTAGGAGCGCTGAATTCACAGAGATTTCTAGAGCCTGACTTGGGTGGGGCTTGTATTTGAGCATAATGCCCCCATATTTAGCCATAACTAGAGTATTTGGTGCCCAAGAAGGGACTCGAACCCCCACAACCTTACGATCGCCAGCACCTGAAGCTGGTGCGTCTACCAATTTCGCCACCTGGGCATGGCTCTATTATAGAGGGATGGGCATTTTTCGCCCTTTTCAACCCAATTTGGCTTTTTCCCTTCAGACTTGGTGGTTTGATACAGTAGCCTTAATTCATAACAAAAATAGCTATATAAGGCATGTATTGCCGAAGGAATTAAATGCGTAAAGCAAAAGACTTGGTGCCACGTGAGGCTGACCGCTTAGGAACAGTCCAAAGGCATCGAGACGGATTTGGATTTGTCATTCCCGATGATGGTGGTGAAGACATATTTCTCTCGGAAAGAGAAATGTCCCGCGTCATGCACGGCGACAGAGTAAATGTCAGGGTATTAGGAACAGATCGGCGTGGTCGTCCAGAGGGGCGGATCGCTGAAGTGGTTCTGCACGCCAATAAAGTCGTGATTGGACGACTCTTAAATGAGAATGGTGTTTTGATTGTTGCGCCTGAAGATAAGCGTATTGGTCACGACATTTTGATTCCTCCTAAGGCTCAAGGTAATGCCAAGCTTGGACAAGTAGTTAGCGTTGAGATCATTGATTATCCGGATAGCTATCGCCAGGCGGTAGGTCGTGTAGTCGAGGTCTTAGGCGAGATTGATGATCCTGGAATGGAAATTGAGATTGCCGTGCGCAAGTATGGCGTTCCTCATGAGTTCTCGGCTGCAGCTATGAAAGAAGCGGCTGCTTTGCCTGACACGGTTCAGCAGGCAGATTTAGAAGGTCGTGTCGATTTACGTGATGTACCGCTGGTAACGATTGACGGTGCAGATGCTCGCGATTTTGATGATGCGGTTTATTGTGAGCCGGTCATGTACGGTAAGACTAAAGCGTGGCGTCTGATTGTCGCTATTGCGGACGTCTCTCATTATGTAAAGCCGGGCCAGCCACTAGACGATGATGGTCTGTTACGGGCGACTTCAGTGTATTTCCCAAGGCGCGTGATTCCGATGTTGCCGGAGAAGATTTCAAATGGCCTTTGCTCATTAAACCCTGGAGTAGATCGACTGTGTATGGTCTGCGACTCTGTGGTTGATAACAATGGCATTGTGCTGGCATACCAGTTTTATCCAGCAGTGATGCATTCTGCACAGCGTTTTACCTATGACACTGTCTGGGAAATTCTCTCTAATAGTAAGGGTCCTGAAGCAGCGCGTTTTGCACCGTTCCGCCCTTTGCTGACCAATCTATATTCTCTTTACAAAATTCTGCTGGCTGCGCGCGAGAAGCGGGGTGCTATCGAATTTGAAACCACTGAGACTCAAATTATTAGTAATGAGCTGGGCAAGATACTTCGCATTGAACCGCGTATCCGTAATGATGCGCATCGCTTAATTGAAGAGTGCATGTTGACTGCTAACGTTTGTGCTGCTGACTTTATTGAGAAGAATAAACATCTGAGTTTGTATCGCGTGCATAGTGAGCCATCAGAAGAAAAGCTGATGACCTTGCGCCAAGTTCTGCGAACCTCAGGCCTATCTTTGGGTGGCAGTGAAAAACCAAAGCCGCGCGATTTTGCCAAGCTGATTCGTGAGATTAAAGATCGTCCTGATGCCAATATGCTTCAGTCAGTTGTCTTGCGCTCTATGCAGCAAGCAATGTACCAACCAGATAACGAAGGTCACTTTGGTCTGGCATACCCCGCTTACTCGCACTTCACGAGTCCGATCCGCCGCTATCCGGATTTATTGACACATCGAGTCATAAAGTCGATTCTGCAGAAAAAGCCGTATGTTCCGGTCTTGCCGCCGAAGGTTCCATTGAACTTAACCTTGCCACGTAAGGGCAAAGGTCGTGAGAACGCAGTGAATGCCAAAAAATCCCAAAGCGATGCAAAAGCAGGGGCTGAAAAAGGAGCTAAACCAGCTAAGGGCGCCAATGCAGCATTGCCAATCTGGGGTCAGTTGGGCGTGCATTGCTCATCAAACGAGCGTCGCGCGATGTAGAGGCATGGCTCAAGTGTTATTACATGCGCGACCATTTGGGTCAAGAATACGCTGGCACGGTAACGGGCGTTGCCAACTTTAGTTTATTTATTCAGTTGGAAAATCTTTTTGTCGAAGGCATGGTGCACGTCACTGAGCTAGGCGGGGATTACTTCCAATACGACGAGGCTCGCCAAGAGTTGCGTGGTGAGCGTACAGGTATTCGTTATCGCTTAGGTGATCGTATGCATGTATTGGTAAGTCGTGTTGACCTGGATGCTCGCAAGATTGAATTTAGCCTTGTTAAATCGGTTGGCGCAGAACCAGGCGGCTCCTCAAATCGTCGCCAACTATTACTGGCAACGGATACTGGTAGACCTAATAAGAAGGCTGCGTCTAAAAAGAGCCGGCCTGATAGCAAGATTCCGCAAAAACCTAGTGGCATTAATGTCAATGCTGCTAAGTCAGCCGGCACTTTAGGTGCCAATCAATCCAAGAGCAAGGCAACCCGCAAAAACGGTAAATCCAAGCCTGGGAGAGTTGTTGGTAAGCCCGCTGGAAGTAAGCCGCCAGTCCGCAGTACAAAAGCGCGTCGTAAATAATTACGTCGTCAATAGAGATTGAGTTAGAAAAGATAATGAAACAAATATTGGTAGGTTTTCATGCGGTTCAAGCGCGTTTACGTGTTGATCCAGATAGCTTGAAGTCGGTGTACTTTGATCCTAGCCGTCGTGATAGACGTATGGGGGATTTCTTAAAACAGGCTGAAGAGATGTTGGGTGAGCGTTTGCATGCTGCCGATGCTGAACGTTTGCATAAATTAACAGGACATGATCGCCATCAAGGCGTAGTCGCCTTAGCAGAAAAAATGACTATCGCTCGCACCATCACAGAAGTGGTTGAGGATGTAGAGGGTGCAAAAGAGAAACCACTATTTCTGGTATTGGATGGCGTAACCGATCCCCATAACTTCGGCGCATGCCTGCGGGTAGGCGACGGCGCCGGAGTGGATGCAGTAGTAATTCCTAAAGACCGCTCAGCTTCGATCAATGCGACTGTGAGTAAGGTATCAAGCGGGGCATCCGAAGTCATGCCGGTGATTACCGTGACGAATCTCGTTCGCAGCATGAAAGAGATGCAAGAAGCTGGTGTTTGGCTGATTGGTACGGATGATGAGGCAACAAAATCAATTTATGACATCGATCTCACGGGCTCCATTGGTATTGTGATGGGTGCCGAAGGTGAGGGCATGCGTCGCCTCACGAAAGAGAACTGTGATGAGCTCGTACGTATCCCAATGCAAGGCGTGGTCTCGAGTTTGAATGTCTCCGTTGCAAGTGGCGTATGCTTGTATGAGGCATTAAGACAGCGCCTAGCTAAAGCTGCCAAGTAACTTGAAAAGAGGTTTGCTATGAAATGCAATATTGGTCACACCGATCGCGTTCTACGCATGACTGTTGGCGTAACCCTCATGGGCTTGGCAGGTTTTGGAATTACGGGCCCCTGGGCTTGGATTGGCATTGTCCCTCTGTTAACGGGAATGATCGGCAATTGCCCGGCCTATAGCATTCTTGGTATCAATACAGCTAAAAAGTAAGGCGTCCACTCACTCGCAATACCAATTTTTAGGGGCGCCATCCCGGGGTAAATAGGCAGCACAACTAAATTGTTCTACAGGGTTTTATGTTTAATAAAAATCACGAATTCATTCTCTGGCTGCTTGTTGCTCTCTTTGCCATTATTTCCTTCATCGGTGCAATGCCATTTGCTGTCGGTATCGCTGGAAAATTAAGCATTATTGCCATTTCTGCGCGATTACTTTTTGCCATTTCTGCGCGATTACTTTTTGCCTTAATACACGGCTCACAGCGATTGGGTTGGCGCAGACTCGGAATCATGTTTGGCATCACATGCATTGTTAGCTGGTGTTATGAATCCTTAAGCATTGCAACTGGTTTCCCTTTTGGCCATTACGTTTATACATCTGAATTGGGGCTAAAACTAGGAACTGTCCCGCTAATGATCATGCCATCCTATTTTGGCGTTTGCTACCTTGCATGGGCTTTAGCTCACGTTCTTTTGCATAAATTTGATCTCAAAATTGAGAAACGTTTGATGTTTGCAATTCCCGTTATTGCCAGTTTTATTATGGTGATGTGGGATATGAGTATTGACCCAGCATCATCTACAGTTAAGCATGAGTGGATTTGGCGTGACGGAGGAGGTTACTTTGGGGTTCCTTTTTCTAACTTCATGGGGTGGTTTCTCTGCGTCTACACCATCTTCCAGTTTTGGGCATTTTATTTAATGCGCTCAAATGAAATGCAAAATTGTGCTGAGGACAGCAAGAAATCAAGCTGGTATCTTGTGATTATTATTTACGGCAGTATTTTTCTGGGGCCTATTTCAGCTGTATTTACAAACACTGGTGGCAGCGTTACTGATGCCAGCTCTCAGGTCTGGCCTTTGAAAGCGCTTTATGAAACTTTAGGGCTGGTACCTATTTTTACAATGCTTTTTGTAATCTGCTTAGCTTTTTTCAAAGTGCAGAAGAGCACAATTGGCAGTAAGTAATTGGGTAAGGCGCAATTATTTTGCGAGCAGTATTTCGAGTTTTTCAGTATCCGCGCAGAAGTTCCGAATACCTTCGGCTAATTTCTCGGTTGCCATAGCATCGTTATTGAGTTGCAGGCGGAAACTGGACTCATCCAATTTCAAAGGCGTAATACCCCCAGTCTGTAACGCAGAGCTAGCGTTAGCGGCATCCAGCTTTTTGCCTACTACCGCATTGCTACCTTGTAATTCAGCTAGTAGCTCTGGACTAATCGTTAACAGGTCCACTCCAGCTAGCCCCAATATTTGGCTAGTGTTCCGAAAACTCGCCCCCATGATTTCTGTAGGGATGCCAAAGTGCTTGTAATAGTGAAAAATTCTCTTCACTGAAGTCACGCCCGGATCATTCGCTCCACCATTGTTTGCATCACTCCAATTTGCACCGAGTTTTGCTTTGTACCAATCGGTAATGCGGCCTACAAATGGTGAAATCAGTTTAGCGTTAGCGGCGCCACATGCAGCGGCCTGTACTAAAGAGAAGAGCAGGGTCATGTTGCAATGAATACCACTAGCTTCTAACTCTTTAGCGGCTGCAATACCTTCCCATGTGCCAGCTAATTTAATCAGAATACGTTTGCGATCAATCCCATGTGATTCGTAAAGAGCAATTAAATGTTTTGCTTTTGCTACTGTAGCTTTGGTATCAAAAGATAATCTTGCATCCACTTCTGCGGATACTCTTCCTGGGACGATTTTTAGAATCTCTAAGCCAAAAGCAACCAAGATGTAGTCAACTAAGTCTGTAGGGCTCATGCCGGGATGTGCATCTTTAACGGATTGCACAAGACTCTGGTAATTACTTTGCTGGGCTGCTTTCAGAATCAATGAAGGATTGGTAGTCGCATCTTGCGGCTGAAATGCCTGCATATGCTCAAAATCGCCTGTATCGGCTACTACCGTAGTGAGTTTCTTGAGTTGCTCAAGTTGGCTGGATGCTAAAGAGGTGCTATTCATAAGGGTGCAAGGCGATCACAAAAGGAATTTTCTTGAATGTCATATGATAGATGGATTATTTACTCAGTTCCAGTTAAGGCATAAGGACATTTGGCAGACCTATGAATCAGGATCAACTTAAGCAAATGGTAGGTGAGGCGGCTCGAGATGAGGTTCTCAAACTCTCGGCCGGTCAAATATTGGGGGTAGGTACTGGTTCTACTGCTAATTGCTTTATTGATGCTCTAGCGCCACATAAGGATCATTTTGCTGGCACGGTATCAAGCTCAAACGCCACAACCGAACGATTGCTTAAGCATGGCTTCAAAGTGCTTAACCCGAATGATGTAGTGAGCTTGCCTGCATATGTCGATGGCGCTGATGAAATTGATCCAGCCGGTCATATGATTAAGGGTGGCGGCGGAGCTCTAACTAGAGAAAAAATTATCGCCTCTATGGCCAAGCAATTTATTTGTATTTGCGACTCCTCAAAGCAAGTGCCTGTATTGGGTAATTTCGCACTACCAGTGGAAATTATTCCATTGGCTCAGGGCATTGTCACTAGAGAGCTAGAAAAATTTGGCGGCAAAGTTAGTTTGCGTCTAGCGAAAAACACTCGCCCCGATTTAAATCAAACCCCAAGCGAACCGTTTGCGACAGATAACGGTGGCTGGATATTGGATGTAGCAGGATTGAAAATTTCAGATCCACTGAAGATGGAGTCGCAGATTAATCAAATTGCTGGCGTCATCACTGTCGGCCTATTTGCAAAAGAGAAGGTCAATATTTTGCTAGTCAGCAATGCTGCTGGCGTTGAAAGAATTGCGTTTTAGACAATAAACAACCCGATGGGGATGCCCCCCGTCGGGTTGTTTTGCCATGGTTTGCATGGCGCAGGCGCTCGGAAGGTATTTAGTTCCTTAGCCTATAAGCACATAGATGCGCTTATTTGTAATGGCTTTCGCCAATGTGGCAGCGCACTCTAACTGCATCGCCACAACTTCATCCTATGCTTCGATATTTATGGTGTCAAGAATAAGATGGCATTTTTATGGGGATTCGATGCTGTACCGCAATAACAATTACTCTGCTGGCGGTACATAGCCTTGCGCCATATCCGCGCCACCCTCAAAGAAATACTTCTCTACTTGCTTTAAAAGGTATTGGCGTGCGCGTGGGTCTGCCATGTTGAGGCGATTTTCATTGATCAACATAGTTTGTTGCTTTAACCAAGCGGCCCAAGCTTCTTTAGATACTTGATTCCAAATCTTTTTGCCAAGTTCACCAGGAAGTGGGGCGAAATCCATGCCTTCAGTTTCCTTATTCAGTTTGATGCATTGAACCATGCGTGCCATCTGTAATGCCTTTCTTATATCTCTTATAAGTCTTTAGTTAAAACCATGGACTTACGGTCCCAGTTGTAAATTTGCTTTCTTTCTTCTGGCAAATCATCAACAGTGGCCCGCTTAAAGCCACGCTTTAAGAACCAGTGCTCTGTTCTCGTGGTGAGAACAAATAATTTTTTAATGCCTTCTTGCTTCGCACGCATTTCAATACGCTTGAGGAGGCGCTCGCCGTCGCCTGATCCCTGAACATCTGGATCAATCGCTAAACAAGCAAGCTCACCAACACCATTAGGAAATGGGAAGAGGGCTGCGCAGCCGAAGAGAACGCGGTCATGCTCGATTACTGAGAAGCGCTGAATATCGCGCTCAATCACATCTTGGCCGCGGGCAGCCAAGATGCCTTCATCTTCAAGTGGCATTGTTAATTGCAAAATACCACCAACGTCATCTTGATTGGCTTCGCGCAAGTTCTCAATATCGGAAGAGGCTAGCATCATGCCAGTACCATCATGGGTAAAGAGCTCTTCCAAAAGCGCGCCATCTTGATTGCATGGCAAGAAGTGAACACGGCTAACGCCTGCACGGATGGCTCTGCCTGAGGTATTGAGCAAGCTCTTCATGCTCAGGTCCATATCTTTGTGCTGACCAATATATTCTTGGAGTTGTGGCATAGATAGTTCGGTAATGAAATCGCCCTCTGCATCTTTTAAGCCAGCAAAAGGGCTTAAGAAAATGAGTTTGTCCGCTTTTAAGGCGGCAGCAGTAGATGCGGCAACATCCTCGTAGGCTAAATTGAAGGCCTGACCTGTTGGAGAAAATCCCAAAGGTGAAAGCAAGACAATCTTGTTGCTATCAAGAGACTGTCTAATGGATCCAGAGTCAACCTTGCGAACTAGTCCAGTGTGGATATAGTCAGTGCCTTCCACAACACCAACAGGCATTGCAGTAATAAAGTTTCCAGAGATAACGGAAATACGTGAGCCAGCCATTGGCGTGTTTGGTAATCCACGGCTAAATGCTGCCTCAATATCAAGGCGTAGTTCACCAGCAGCTTCTTTTACGCACTCTAATGCGGCTGCATCTGTAATCCGATAGCTGTGCATAGCGCTCTTGCCAAATTTACTTTTAATCTTGCGGAGCATTAACTGCTCCTCAATTTGAGGGCGGATGCCATGAACCAAGACGATGCGCATACCCATGGCATGCAACATGGCAATATCTTCAATCAGATTCTCGAGGCCAGTTTCCTGGACAAGTTCACCCGCAAATGCGATGACAAAGGTCTTTTCGCGGAAGCTATGAATGTAGGGCGCAACATCGCGCAACCACCCTACAAAGGGGAAGTTGGAGGTCGTTTCTTCGGCATTTAAGGCCTGGTTCGGTGCATTTGTTGGCATAGTGAGAAAATTATAGGGTGCAAGAGCCTATAAACCAACAAAAACCCAAAGCAATGCCAAAGCCTGTGCCTGCTTCCAACACCTCGCGCAGCTTAGATATTCGCTTTCCGGAGGAATTGCCGGTCTCAGGTCAGCGTCAGCTGATCAAGGATGCCCTGCAAAGCCACCAGGTGGTCATTGTTTGTGGCGAGACTGGCTCAGGTAAGACTACTCAGCTACCGAAGATCTGCCTAGACCTGGGTAGGGGCACCATCAATGGCGGTAAGCTCATTGGTCACACTCAGCCTCGCCGGATAGCCGCAACTGCAACCGCAAAGAGAATTGCCCAAGAGCTAGGCTCGCCCATAGGTCAGGATGTTGGTTACCAGGTTCGCTTCGCAGACAAAACCAGCAATACGGCTTCTATTAAGTTAATGACAGATGGCATTTTGCTGGCGGAGACTCAGCGCGATCCACAGCTGCGCGCCTACGACACACTCATCATTGACGAAGCGCATGAGCGCAGCCTCAATATTGATTTCTTATTGGGGTATCTGCGCCAGCTTCTTCCGAAGCGACCAGACCTCAAGCTGATCATTACATCGGCAACGATCGACGCCCAGCGTTTTGCTGAGCACTTTGCAATGAATGGCAAGGTGGCACCAGTGATTGAGGTCAGCGGTCGGCTCTTTCCAGTGGAGCAGCGCTATGCACCTCTGGAGCCTGATGCCAAACCAGATGGCAAAAAAGAATCCAAAGCTGCCAAAGAAATTCCGGATGCAGTAACTGAAGAAATTGCTGGCTTATGGCGTGAGGGTGCAGCGGGCGTTGGAGATGTATTGGTCTTCCTGCCGGGCGAGCGTGAGATACGCGATTGCGCAGAAGCATTACGCAAGGATCATGTCTTGCAACAGCGTTTTCACCCAGAAATTCTGAGTCTGTTTGCGCGCCAATCGGTTGCCGAGCAGGAAAGAGTATTTAGCCCAGGTAATGGCCGCCGAATTATTTTGGCAACCAACGTTGCCGAGACCTCGTTAACTGTTCCTAATATTCGATATGTGATTGATAGTGGCTTAGCTAGAGTTAAGCGCTATTCCTATCGCAATAAGGTGGAGCAGCTTCAGATTGAGCCCATCTCACAGGCTGCTGCTAATCAAAGGGCTGGGCGCTGCGGTCGCGTATCGGATGGCATATGCATACGCTTATATGGCGAGCAAGATTATCAAAGCCACCCTAAATTTACAGACCCAGAAATACTGCGTAGTTCATTAGCCGCCGTGTTGCTGCGTATGAGCTCTTTGCGCTTACCGAAGATTCAACATTTCCCCTTTATTGATAAACCTCTAGGTAGGGCGATTGCAGATGGTGTACAGCTTCTGGATGAATTGGGCGCAATCGAATTTGATGAGTCAGAACCAGTAGATGAAAAAAATATTAGTAAGGACATTAATAACAGCTTCAAGCTGACTGCAATAGGTAAGCAGCTATCTGACCTACCGCTCGATCCGCGTATCGGCAGAATGTTGTTGGCTGCCAAAGAGCAGAATGCATTAAAAGAGGTCACCATCATTGCTTCAGCGCTGGCCACACAGGATCCTCGCGACAGACCAATGGATCAGGCTGCCGCAGCTGATCAAGCGCACCTACAGTTTGCTGACGAACGTTCCGAATTTCTGAGTTTTGTAAAGCTTTGGAATTGGTATCAGGATGCTTTGCAGCATAAACACAGCAATCGTCAGCTAGAGAATCTTTGCAAGAGTAAGTTTCTTTCTCCGCGTCGCTTACGAGAGTGGCGTGATGTGCATGGTCAACTGCATACTATGCTCGGTGAAAAGGGCTGGAAGGAAAATGGCTTAGCCGCAACCTACGAGCAGGTCCACCTATCTTTGTTAACCGGCCTTTTGGGTTATGTAGCAAAAAAAGAAGAAGATGAAAAATCTCAAGATCGCAATAGCAAGACGGGTGGTTATGTTGGAGCGCGCGGTATTCGTCCATTCATTTGGCCTGGTTCAACCATTGGTAAAAAGGCAGGTGCCTGGATATTGGCGGGCGAGCTACAAGAAACTAATCGCATGTACGCTAGAACCATTGCCAAGATTGAGCCCCAATGGGTAGAGCGAGTTGCGGCCCACCGCCTGATTAAATCTCTTAGCGATCCTTTCTGGGATAACCGTCAGGGTGAGGTGATGGCGTTTGAGCGCGGCACCTTGTATGGCTTGCCGATTTACCATGGCCGTCGGGTTCGTTACGAACCACATAATCCTGATGAGACGAGGGAATTATTTATTCGTCAAGCCTTGGTTCAAGAGGAAATGTTTGGTCGTATGGATACGCCTGCACTCCAGCGCGAAACAGAAGCTGATGCTAAGAAAAAATATCCCAACCTCTTTGGGTTCTTTTGGCATAACCGACGCCTCATAAAAGAGATTGAAGCATTGGAGCATCGTTCACGCCGACCAGATGTATTGGTAGATGACGATCTGCTATTTGCTTTTTACGAATCCCGCACCCCCAAGGAAGTGCGCAGTCGTGAAAGCCTCAAGGCGTGGTTAAGTAAGCAGCCTGACTTAGACGCGCAATTGCGCTTAGAAAAAGCCGACTTAATGCGTCATGAGGCAGCCGGCATTACGGTGGATCGCTATCCAAAGAATATGTTGGTGGGTGGCGTACAACTGAGCCTGACTTATCACTTTGAGCCAGGCAGCCCCAAAGATGGGGTCACGCTAGTAGTTCCTTTGACCCAGTTAAATCAGGTTGATGGACGTCGTTGTGAGTGGTTGGTGCCTGGTATGTGTGAAGAGAAGGTGTTGTTACTACTCAAATCATTACCGCAGAAGTTGCGACGTCATTGCGTGCCCCTGCCTGATTACGCAAAATCCTATCTTGATCGCAAGCTTGAAGAGAAGCAATTTGGTGTCGGTGATTTTTTGGATAGTCTCATTATCGATATCCGCAAAGAACGGGGTCTAGAAATTAAGCGTACAGACTTTAGGCCGGAGTCATTGCCATTGCATTCCTCAATGAACTTCCGCTTGACTGATGAGCATGGCCGTCAACTTGAGGTGGAGCGTAATTTAGCCCGCTTGCGTTCTGAATACGGTGAAACAGCTCGTAATGCCTTTCAAGCGATTGCTCAAGAAACTGCGCAGGTGGAACTTGGTGTAGAGCCTTCTGCAGGAAAGACATCTCAGGCAAATGCGTCTGACTCCACGCGAAGGGTTGAGCAGGGCGGCTACCGCTCCTGGGAGTTTGGCGAATTACCAGAAACCCTGGAGATTCAAAAGGGAAATAAAACCCTGTTCGGTTATCCAGCCTTGGTTGATCGCGGAGACTTCTGTGATCTTGAAGTCTTTGATGACTTAGAAGTAGCTAGAAGACAGCATGCCCTTGGCTTGCGTCGATTATTTGCGCTGAGCAATAAAGACACGCTCAAGGCCTTACAAAAACAGCTGCCCGGAATTCGTGAATTGGGTTTATTGTTTATTAATGTCGGCTCAGTAGATGGCTTAATTGAGCAGATTCTGAATATCGCCCTTGAGTGCGCCTTTATGACGGAGCCGCTTCCAGTGAATGTCGAACAATTTGTTGAGCGCCTGCAAGCGGGCAAACCCAGACTGGCACTCATTGCTCAAGAAATTTCTCGACACTCTCTAAATGCGCTGCAGGCCCATGCAGATTTGCAGAGGAAGATGGTTAGTGCTAAAGCTGCATCTCCAGCAGCGTATGCGGATATGCAAACCCAAATGCGGGGCCTCATCTTTCCGAAGTTCGTAGCGGAGATTCCGTATGTGCAATTAGTGCATCTGCCGAGATATCTCAAAGCAATTGCCATGCGGATTGATAAGTTGCGCTCAAATCCAAGTCGCGATGCCCAATGTCAAAAAGACTGGGAGTCAGTTGCAAGACCTTGGCAGAAGTTGATGCAGGGTAAGAAGGGGACTGCTTCGTATGCAATGGCCGAGGATCAGGCCTTGACAGATTTTCGTTGGCAGCTTGAAGAGCTTAGAGTGGCTTTGTACGCCCAGGAGCTCAAAACCCTAACCCCAATGTCCTTAAGGCGCCTTGAAAAGGTCTTGGCGAGCTTGCGCTAAGTCAAATACACAGTCATATCCATAGGATTTGGAGGTCTTTTCCGGATCTTTGGTTGCTTACAATAGGGGGATGTATACATTTATCAAGATTAGAGGTTTTCGCACAATTGCAACCTCTGCCGTATTGGCATTTATGTTGGCCAATCAAAGCGCTTTTGCGCAAGTTAACAATTCGGCTGCGCAGTCTAACTCAGCAAATCAACCAAAGTTGGCGGCGATTCTCAATTCTGGCTCAGCCTCAGTCAGTTTGATCGATATGGCTACCCGTCAGGTGATAAAGACCATTCCGGTTGGCAAAGAGCCACATCACTTAATGATCACACCCGATCAAAAAACGCTTTTGATTGCTAATGCCGCTGGCAATGACGTTGTCTTGATGAATCCAACAACTGGCGAATTAACTGGCAGGATTCCAGACATTATTGACCCTCACCAAATCACAAATAGTTTGTTGCCAATGGAAATCGTTTAGACCGTGTCGATATTTATGCGGCTAACGGCGCTGATCTGAAATTGGCTAAGACCGTGAAGTTGGCGAAGACGCCTAGCCCCCAAGGGCTGGGTGGGAATAAATACTCATCATGTGCTGTAATTTAATTACTCGTTATGCAGCCGCGCTTTTGCTCGGCTGTTTTTCATTGGGCCCTGTAGCTCAAGCGGCAGAATGCAGCAAGAAGGTGTACCTTACTTTTGATACCGGCAATATGTCTGTCGCAGAAAATGTGGCAGAGATTCTTAAGCGTCAAAATGTCAAAGCAACTTTTTTCTTGGCCAATGAGAAAACTTTTCGTGGCGACTTTTCCCTAGACGAATCCTGGAAACCATTTTGGCAAGAGCGGGCTAAAGAAGGGCACCACTTTGGTAGTCATACATACGACCATACTTATTTTGTAAAAGACGGCCCAAAGGGCGAGGTCTTTGAAAAGCCGCAATTTGGACCTAAGGCTGGAATGACGGTGCTTTATAACGAAGCAGCCATGTGCAAAGAAATCCGCAGGGTAGATCAGCGCTTCCAAGAGTTAACAAGTCAGCCCTTGCAAAAGATATGGCGCGCCCCAGGTGGAAAAACCTCTCCAACCTTAATTCGGATGGGTGATATGTGTGGTTATCAGCATATTGCTTGGGCGGCAGCTGATTTCTTGGGAGATGAGCTGAACTCTGACAAGTATCCAAATAATGTTCTCTTGGATAAGGCGACTCGCGCTATTGCCGATGGTGATATCACCATGGCCCACTTAGGTATTTGGTCTAGAAAAGACCCTTGGGTGCCTGCGGTATTGGAGCAGCTAATTACGAATCTGAAGGGCCGCGGCTTTTGTTTTGGCTTGCTACCCAAAAATACCGCAAATCAGTCAAAATAAAGCATGGATTTGAATACGATTACCTCTTGGGGATTGCGGCCGCCTACGCCAGCGTTCAAGAATTTGTTTTTTCAAATATTGCAGCTCCGATTCTTTATCAATTCAATTTGATGTCGTGGGCAGAGGATGTCTTTGATGGCATTGACTGGTTTCTATTTGGCTGCATTCAGATTTTCCTGATCCTTGTTGTGCTGAGAACTTGGAGGCGCTTTGCTCCTGCAGAAAAACAAGGGCGTTTCGCTAAGGCCAGTAGGGCGGATGTGTTTTATACCCTGTTTCATCGCCTAGGCATTTTTCACGGCATCATCTTTATTGCCTTGTCCGGTATCTTTTTTGAAATTGATTCCGTCTTGCATGATTTCCGGTTCGAACATTTTAATGTTGAGTCTTGGTGGCCTGGCGTAACTTCAATTCCTGTGGTCAGTTTTCTCATCTACCTAATCCTCTTCTCTTGGACTTCGTTGACTATCTCTACCACCGTGCCTCACATGTATTTAACTGGTGGTGGCAGCTTCATGCCTTGCATCACAGTCAAACGGTCATGACTGCCTGGTCCGACAATCGCAATCACATTCTTGATGACATCATGCGCGCAACCTTCATGGCTTTCTTCGCGCTATTGTTTGGGGTATCTCCTGGGCAATTCATCATGTTGATTGCACTCAGTCAATTTATTCAAAGCTGGCAGCACGCTAATCTCAAAGTTCACCTGGGGCCTGCAAAGTACTTGCTCATTTCTCCGATGTACCATCGCATGCATCATGCTGTGGGCTACGGGCATGAGGCACAAGGCAAACCTGGGGTCTTAGGTGGCTGTAACTTTGGAATATTGTTTCCATGGTGGGATATGGCATTTCGAATTGCCATCTTCCCTCAAGAGGTCTATCCTACTGGTGTAAGAAACCTAACCGTTTCTGAAAATATTTTCACTCAACAGTGGCAAGGAATTGTTCGCTCTGTTCGTGAATTGATGCCACAAAGTAAGCGTACATGGGCCATGCCCATTGTATTAAAGAGGAGTTTTATGGTCGGCTTGCAGCAGGTAATGAGATCGTTTGGTTTGGCATTGATAGGAACCATGCATCCGCGGATGCTATGGCTGAGTCTTCGCCCATTTCTAATCATCTCTGTTTTATGGGGTTGTCTCATCTGGCTTACCTGGACTCCTGCACTAGAGGCGCTCAGTATTTTTTTGACGACTTCGATATTTACCAGTTGGATACAAGAAGGTTTAGTTTGGGCCGGCCTTGAAAATGCTAGAGCCTTTATTGCGCCATTATTTTTCGTGATGCTGATCATTCCACTCATCACGATTAGCTTATTAGTTTTAATTGCTTTCTCAACTGTTCCTGCGATCGTAAAGAATGTGATTAGACAAGCCCACTATCAAGATTTGGAATGCAAGCGCGGCGGCGGTTTATTTGGTAGCTTGGTTTATACCTTGTGGTCAGCGCTCATTTGCTTGGTGTTGGTGATGCTAACGTTGCCGGTATGGTGGATCCCTCCGCTGTTTGCAGTCCTTCCTCCTTTGTTGTGGGGTTGGTTAACAATGCGGCTCATGTCTTATGACGTCTTGGCAAAACATGCCAGCACAGAAGAGCGGGATCTATTATTGGAAAAGTATCGTTGGTCTTTGCTTACCATGGGAATTATCTCTGGAATGCTGGGCGCCGTACCTACATTCTTCTGGGCTACTTCGGCACTAGCATTGGTCTTATTCCCAATTGTGAGTTTTGTAGCGCTTTGGATTTACTCGCTCATTTTTGTTTTTGCTGCACTCTGGTTTAGTCATTTCTTATTGGATGCCTTGAAAGAATTGCGGCAAGATGAATTGGATAAAGCGCTGACAGTGCAATCACGTGTAGTTGACATGGAACTTCCCAATCATGGTTGATGTAATGAAAACAGTTGAAATAGATGATCCAACCAAGGCGCAACGTCGCTTTGGCTTGATTGTGATTGGCGATGAGATCTTGTCTGGGCGCCGTCAAGACAAATACATGAGCAAGATCATTGAATTGCTCAATGAGCGCGGCCTGAGTCTGTCATGGGCCAAGTATGTTGCCGATGATCCTGCGCAAATTACTGCAACCTTAAAGGAAAGTTTTGCGAGCGGTGATGTAGTGTTTAGTACTGGCGGCATTGGCGCTACTCCTGATGACCACACACGTCAATGTGCTGCTCTTGCCTTGGGTACAAAAACAGAATTGCATCCGACTGCTAAAGAGTTAATTGCTGGACGTATTCAGTCAATGGCCGAAGGCGATCCGATCAAGGCGGATTTAAATACTCCTGAAAACCAACATCGCTTCAAGATGAGTGAATTCCCAATTGGTAGTGACATTATTCCCAACCCCTATAACCAAATTCCGGGCTTTCGGATTAAAGAGCATCACTTTGTCCCTGGCTTTCCAGTAATGGCCGCCCCTATGATGGCTTGGTGCTTGGATACTTACTACAGGGATCTTTTCCACCAAGAGAACTGGGCAGAGCAGAGTTTTATTGTTCCTAAGGGCATCGAATCCACATTGACACCTCTTATGGAGCGCATAGAGGCCAATTTCCCTGGGGTAAAGGTCTTTAGTCTTCCGTCGGTTGGGGATGCCTCTAGGGGCGGTGTTTATGCTCAGCGCTATATCGAGCTAGGTATCAAAGGCAATGCCAACCTCTTGGAAGAAAGTGCATGGATTGCTTTGCGGGCAGGTACCCAAGAGCTCGGTTACGAAATCCACGACATCAGCTAAGCTAAAACGCACTAAAAAGGTGCAAATAGGGGTTTTTGAGCCTGGATACGGGGTAATTCAGCACTTAAACAGTGCAATAATGAGAGTTCCCATTTGTTTGCTTCGGTAAATTACATACATCCATAAGGCATGTTTGGTGCCTGGAATAAACAAGGGTGTATGCCTTAAGTTTTGATTCCGAATTTAGTTAATAGAGGAGATTTGCATGACGAAGACCGTCGCTGATGTGATGAAGTTAGTTAAGGAGAAAGAATGTACTTTCGTTGATTTCCGCTTTGTAGATACAAAGGGTAAAGAACAACACACGACAGTTCCTATTTTTGCTTTTGACGAAGACAAATTTGAGAGCGGTCATGCATTTGACGGTTCTTCTATTGCTGGTTGGAAGGGTATTGAAGCCTCTGATATGTTGCTCAAACCAGATCCAACAGCTGCTTATATCGACCCATTCTATGAAGAGCCAACTTTGGTATTGACATGCGATGTGATCGAGCCAGCTGATGGCAAAGGTTACGACCGTGACCCACGTTCTATCGCTAAGCGCGCTGAAGCATATTTGAAGAGCACTGGCTTGGGTGATACAGCGTACTTTGGTCCAGAACCAGAATTCTTTATTTTTGACGGCGTTCGTTGGGGTGCCGACATGCAGGGTTGCTTCGTGAAGATTGATTCCGAAGAGGCTCCATGGTCTTCAGCTGCTGAAATCAAAGTTGGTAACACTGGTCACCGTCCAGGCAAAAAAGGCGGCTACTTCCCAGTTGCTCCTGTAGATACATTCCAAGACGTGCGTTCTGAAATGTGTTTGATTCTCGAATCACTGGGTATTCCTGTTGAAGTTCATCACCATGAAGTTGCTGGTCAAGGCCAAAACGAATTGGGTACAAAGTTCAGCACATTGGTGCAGCGCGCTGACTGGACTATCTGGCAGAAATATGTCATTCAAAACGTTGCTCATGCATACGGCAAGACTGCAACATTCATGCCTAAGCCAGTAGTTGGCGATAACGGTTCTGGTATGCACGTTCACCAATCTATTTGGAAAAACGGCGAGAACTTGTTTGCTGGTAATGGCTATGCTGGTTTGTCAGAGTTTGCTCTGTTCTACATCGGCGGCATCATCAAGCACGCTAAGGCATTGAATGCGATTACTAACCCAGGTACAAACTCATACAAGCGTTTGGTACCAGGCTTTGAAGCTCCAGTTAAGTTGGCTTACTCAGCACGTAACCGCTCCGCTTCAATTCGTATTCCACACGTTCCAAGTCCTAAGGGTCGTCGTATTGAGACTCGCTTCCCAGATCCATTGGCTAACCCATACCTCTGCTTCTCTGCATTGATGATGGCTGGTTTGGATGGCGTTCAGAACAAGATTCATCCAGGCGAAGCTGCTGACAAGAACTTGTATGACTTGCCACCAGAAGAAGATGCAAAGATCCCAACCGTTTGCGCAAGCTTGGAAGAGGCATTGGATGCATTGAAGAAAGATCACGAGTTCTTGACTCGCGGTGGTGTATTCACGGAGTCCATGATTGATGCATATATCAATTTGAAGATGGAAGATGTCACACGTTTCCGTATGACTACACATCCAATCGAATTTGATATGTACTACTCCCTGTAAGCGAAGGAGAGAACTTGAGCGCAGGTATGTTGCGCAATTCGTTCAAGGGAGCAGCTTCGGCTGCTCCTTTTTTTCCGACATTGCTCGATCAGATGCCCAATGCCATAGTGGTATTTAGGGCGGAGACCCAACAATTGGTGTACGTGAACCCGGCTGCCGAGTCAGCTTTGGATCTTTCGCGTAAGTCACTTGAGGGGCAATCTGTGCATGGTTTGTTTGGCGAGAATGAGGCTCTTGCTTACATGATTAGTGAAGTAAAGCTAGGTCATGTGCAGGCTCAACGTCAAGAAATGGTTTTGCATTCATTACCAGGCAGTATTCATCAGGATTCAATCCCAGCGCATGTGGCGATTGCTTTGCTTGATGATCCTGAGTTGCTGATGATGGAATGGTTTCCGATAGATCAGCAGCTTCGCAGCGAACGCGATGAACGCGTAACGCAGCAGGTGGAAGCCAATAAACAATTGATGCGCAATTTGGCGCATGAGATTAAGAACCCATTGGGTGGAATTCGTGGGGCCGCCCAGTTATTAGAGTTTGAACTCCCTGAAAAGGGTCTGCGCGAGTACACGCAAGTAATCATTAAAGAATCAGATCGCCTGCAGACTTTGGTTGATCGCCTTTTGGCGCCGCATCGCAAGGCCCATGTGATGGAGTCCTTCAATGTGCATGAGGCATTAGAGCGTGTGCGTAGCTTGGTATTGGCAGAGTTTCCAAAAGGTTTGCGGATCATACGCAATTACGACAAAAGGCAGTATTACAGGCGGCATTGGAAGTGACTCGTGGTCGTCGTGTTGAGGCTGAGGCTGCACAGCGTCTTGGCATTGGTCGGAATACGATCACTCGTAAATTGCAGGAACTTGGGATTGATGACTGATTCAGTTCGGATTGCAGCGTGGAATGTGAACTCCTTAAAAGTTCGCCTTCCGCACGTCCTACGCTGGCTGCAGGATCAAGAAAAGGCAAAAAAACCGATTGATGCCCTTTGCTTGCAAGAATTAAAACTGACGGATGATAAGTATCCCCATCAAGAGTTAGAGGAGGCTGGTTATCTGAGTTTGGCAGCAGGGCAAAAGACTTATAACGGCGTTGCCATTATTGTTCGTAAAGCTGCTTTAGCGCCTATTGCATCTGATTTGGCAACTACCTTTCTAAAGCCCGTTAGAAATATTCCAAACTTTGTAGATGAACAGCAGCGTATCTTAGCGGCAACCATTCCATTTGCAGGTATGCAGCCTATTAGATTGGTCTCGGCTTACTTTCCTAATGGACAGTCGCCTGATAGCGATAAGTTTGTTTATAAATTGAGCTGGCTTAATGCCCTGCAAACTTGGATGGCGCAAGAACTCGAACAAACTTCACGTTTGGCGCTTTTAGGAGATTTCAATATTGCGCCTGCCGATGCTGATGTGCATGACCCTAAAGCCTGGGAAGGGCAGAACCTAGTTTCTCAACCAGAGCGTGATGCCTTTCAAGCGCTGATCGGTCTTGGATTGCATGATTCCTTCAGAATGTTCGAGCAAGCTCCAAAAACATTTAGTTGGTGGGACTATCGTATGATGGGTTTCAGAAGAAATGCTGGCATGCGTATTGATCACATCTTGCTCAGCGATGCGCTAAAGGAAAAATGCAGCGCTAGTACGGTAGATAAAGAGCCGAGAACCTGGGAGCAGCCATCAGATCATGCTCCTGTCATTGCTGAGATTAAAAAATCCTAATACTGCTATAAGATTATTAAATCTTTAGAGTGTTGAGCTGCAAATCATCCATGACGCCAATTTTGTATTCCTATCGCAGATGCCCATATGCCATGAGGGCTCGTATGGCATTGAAGTATGCGGGGATTGCGCTCGAGCATCGAGAAATTTCCTTAAGGGAGAAGCCAAAATCGATGCTACTTGCTTCGCCCAAAGGCGCTGTGCCGGTTTTATGCTTAGATGGGCGCGTGATCGATCAAAGCTTAGACATCATGCATTGGGTGCTGAGTCAGTCAGACCCAAATGGCTGGATGGCTATTGATCCGGTTATCGCTCAAGCGTGGATTGAAAAAAACGATAGCGTATTTAAGAAGGAAGCTGCTTGATCAATACAAGTACCCAAATCGCTACCCAGAACTAAATCCAGAAGATGTTTTAAGAGATTCGGTTGAGCGCATTCTTAAGCCCATGGAGACTACTTTAAATTCCACACAGTATCTATTGGGGGATAGTGTAAGTTGGGTGGACATTGCTATCTTCCCGTTTATCAGGCAGTTTGCTATGGTTGATTCACAGAGATTTGCAGAGTTAGCTCTTCCTGCCACTCAAAAATGGCTAGCTCAACTGATTGAGTCGCCATTATTTGAGTCGGTGATGGAAAAGCATCCAGTGTGGATTGACTCAAGCGCTAACTAAGCAAGCCCACCGTGTCGAAGTAAGGCATCAATACTGGGTTCTCTACCTCTAAAGGCTTTGAAGGACTCAGCAGCAGGGCGACTTCCGCCTACTTCGAGTATTTCCTGGCGATAACGAATGCCGGTCTTCTCATCTAATACGCTGCCAGTGAGTTTTGCCGCCTCTTCAAAAGCCGAATAGACGTCTGCAGATAGAACCTCCGCCCATTTATAGCTGTAATAGCCAGCTGCATAGCCGCCAGCAAAGATGTGGCTAAAGGTATTAATCCAGCGCGAGATCTCGGGCTGAGGAATGACGTTGAATTCATCAGCGATAGTTCTAGATAGATCCAAAACCGCCTGACCTTTGGCATTCTTCGCATCAAAGCTAGCATGTAAGCGCCAATCTGTTAGTGACATCACAACCTGACGTAAGGTCATATAACCATTCTGAAAGTTTTTAGCAGCCAGGATTTTTTCAAACAGCTCTCGTGGCAATGGTTTGCCGGTTTTTGCATGGGCAGTCATTTTTTTCAGAACTTCCCACTCCCAGCAGAAGTTTTCCATAAATTGACTTGGCAACTCAACAGCATCCCACTCAACACCATTAATGCCTGATACGCCTAAAGCACTCACTTGCGTTAAAAGGTGGTGTAGGCCATGGCCACTTTCATGAAAGAGAGTGATGACATCATCATGGGTGATAGTGGGTTGGCGTAGAACACCATCTACCTTAACCGGAGGTGCAAAGTTACAAACTAAGTAAGCAACCGGCACCTGAATTTCACCGTTAGGGAGCTCTCTACGTCCACGCGCATCATCCATCCACGCACCGCCGCGCTTTCCTGGGCGAGCATAGGGATCTAGGTAGAAATAAGCCACGATATTGCCCTTGGCATTCTTCACTGAGAAGGATTGCACATCAGCATGCTAGGTTGGTAGGTCTGCTGATTCAATTTTGACGCCAAAAAGAGTTTGAATCACCTTGAATAGACCGTCCAATACCTTTGGTAATGGGAAGTATTGCTTGAGTTCATTTTCTGAAAATGAATACCGCTCTTGTTTTAATCTCTCAGACGCAAATGCAATATCCCAAGGTTCAAGACCATTGGTAAGCCCTAGAGTGTTTGCAAAATCAGAGAGTTCTTGCCAATCTTTTTTCGCAAATGGTTTGGCCTTTTGTGCAAAATTCGTTAAGAAGGAATCAACCTCCTCAACGGTATCAGCCATTTTTGGGGCCAAACTCAGGGCGGCATAGTTTGCAAACCCCAGCATCTGTGCTTCTTCATCACGTAGGCGCAGTTGATCGAGCATATTTTGGGCGTTATCCAAATCCAATTTTCCGTTGGCATACTTTGGTGCTAGCTCTGAAGCGCGAGTGACGTAAGCCTCATACATTAAGCGTCGCAAGGCGCGGTTTTCTGAGTATTGCATTACCGGGTAGTACGATGGGAAGTGGAGGGTGAAAGCCCAGCCTTGCAGATTCTTTTGTTGCGCCGTATCGGCCGCAGCGGCAATCGCATCGTCTGGTAGGCCAATTAATTCCGCTTTATCTGTAACCAAGTGAACAAAGCCATCGGTGGCATCTAAGACGTGATCAGAAAAGGCCTTTCCTAAAACTGCTTGCTCATCTTGTATCTGGGAAAAGCGGGGCTTGTCAGCATCGCTTAATTCGGCGCCGCCTAAACGAAAATCTCGTAATGAGTTTTCGATTACTTTTCTCTGGGCGGCACTTAACTTGGAAAACTCAGGATTTGCGCTCAGCTCTTTAAACTTTTTATAGAGTTCTAAATTTTGTCCAAGACTAGAAAAGAATGCAGTTACTTCAGGAAGCATTTCGCCATAAGCAGCGCGTAACTCTGGTGTATCAGCTACGCTATTGAGGTGTGAGATGACGCCCCAAGACCTTCCTAAAAATTCTGTTGCATCTTCCAGCGGTTCTGCCAGTGCATTCCAAGTCGCAGCAGTATTGGGATTGACTGCAACATCCACGGCTTCTTGTACTCGTCCAAGAAGGTACCCAATTGCAGGCGCAATGTGTTCAGGCTTTACTTCAGAGTAGGCTGCGATACCTCTACCAAAGGTCAGCAAGGGATCATTTTTGCCAAAAGTCCCAGTAAATTCCTTAAGGTTTAGCAGCCTTTTCAGCAGCTTCTAATGTGTTCATTAAAAGCATGGTGATAGTCATAGGGCCTACGCCACCAGGAACTGGGGTGATCCAGCCAGCAACATATTTAGCTGTATCAAAGTCTACGTCGCCGCAGAGCTTACCATCTGGCAGGCGATTGATACCGACGTCAATGACAACGGCGCCATTTTTAACCATATCACCAGAAATCATTTTGGGCTTACCGGTAGCCACCACCAAAATATCAGCATCTTTAGTGTGGTGCGCCAAGTCACGGGTCTTACTATTGCAAATGGTTACTGTTGCGCCTGCTTGCAATAGCAACATAGCCATTGGCTTGCCAACAATATTTGATGCACCAACAATGACGGCACGTGCTCCACGAATTGGATATTCAATGCTTTCCAGAATCTTCATGCAGCCATAGGGAGTGCAAGGCTTGAATTCTGGCTGACCAACCATCAATGCGCCAGCATTTGCAACGTGAAAGCCATCCACATCTTTTTCCGGGGCAATCGCTTCAAGAACGCGCTCAGAAGCAATATGCTCTGGCAATGGAAGTTGAACCAAAATGCCATGAATAGCAGAGCCTGCATTTAAGGTTGCGATACGGGCTAGTAATTCTTCTTCGCCTAGCTCAACAGAGTAGCGCTCTAAAACAGAATGAAAGCCAACGTTTTCGCAAGCCTTCATTTTATTGCGAACATACACAGCGCTGGCAGGATTATCGCCAACCACAATCACTGCTAACCCAGGTCTAACGCCTTTGGCAGTAACAATTGCACCGCGAGCAGCAATTTCAGTGCGCAGTTTTTTGGAGAGCACGTTTCCGTCTAGTAATTGAGCTGGCATCTAGCTTGAACCTACTATTAATTGGGTTGCGGGTCAGACAAAGCGAGGCGGAGGAGGTCCGCAACAGTATTGACGTTGAGCTTTTCCATGATGTTGGCGCGATGTGCTTCAACCGTCTTAATGGAAATGCCCAAATCATCAGCGATCTGCTTGTTTAAACGACCGGCAACGATACGCTCAAGCACTTGACGCTCACGACCTGTTAATTTGCTGAGTAAGCTTTGAGTAATCTTGCGTTGGCTAGCTTGTGAGTAGTCAATGCGTGCTTTAGCAAGCATGCGATCTACCAAGCCACAAAGATCGTTCTCTTTGAATGGTTTTTCAATGAAATCTACTGCGCCACGATTCATGGTGGATACCGCCATGGAGACATCGCCGTGACCGGTAATGAATGCAACAGGCATTGGCAGGTTTTCGCTGGTAAGGCGCTCTTGAAGTTCAAGGCCAGACATGCCGGGCATGCGCACATCTAAAATGGCGCAAGAAATAGTGGATTTATCAGTGCTTTGGAGTGATTGCAAGAAGCGTTCGGCGCTTGCGTGGCAGCGAACTACATAACCATTGCTTTCTAAAAGCCAAGTGAGCGAATCACGAACAGCTTCATCGTCATCAACTACATATACAACTTCAGCTTGGTTTGGTTTTGCAGTAGCACTTAAGTTCATATCGGTTCTCGTGTGGTAATTCTAAAAATTCGATGATTAAACATTAGCCGCAGAATCTGGCGATTCCAGCGGTAGAAGTATTGTAAAGGTGCAGCCAGCCAGCCTGGTCTGTTCTGAATCCTTGACGTTGGTGGCCCAAAGCCTGCCGTGATGGGATTCAATGATAGAACGGCAAATATTGAGTCCCATGCCCATTCCGTCGGATTTAGTGCTGAAAAATGGCTCAAATATGCGTTCTATGACGTTTTCAGGTATCCCGCCCCCTGCGTCTGTAACCTGAATGCGGAGCATGGCAGGAAAGATACTGGTATCCAAATCTGCGCTAATTTTGACTGGAGGCGCTGACCAGCGAGAGGAGAGGGGGTAGGCCTCGCGCATGCTATCTAAAGCATTTTTAAGGAGATTCACCACCACCTGCAAAATCAAGACGGGATCCAAGTCAACCAAAGGAAGGTTTTCAGCAACTTCTGAGCTAATGGTTAGGCGATGGCGATGGGCCTCAATTTCCACCAGACCTACTGCATCACTAATAATTTCATTAATGCAGGAAGCCTTACTTTGGGGTTCGCTGCGTTTTACGAAGCCTCTGATGCGCTGAATGATGGTTCCGGCGCGGTGCGCTTGATCAGATGCTTTTTCAAGAGCCGGTAAAATTTCTTTGCTAATAGCGGGATCTAAATTTCCATCTAAGCGTTTCGCAACGCCCATGCAATAGTTCGAGATGGCCGCCAAAGGCTGGTTCAATTCATGCGCTAGCGAAGACGCCATTTCACCCATGGTGGTCAAGCGACTTGTAAATTGCATGCGCTCTTGTTGCTGTCGCGCCAGGTCTTCCGCCTCTTTGCGACTAGTGATGTCTGTGGCAATCAATAGTTGCGCTAGTAGATGACCATCAACCCAGGGAATGAAGCGATGTCGCACTTCAAACCATTTATTGCTACCATCGGTCAATTGAATATCTTCTGACTCTGATTCTTGGTAAAGAAATGAGGTAGGAATGCCATCACGAACATAGTCATGAAGATCTTGTGCAATATTGTGCAAAGCTGGAAGTCTGATGTCTTGATGGGCTAATTGGAAATGTCCTTTGGAGTCATCGCCAAAGTTTTCGCGATAAAAGCGGTTGGCGAACAGTAGCTCGTCCGTCTCCAGGGATACGACAGAGACAGCCGCATCCAAACTTTCTAGAACAGTAGTAAAGCGTTCTTGTGATGCAGCTAATTCTTCCCGAATCTTTTTTGGTTCAGAAATATCAATCAAGGAGGTAACCCAACCGGTTTGCTTGCCCTTTTCATTAATGAGTGGGGCAATAAAAGTGCGGGTTTGGATTTAAGGAGCCATCGCGACGCAAGATGGCTCCTTAAATGCCCATCTTGCCAGTTCCGACATCCGCCTTTAAGGCGCGGTTCATTTTCTCTACCAGCTCATCTCTTCTGCTATCGGGCCAAAAAGGGAAGGGCGGCATGAGTCCGATCAATTCTTTTTGGGTCCACCCCGTCATCTCACAAAATGCTCGATTGACATAGGCGATGCGCTTTTGCATGTCATGCGCACGGATACCCACAGGGGTGGAGTTTTCCATTGCGCTTCGAAAGTTGGTTTCGCTGCGAAGACTGGCTTCAGCCTCCTGACGAACCTGCATTTGTTTGAGTACTGACCACAGACTCCAGATCACGAATACCGATAGTCCAAGCACTACACCAATCAACATCCTGAATGTCAGATTCGTTGGGGGCGGATAGGTATCAATCCGAAGCGTCAGGTTTGGGCTAAGAACACCAATATCGAGAGAAGTTTGATTGCTAAAAGCTCTTTTTGGCGTATTGCGATCGGAAGAAATGGCTAGAACTTGTTCGTTATCTGTAAGCAGGGTGAAGCGGTAATGTGCTTTAAGTTCGTTTGGTATGACATCTAATAGGCCCTGTGATGTGTAGAGCACGGCCAGAAAGCCAACCACTTCACCGCTCACGATATTGGGTACGACTTGCCAAAAATGATTTTTTCTTTCTCTAGCGAGAGGTTCGCTGCTGGCAATGTTAGGGGAGAAGAAGTGGCTAAATGCTGCTCTGGCTGGTTACCTTGCTGAGCTCAATAGTGGAATTTAATGCGTCGTTAGTGGCTGGATCAGATTGGGTTTTGACTAGCCAATCATTTTTATTGGCATTTGGCGGGACCACCCATTGACGCTCATTTCTATTATTTAACGAAATGATTTTGATAATTTCATGATTGTTGATTACTAGCTCATCAGCTTGCTCGAAAGCAATTTGCTTGAGTTTGGTTTGGTTATCGCTCGCGGCAATTTCCCGATTAATGGTGGAGAGTAAATTCACATTGCTAACAAAACGCGTTTGAATCCGTTGCTTTGCAAAAGACAGTTCTCTAAAGAGGGCGGCTTCTTGTTGACTCTTTTCTTGCAAATGTAATGCCCCCAGGATGATGCCCATTACCGAGGTAAAGAGCACGATCGCCAATAAAGGGGTGTAAACGAGCCTAAATCCCCGAATTTTGCGTAGCCATTTGAATGGCCTAAGAAATAGGTTAGAAGAGGCTGATACTTTCATGAATACTAAGCATTTTGCCCTAATGCGCGCTCTAAATTAGGATTTCTGATCTTATATACTATATATAGAGCCTCTTATAATTTGCACCGCAATAAAATACCACATTATGAGAAATACTATCATTATGTGGAAAATTGCTTGTTTACACCCATATACCTTCCTAGAATGTTGCCTATAGAGTTAATGGCTAATAAATAAGTATTCAATGGAGACAAATATGGCAGCGGTTCCAGAGCAGATTTTAGGTAAGCAAAACGCCCAAGACGTTGATCTGGGTGAGACTCAAGAATGGTTACAAGCGCTTGATGGCGTGATTCGTAACGAAGGTCCTGAACGGGCTGCCTATTTAATAGACCAACAAATTTCTCATGCAAGGGTAAATGGTGTAGTCCAACCTTTCCATGCGGAGACCCCTTACATCAATACCATTCCAGTTGAAAATCAGGCGCGCTTACCAGGCGACCAGAATGTTGAGCACCGTATTCGTTCATACACTCGCTGGAACGCAATGGCGATGGTTCTGCGTGCAAATAAAGATACCAATGTTGGTGGGCACATCTCTTCATTTCAGTCTGCGGCAACTTTGTATGACGTAGGTTTCAATCACTTCTGGCATGCGCCATCTCCAGAGCATGGTGGCGATCTCATATTTGTTCAAGGTCACTCAGCGCCGGGCGTGTATGCACGTGCTTATATGTTGGGCCGTCTTGAAGACAGTCAGCTCGATAACTTCCGCCAAGAAGTTGGTGGCAAAGGTATCTCTAGCTATCCACACCCATGGTTGATGCCAGACTTCTGGCAGTTCCCAACGGTATCGATGGGTTTGGGTCCAATCATGGCGATCTACCAAGCGCGCTTCATGAAGTACCTGACAGACCGTGGATTTATTCAGGAGCAAAGCCGCAAGGTTTGGGCTTTCCTCGGTGACGGTGAAACCGACGAGCCAGAGTCTTTGGGCGCGATTGGTATGGCTGGTCGTGAAAAACTCGACAACCTCATTTTTGTTATCAACTGTAACTTGCAGCGCTTAGATGGACCAGTGCGCGGTAATGGAAAAATTATTCAGGAGCTTGAAGGCGAGTTCCGTGGCGCTGGTTGGAATGTCATCAAAGTAGTGTGGGGCGGACAATGGGACGCCTTATTCGCTCGTGACAAAAAGGGCATCTTGATGCAGCGTCTTGGCGAAATCGTTGACGGTCAGTATCAGACGATGAAGTCTAAGAATGGCGCCTATGTTCGTGAGATCGTATTTAATACGCCAGAACTAAAGGCCTTGGTAAGCGACTGGAGTGATGACGAGATTTGGCAACTGAATCGTGGCGGCCATGATCCTCATAAAGTCTTTGCAGCTTTCCATGCTGCCGTAAATCACAAAGAGCAACCAACGGTTATCTTGGCTCACACCATTAAAGGTTACGGTATGGGTGGATCTGGTGAGGCGATGAATATTGCCCACCAAGCTAAGAAGATGAATGCGGATGACGTACGTCGTTTCCGTGATCGCTTTGAGATTCCAGTTAAGGATGAGCAGTTAGATGAAATGCCTTTAGTGAAGTTCGCTGAAGGCAGCCCTGAGCTCGAGTACATGAAGGCGCGCCGTCAAGAATTGGGCGGTTACTTGCCGCAACGTCGCACCAAAGCTGAGAGCTTGCCAGTCCCGGCGCTGGATGTTTTTGCACCTTTGCTTGAGGCAACCACAGAAGGCCGTGAAATTTCTACAACGATGGCGTTTGTGCGCATGCTCAATACTGTCGTGCGTGACAAGGTATTAGGTAAACGCGTAGTGCCGATCGTTCCGGATGAGTCTCGCACCTTTGGTATGGAGGGTATGTTCCGCCAGTTAGGCATCTGGAATCAGTTGGGTCAGCTCTACACCCCAGAAGATCATGATCAATTGATGTTCTACAAAGAGGATAAGACCGGCCAGATTTTGCAAGAGGGTATTAATGAAGCTGGCGGTATGTGCGACTGGATTGCAGCTGCTACTTCTTACTCCACTCATGGCGTGCCAATGTTGCCTTTCTACATCTTCTACTCGATGTTTGGCTTCCAACGTATTGGTGACTTAGCATGGGCGGCTGGTGATATGCGTAGCCGTGGTTTCTTGTTGGGCGGTACGGCCGGCAGAACTACTTTGAATGGCGAAGGCTTGCAACACGAAGATGGTCATAGCCATCTGTGGAGTGGGGCAGTTCCGAACTGTATTAGCTACGATCCAACATTCTTATTTGAATTGGCGGTAGTGATTCAGGACGGTATGCGTCGCATGCTAGAAGTTCAAGAAGACGTGTATTACTACGTGACTTTGATGAATGAGAACTATGCGCATCCAGCAATGCCTAAGGGTGCTGAAAAAGACATCATCAAGGGGATGTACAAGCTGAAGTCTGTTGGTGATGCCAACGCAAAACTGCGCGTACAGCTCTTAGGCTCTGGAACCATCTTCCGTGAAGTAATTGAAGCTGCTGAGATTCTCCATAAAGACTGGGGTATCGCTGCAGACTTGTGGGGTTGCCCAAGCTTTACTGAGCTTGGTCGCGATTGGACTGCGGTACACCGCAATAACCTTTTAAATCCTACGGCTGCTCCAGCTTTATCTCATGTTGAGAAGTGCCTCAAAGACACCTCTGGCCCTGTGATCGCTGCAACTGACTACGTTCGTTTATTTGCTGAGCAAATTCGTCCAGCAATTCAACATATGGGTCGTCGCTATGAGGTCTTGGGTACCGATGGATTTGGTCGTTCCGATACTCGCGAAAAACTCCGTGATTTCTTTGAAGTAGATCGTCGTTGGGTTGTAGTAACTGCGTTGAGATCTTTGGTTGACTCTGGTCAGCTTGATCGCTCTAAGTTGGCCGAAGCGATTAAGAAATACAACATCGACACTACTAAACCAAACCCAATGACGGTTTGATAAGAGATAAATACTATGAGTCAAATAATTGAAATCAAAGTCCCGGATATCGGCGACTACAAAGATGTGCCGGTGATCGAAGTATTGGTTAAAGCTGGTGACAAGGTTGAGAAAGAACAATCTATCGTTGTTCTCGAATCTGACAAAGCAACCATGGATGTACCTTCATCACACTCTGGCATCGTCAAGGAAGTCAAAGTGAAGGTTGGTGACAATCTCTCCGAGGGATCGGTGGTTGTTATTTTGGAAGGCGGATCTTCGTCTGCCGCTCCAGCGCCAGCATCCACAAATGCACCAGTGGTACCCGCGGTAAATAAGGCGCCTGCTGTAGAGCCTCCTATTGCTCGTGCCCCTGCACCACCTCCTGTAAGCAGTACACCTGCACCAGTAGATGCAGCAGTTAGCCATGCAAGTCCATCAGTTCGTAAATTTGCACGTGAACTCGGTGTCACTATTACGCAGGTCAAAGGTTCTGGTCCTAAAGGCCGCATTACACAAGAAGACGTCCAAGCATTTGTGAAGGCTGCCATGAGTGGTGGAGCAGGTAGTTCCGCGTCGGCCTCTGGTGGCGGTAGCTTGGGCGGATTAAATCTGATTCCTTGGCCTAAGGTTGATTTCACGAAGTTTGGTGAGATTGAGCGCCAGCCATTAAATCGTATTAAGAAACTCACGGCCGCCAATTTAGGCCGTAACTGGGTCATGATCCCAGCGGTGACCTATCACGAAGATGCTGATATTACTGATTTAGAAGCCTTCCGTGTTCTCACTAATAAAGAGAATGAGAAGAAGGGTGTTAAGATCACGATGCTCGCTTTCTTAATGAAGGCTGCTGTTGCTGCATTGAAAAAATATCCAGAGTTCAACAGCTCCTTGGATGGCGATGATCTGATTCTGAAGAAGTACTTCAATATTGGTTTTGCAGCCGATACGCCAACTGGTTTGGTTGTACCGGTCATTAAAGATGCAGACAAGAAGGGCATCTTTGAATTGGCTAAAGAAACTTCAGAGTTAGCGGCACTTGCTCGTGATGGCAAACTAAAACCAGATCAAATGCAAGGTGCAAGTTTCACAATCTCCTCTTTAGGTGGTATTGGTGGAACCTACTTCTCGCCGATTGTGAACGCTCCGGAAGTTGCGATCCTTGGTGTAAGCAAAGCCTCTATGAAGCCTGTATGGGATGGTAAGCAATTTGTGCCTCGTCTCATTTGCCCATTGTCTCTATCTGCCGATCATCGCGTGATTGATGGCGCATTGGCCACGCGTTTCAATGTGTACATTGCTCAGCTCTTGGCCGACTTCCGTCGCGCCAGTCTGTAAGGAGGATCTATGGCTAAGCAAATGATCCTTGTTCCGGATATTGGTGATTATTCAGATGTACCGGTGATTGAAGTATTAGTAAAAGTTGGCGATGTCATTGAAAAAGAACAGCCGCTATTGGTGCTTGAATCTGATAAAGCGACTATGGAAGTGCCGGCTGATGCTGCAGGTACTGTGACTAGCATTGCAGTCAAGCTAGGAGATAAGGTTAGCAAGGGTTCTGTGATTGCGGAGATAGAGGCAAGCGGTGCTGCACCTGCACCTGCGGCTAAGCCTACCCCAGCACCAGCTACACCAATAATTACAGCAGCTCCTGCGCCGATAGCTGGTCAATACAGTGGCAAAGTGGATCATGAGTGTGAAGTCTTGGTTCTTGGCGCTGGCCCTGGCGGCTATAGCGCAACATTTCGTAGTGCTGACTTGGGTATGAACACAGTTTTAGTTGAGCGTTATCCAACTTTGGGTGGCGTTTGCTTAAACGTAGGTTGCATTCCATCTAAGGCGTTGCTGCACACAACTTCTGTCATGGATGAAGTGAAGACCATGGCTAAACACGGCATTACTTTTGGTGCGCCAAAGATCGAGATTGATCAATTGCGTGGTTACAAAGAATCTGTGATTGCAAAATTAACAGGCGGCCTCGCTGGCATGGCTAAAGCACGTAAAGTGAAAGTTGTTCGTGGCTTAGGTAAATTCTTAGATGCGAATCACGTTGAGGTTGAATTAACTGATGGTGCTGGCCAAGACCTCACAGGTAAAAAAGAAGTAGTGCGCTTTCAGAAGGCGATCATTGCCGCTGGTAGTCAGCCTGTGAAGCTGCCTTTCTTGCCAGAAGATCCGCGTATTGTTGATAGCACGGGCGCTTTGCTACTGAAGAGCATTCCAAAGCGTATGTTGGTTATTGGCGGCGGCATTATTGGTTTAGAGATGGCAACCGTCTACAGCACGCTAGGGTCACGCATTGATATTGCCGAGATGATGGATGGTCTCATGGCGGGAGCTGATCGTGATTTAGAAAAGGTCTGGGAGAAATTCAATGCCGGACGTTTTGAAAAGATCATGCTCAAGACCCGCGCAGATAAGGCGGAAGTGAAGCCAGATGGTATCCAAGTAACGTTTGAAGGTGAAAATGCACCAGCTGAGCCACAAACCTACGACTTGGTGTTGGTTGCTGTGGGACGCACGCCAAATGGCAAGAAGATTGATGCTGGTAAGGCAGGTGTTCAAGTTGATGAGCGCAGCTTCATTCCAGTTGACAAGCAAATGCGCACCAACGTTTCCAATATTTTTGCGATCGGCGATCTAGTTGGGCAGCCAATGTTGGCGCATAAAGCGGTTCACGAAGGCCATGTAGCGGCTGAAGCTGCTGCAGGTGAAAAATCCTATTTCGATGCGAAGCAAATTCCATCTGTTGCCTATACTGACCCAGAAGTTGCTTGGGCTGGATTAACAGAGGAGCAGTGTAAAGCTCAAGGCATTGCTTACGAAAAAGGTCTATTCCCTTGGGCGGCCAGTGGTCGTGCAATTGCTAATGGGCGTGATGAAGGTTTTACTAAACTCATTTTTGATGCTACGACCCATCGCATTATTGGTGGCGGTATTGTTGGTACACACGCCGGTGATTTGATTGGCGAAGTTTGTTTGGCGATCGAGATGGGCGCAGACGCCGTAGATATCGGCAAGACCATCCATCCTCATCCAACCCTGGGCGAGTCTGTGGGTTTAGCTGCTGAAGCTGCGCATGGTCATTGCACTGACTTGCCTCCCGTTAAGAAGAGGTCATAAGCTAGTTCGTGAGAGCTGCCTAGAGTATTAGGTATTAAAGAAAAAGCCCCGAGAGATCGGGGCTTTTGCATTGCAGACCAAAGTCTGCGATTGAAACAATGGCAATTATTTCTTTTTGGCGGCCTTGGTGGCAGAGTCTGCAGCTTTGAAGACTGTGTCTGCTGTGGTGTGCAGATTGGTTTGGGCAACTTCAACTGCATGCTTGACTGCTTTTTGGCTGGTTTCAAATACGTTGTTTGCTGAAGCGATGGCTTGCTTCATTGCTTGCACGGCGGCATCAGAACCAGCGGGTGCATTTTTAGTCCACTCTTCAACCAAAGAATTCACTTTCTTTTGACCCGCTTGAAATTCTTTTTCAGCTGACTGGGTAAAACTATTTTGAGTCTCATGAGCCAATTCATATAAGTGACGGCTATACGCCATGATCTTTTCTGCCATTGGTTGAACGGCTTCGGCTTGATGGGCGAGCAGCTGTTGAATGTCTTTCACTTCCAAAGCTTTCTTGGCGCTATTCATGCTATCGCCTAAGGTTTGCTTGGCAATGTGCATATTGAGTTCAACTAATTTCTTAATGCTCTGGAGCGCCTGGTTAGTTAAACCGCTGAGCGTTTCTAAATTGGCTTTTTGTGCTGCTGCGATTTGTTCAGGTGTTAAGTTCATTTCGTTCCCTTTCAAATGGGTCTTTTTTTGACAGATTTACGTATGTCTTCTATTTTAATTTCTTCTGCAGCGCGATAAGCGATTAATATTGCGCGGCAGCATAAAAAGAAGCTGCTGGACCACTTGGGTATGGGAATTCCAAAAGAGCCTAAAATCAGTGTTTAGATAAATATTCTTAATATTTTTAGCAAGTTACCCATGAAGCTAAGCCTCGATAACGCCATTGCACCTATATTTGTACTCATTTGGAGTACTGGGTTTGTGATTGCGCGTTTGGCAATGCCTTATGTAGAGCCGGCCACTTTCTTATTTTGGCGTTTTGCGGGTGTTTTGGCGGCCATGGCTGCGCTTAGCTTGGTTTGGAGAATTACTTGGCCAAGCTGGTCTCAAATTAAGCACATTGCAGTCGCAGGTATGTTGCTGCAATTTGGCTACCTCTTAGGCGTTTGGTTTGCCGTGCGTCTTGGTATGACCGCGGGACTGGTTGCCATCATCGTTGGTCTTCAACCTATTTTGACGGCTTGGTTTGCTGCATGGGTATCAGAGAAGGTAACGCCAAGACAGTGGATCGGTTTGGCTTTTGGTTTTGCTGGAGTTGCTTTGGTTGTGGCTGAGAAGATTGGATTTGCGCACATTCCTTTTGCTAGCTACGTGCTGGCATTTATTGCACTTCTATCGATTACGTTTGGAACGCTATATCAGAAAAAATTCTGCCCCGTATTTGATTTGCGTGCAGGATCCTCAATTCAGTTTGGCGTCTCTGCAGTTCTCTGTTTTGTCTGTATGTATTTCTTTGAAACTGGCGTCATGGTTTGGAATGCATCAGTCATCGGTGCGTTGTTGTGGGCGATCTTTCCACTGTCTATTGGATCGATCAGTCTGTTATTTATGATGATTCGTAAAGGGGCTGCAACTAAGGTAACCAGTCTTTTGTACCTCACGCCACCGACAACGGCAGCAATGGCATGGCTCTTATTTGACGAGCCATTTACCCTAATGATGGCTGCCGGTCTATGTTTGACGATGACAGGGGTGGTTCTGGTAAATGCACGTCAAACCAACACAGTAGCGACGATTGCAGAGTAGGGCAGGTGAAATAAAGCCAATTTAGTGGAATGAATTAACCAAGATGGGGCGAATAAATCACTTTGCCCTCAAGAAATTAATTATCATTCCGTATGTTTTGGAAGGTATTTTGGGATGCGTTTGAATCGATTTTGGCTCTTGGTCTGCACATTGCTGTTTGCTGTTGGCGCTACTCTAAATAGTCCTGTCATTGCTTCCACTAAGGATAAGGAAAAGCAGGCAAAGACAACTAAAGTAGTTACGAAGACTGCTTCAAAGTCCCCCAAAAAGCCAAAAGCCGTTCGAGTCACGGTTACTCGTTCAAATGAACCGGTGATACCTGCAAGACCATCACTTGCTACTGCCTTAGGTTTACGTGGTCAGCATGATGACCTTAACCTCAAATCAAGCGTTGCAATGGTAGTTAATCAAGACACTAAAGAAGTGTATTTTGAAAAAAATCCATCTGTGAGTTTGCCGATTGCTTCAATCACAAAGCTGATGACTGCAATGGTGGTATTGGATTCCAAATTGCCATTAGATGAAACACTCGTGATTAATGCGGATGATGTGCATATCTATCGCACCTCACGCTTAGCAGGTGGCACAGTGCTTACTCGTGAAGAGGCATTGCTGCTAGCGCTTATGTCTTCTGAGAACCGTGCGGCATATACCTTGGGTCGAAATTATCCAGGCGGCATTCCAGCATTTGTGGATGCAATGAATCGTAAGGCAAAAGATTTGGGAATGGATCATTCGCATTTTGCCGATCCTACTGGGCTTCTCAGCGAGAACGTAGCAACCGCCGAAGATTTAACGCGCATGCTAAATGCGGCTTATCAATACAAGATGATCCGCGAGTTCTCTACTTGGCCAGATTTGACTATGGTGATTGCAAAGCGTCCCCAGAAGTTCTTAAATACCAACCGACTAGTACGTTCTGGCGATATGAATATCGGCCTTCAGAAAACTGGCTTCATTAACGCTGCCGGTAAGTGCTTGGTGATGCAGGCTAGAGTCAACAACACGCCATTGCTATTGGTGTTCTTGGATTCTGTCGGTACACAGTCTCGTTTTGCGGATGCAGTGCGCGTTCGTGACTGGTATGAGCGCATGCCATCTGGTGCGCAACCAATTCGCCGCTTGATGTAATTCTGTGGGTGTAGATTAGGCCGAAGTACCTGGCTCTGCAGACTTGGGTTTAAAGCCCATTCCTTTGGAGATTTGCAGGGCAGTGTCTTGTAGCACTCTAAGCCAATCTGCCTGAATTCTGTCAGTTGGGGCGCTCAGAGATAAACCGGCAACCAATTTACCAGTGTCATCCAAAATAGGGGCAGCAAGACAGCTCACGCCTAGCTCGAGCTCTTCATCATCGCGAGCGTTACCCACTTTTCGAACTTGATTTAATTCGGTTTCGAGTTTGGCTAAATCGGTAATGCTGTTTCTGGTGTGCCCAGACAAACCGGTGCGCGTGACATAAGCGCGAACCTGATTGGGATCATCACTAGCTAAGAATAGTTTTCCTACCGAGGTGAGATGCAAAGGTGCGCGACCACCAATGGCGCGAACCACTTGCATGCCAGAACGTTCGCTCTATAAGCGCGATCGATATAAACAATCTCATCGCCTTGGCGCACGGATAGGTTGACAGTCTCGCCCGTCAGCTTGTGTAGGGTGCGCATATGTACTTGGGCAGCATCACGTACAGAGAGTCTGCCTTTTACAAGATTGCCTAGCTCTAATAGTTTGAGACCCAGTCGATAGGTACCACCGTCACCGCGCTCGACTAATCTGCAGGCGACCATATCGTTCAGGATGCGGTGAAGCGGTAGATGGGTGTAGGCCACAGTCTGCTCAGCGAGGCTTTTAAGGCTACAGGACTCTTCTTGATCGGCTAGGGCGTCCAGCAAATTCATCATGCGCTCCCACCACCTGGATGGCTGTTTTGCCAACTTCACCAGTATTTTTAGAGGTTTTGACGACTTTGCTTGTGTTCATAGGGCTAATTGTAGCGATTTTTGGGCTGCAATTGCATATTATGAAATTGGATTTTATAGATCCCAGTGCTAAAAAGCCTAGTTTTGGTGCGTCTAAATGGGGTTTTGTTGCCTAAGAATGACTAAGGATGCCTAATAGCCCTGGCGCACTCATTCACAAGGTCTGGGCCTCTGTAGATCAAGCCGCTATAGAGCTGAACCAAACTTGCGCCAGCCATGATCTTTTCACGGGCATCTGCGCCACTCATGATTCCGCCGACACCGATGATGGGCAGCTCATTGCCAAGTCTTGCCTTGAGCGTTTTGATAACCAAATTCGAGGCAGTCCGAACTGGGGCACCAGATAATCCGCCAAGTTCTTGGCCATGTCCCATGCCTTGAACTGCCTCTCGAGAAATAGTTGTGTTGGTGGCGATGATCGCATCAATACCAAATTCCATTAAGAGATCAGCAATGAGATTGATGTCAGCGTGATCTAAGTCTGGAGCAATCTTTAAAAAGAGTGGTTTACGAACACCGTAGCGATCGCTTAAGCGTTTTCTAGATTCGTCCAGATCGCCTAGTAATGCACGCAGCATCTCTTCGCCCTGGAGAGCGCGTAAGTTCTGCGTATTAGGGGAGGAGATGTTCACGGTAATGTAGGTGGCAATCTCATAGACTGCTTCCATGGCGAGAACATAATCGCTGGCCGCATCTTCAATTGCAGTGCTTGCGTTCTTCCCAATATTTAAACCAAGAACACCGCCGTTTTGCCAAAACTTGGAGCGACGTACTCGTGCTACGCAGGCTTCAACACCATCGTTGTTAAATCCCATGCGATTAATAATTGCTTCAGCTTGTGGCAGGCGAAACATGCGAGGCTTTGGGTTGCCGGGCTGAGGGCGTGGCGTTACGGTGCCAATTTCCAAAAAGCCAAATCCCAATGCCGCAAGGGAATCAATGTGTTTGCCATCTTTATCTAAACCCGCAGCCAGACCAACGGGATTAGGAAATTCAATGCCGCACAGTGTTTGTGGATCGGCGAGAGGCTTAGTGATGAAGCGCTTTAGTAAACCCCAGTGCTCAGCACGATCTAAGTTACCTAATGTGACGTTATGGGCTTGCTCAGGGTCTAAACAAAATAGCCAAGGGCGTAAAAAGGAATAGCGATCGATCATGGGTAGATATTATGACCCAGACAGTGGCTGCCAGTGATCATCAATCAAGCCCTCCATGGGCTGATATTTGACCTTATAGGACATCTTTTCACTCTCTTTGATGAAGTAGCCAAGATAGAGATAGGGCAGTCCCAGACCGCGTGCTTGCTCTATCTGCCAAAGAATGCTGTAGCTGCCATAACTTGCAGATGGTTCTGAGGTGTCATAGAAGGTATAGACCGATGAAATTCCTTGCTCAAGGATGTCAATCATGCTGATCATGCGTAAACGTCCAGGATGCGGATCATGGGGGCCATCTCGAAACTCCACAATGCGCGAGTTCACACGACTTTGTAATAAAAACTGCATGTACTGATCCTGATCATCGCTATCCATATCGCCACCTGCATGACGTTGGTTCTGATAGCGCTGATAGAGTTGGTAATGCTCTTCTTGATAACTGAGACTAAGTACAGTCGCCTCTAGTCCGGCGTGCTTCTTCCAGGCACGACGCTGGCTTCTAGAAGGGGTAAATTGATCAACCAAAATACGCGTAGCAATGCAGGCTCTGCATTCATCACAGTAGGGGCGATAGGTATAAAGGCCGCTTCGACGAAAGCCCGCATGAATTAGCTCGTTATACACATCGGCATGAATGAGATGTGATGGTGTTGCAACCTGTGAGCGCGCAGTCTTATTAGGCAGGTAGCTACAAGCGTAGGGCGCTGTTGCATAAAACTGCAAGGCTGTTAATGGGAGCTCTTTAATGCGGGTCATAGCCAGTGATGCAAGATGGTTTTGTCAAAAGTCCAAGAATGCTTCATATTAGATTGATTTAAGCATACTTGCAGTTGCTCTAGAAATGCCTGACGTGGGATCGGTGCAGCCCCCAAGGAGTGGAGGTGGGCCGTCTCTTGTTGGCAATCAATCATCGTAACCCCAATCTCCAAGCACCATGCTGTGAGCGCTGCTAATGCAATTTTGGAGGCATTGGATTTGCGACTAAACATTGACTCTCCGAAGACCATACCGCCAAACGAAACACAGTAAAGGCCGCCGATAATTTGACCATCCTCCGTGACCGCCATGCTATGAGCATTGCCTTGTTCGTGTAGAGAGGTGTATGCATCCATGATTTCATGGGTAATCCAAGTTCCATCTTGATCTTTGCGGGAGCTCGTTGCGCAAGAGCGAATCACGGCACCAAAATCGGCATCTACCAAAATTTGGGAGCGCGTATCTTGGCAAAAGTGGCGAATGATTTTTTGCAGTGAGTCACCGCATTTAAATTCAGAAGGCTTTAATACCATCCTAGGGTCAGGGGACCACCATAAAACTGGTTGGTTATCCGAATACCAGGGAAATATTCCTAGTTTATACGCTTTAGAAAGTTGCCCTGGATAAATACGTTCGCTGACGGCGATTAGCCCTGGAACACTGGGATCAGGATCGGCCTCAAACCGAGGGTTGGGAAAGGAGTCATGCGGCCCTAGCCAGGAAATCTGACCCATTTTTAACGATTAAATTCTTTCGGATGGCAAAACATCGCGACTGCGGACATGAAATTCCTTGTCTGCCTCTAAAGCGCCAGATGCGCGGTCGGCAAAAAACCATTCGAGTGTTTGTTTGACGGCAGGAAAGGCAATGTCATCCCAGGGAATTTCATGTTCCTCAAAGAGTGCCACTTCTAGACTTTCTTCACCCGCGTAGAATTCAGGGGATGTCATTTTTGCTAGATAAAACAAATGAACTTGTTCTGCGTGAGGCACATTTAACAAGGAGTAGAGCGGTCCAATTTCTACTACAGCACCAGCCTCTTCTAAGGTTTCTCTGGCAGCGCCATGGCTAGTACTCTCTCCAAGCTCCATAAACCCTGCTGGAAGCGTCCAATAACCTAATCGTGGTTCGATTGCGCGGCGGCAAAGTAAAACCTGTGTGCCATGCACTGGAATGCTGCCAACCACATTATGAGGGTTTTGATAATGAATACTGCCGCAAGCCTCACAGATGTGACGCTCGCGTGAGTCGTCTGCAGGTATCTTGATCGTCAATGTAGCAGCGCAGTTGGGGCAGTACTTCATGTCGACTTTCTAAAAGTGGGCTTTGATGGCGCCTCGCAAGGCATTGCAAAGAATAATCTCATCTGCCATTGAAACATCTTCAATAGTCAGGTTGGCTTCACGGGCATTCATAGACGGATCGGCCAGCAGGGTGGCGCGCATTACCCCAGGCAACAAGCCTGCGGAAATTGGCGGGGTTAACCATTCTTGGCCATTTTTGGATTTAATGAAGACGCTCGTTCTGCCGCCTTCGGTGACAAAGCCTTGTTCATTGGTAAAGAGGGCGTCAAATCCACCCAGCTTAGATGCTTCTTGCCATGCTTGGTCATAAATATTTCGAGCACTTACCTTATGACGTAGCAGCGGGTCCCCAGAGAACATTTCAGTGTTTGCCGACAAAATATCTTTGGCCCAGAAGATCTTCGCTGGTTCGGAGATAGGATCAAGTATGCCGGTTGTTATTGAGTGATCGCCATTCGCCAAAAGATCCAAGCGCATGCGATGAAGATGTTTTTTATCTAGTTGGGCGCAGGCATCTAACGCTAAGCTCTGTGCGGCATCCCAATCAAATGGAATTCTTAAGGCATTAGCAGAGGCTTGCATGCGGCTGAGGTGCGCATGCAGTCGCTGTGGTTCGCCATTGACAATAGCAATCGTCTCAAATAAGCCTGTTGCGCTAGGTAGATCCATTAAGAATGCAGACTTAATACGGCACTCTTGCCATTCACTAGCTGCATCAGAATCATTGGTGATGCCGGCACCTATGCCCAGCGTAAAGTTGGACCGATGAGAGCTCTTGTCTTCATTGATCTCTACGGTGCGAATCGGAACGCTAAAAGCAAAGTCGCCATTGGGGTCAAGCTAGCCTAAGGCGCCACAGTAATACCCACGATCTTCACCCTCAAGCTCTTGAATAATTTCCATGCTGCGTTTTTTTGGAGCGCCTGTTACAGACCCACAAGGAAACACGGCGCTCAAAATATCAAACAAGCTGGTATCCGGCTTTGCTTGGCCCTGCACGGTTGAAGTCATTTGCAATACATCACCATGTCTTGCTACTTCAAATAAATGCGGAACAGTGACTGTGCCTGGAAGTGAGATGCGGCTCAAGTCGTTGCGTAATAGATCAACAATCATGACATTTTCAGCTTGATTTTTCGGATCATCAGATAGTGCTGCGCTAGCTACATCGGAAAGGGCGCTGGCAGTGCCTTTCATTGGCATGGCTTTGAGGGTATCACCTTCGCGCGCAATGAGGAGTTCTGGAGATTGCGATAAAAGTTGACGATGCTCATGGTCAATATATGCGCCAAATCTTCCTGGCTGGCGTTCACGCAGACGTTGATATAGCGCCAAGGACGAACCATATGCCTCACCATGAATTCGGTAAGTATGGTTAATCTGATAAGTATCGCCATTGCGGATATATTCTTGAATGGTCTCGATATCAGAGGAAAATTGCTGCTCGTTTAATGATTCCTGGACATCTAAAACTCCAGCAACCCTATTTGTAGTTGGGAGTTTGGCTAGCTGCTGATCGATATATTGATCTACTTCTGGCTTGGATAATTTATTAAGGCCAGCAAAAGACCATGCTTCAATTAATGGATGAGGTTGCTCTCCATCTTTTGATCTTTGCTTTAGCTTATGAATTTGTCTGCCAAGCTCGTAAGCAAAAGCAGCCACCACAAATTGCCCCTTAGCCAGTGCTGCAGATATTTCCGCTAAGCAAGTTTGCGTTGCAACGCAAACTTGATCGTTATCGCCGCCGGGAAGAATGCACCAGTAATGCAGGGCATCTCCATAGAGGCGGCTAGAGGGTTCGGCCGCAGTGCTTTGTGCATCATCGAGCAAAATCATTGCGGCCGACCCGGTAATCTCGAATTACTTCAGAATGGTTGCAGATTCAATGGTGACAGTCTTGGTAGGAACATCAGCCATTCTGCCCATACGTGGAGCCGGGGCAACCATGGTTGGAATCTTGCGAATGGCATCTATGGTTTGAGTTCCAGAAATCACTTTGCCAAATACGGTGTAACCATTGCCCATTGCATTTGGGTAATCCAAAGCGGCATTGTCATTCACGTTGATAAAGAACTGTGAGGTTGCTGAGTCTGGATCTGAAGTGCGAACCATTGCAATCGTGTAACGATTATTTTTTAAGCCATTCTGCGCCTCAGAAACAATCAGACCATTGGTTGGCTTTTGGGAGAGGTTGGAAGTAAAGCCGCCGCCTTGAATCATGAAGCCGTCAATGACGCGGTGAAAGATGGTGCCGTTGTAAAAACCGCTTTTGACATAGTTCAAAAAGTTGGCGGTTGATTTTGGGGCCTTCACATCATCTAATTCCACTACGAAATCACCCATGGTTGTTTTAAATTCCACCTTTGGGCCTGCGAGGGCGGCTTGGCTTAGGAAACAACTTGCGATAAGAACGAGGCTGGCAAATAGCTTGCGCATAAAACCTCCTTAAATGATTGAAAAGTCCTGTATTGAAGATTGTATTGCGCAATCCCCGAATGGATATAAACCACTTGCAGTCTATTAAGCTAGGCCGTTAGGTACGTTGCCGGCATAGGCGTACGAGGCTTCATTGAACATGCCGGGGCGCGCAAGGTAATCTAAGGTCCAATCGATTGTGTCAACGCCCCAGAAGCAGTGTTGATTGACAATCAGAGCTGGAACCCCAAAGGCGCCATCTAATTTTGCTTGATTCGTATTGGCAATCAGTTGGGCCTTCACCTCTGGATTTTCAGGTTTGGCGGTATCGGCTGGTAAGCCCAAGTAGATGCAAAATTCAGACCAGGAAAGGTTGGGGTCCTTGCCTTCCATCCACACATAGTCAAAAGCGCGCTCAACCATTTCCCAATTTGCCTGATGCTCAACCAATAAACGTTGTGGCGCAACTGTCATAAAGGGGTGATGTTCTGGAAACCGAAAAGGAATACCCAACTTTTCTGCTTGCCACACACAAAATTGATAGGTGTGTGGTCGCTTGGCAGCAATTTCTCCAGGCCCTTTATTTTCGGTAGCTCTAAAGAGTCCGCCCAACAGAATTGGCACAGGCTTGATGTCAAGTTTTTGCTCTAAGCGCTTTCTCTGTTTGATATAGAGATAGGCGAATGGCGAAATAATGTCGTAATACAGAGTGGCTGAAATTTTTTCGCTCACGAGATCATTCCTTATTTCTTTTGATGCTCCGCATCGAGTTTGCGTAAGAAAGCCATCCTCTCTTTGATTTGGGATTCAAGCCCACGTTCAACAGGCTCATACCAATGCGGCTCTTTCATACCCTCTGGTAAATAAGATTCCCCTGCAGCATAGCCATGGGGTTCATCATGGGCATAGCGATACTCTTTGCCATGGCCAAGCTCTTTCATGAGTTTAGTGGGGGCGTTGCGTAAATGATTCGGTACGGGCTTAGATTGATCGTTTGCTACATAAGCTCGAGCAGCATTAAAAGCGTTGTAGCTGGCATTGCTTTTAGAGGCTACAGCAAGATAGGCCACCGCCTGACCTAAGGCAAGCTCACCTTCTGGGGATCCCAATCGTTCAAATGTTTGTGCAGCATCGTTCACCAATTGCATTGCCCTTGGATCGGCCAAACCAATATCTTCCCAAGCCATGCGAATAATACGTCTAGCAAGATAGCGTGGGTCTGCGCCACCATCAAGCATGCGGCAGAACCAATAGAGGGCTGCATCGGGATTAGAACCTCTGACCGATTTATGCAGTGCAGAGATCTGATCATAAAAATGATCTCCACCTTTATCAAAGCGACGGGCTTGGACGGTCAGCGCATTCTCAATAAAGGTTTGGTCCACAGTCTCGACTTGAGCATTCGGCGTCAACACAGCGTTACGAACTTGCTCAACGAGGTTTAGTAAACGTCTGGCATCACCATCTGCGTTGGAAATCAGAGTGTCAATTGCCGCAGGTTCAAACTGGACCTGCGGCATTGCGTATTGATGCACGCGCTCAAATAGGGTTTTAAGTTCTACCTCGTTCAGCGACTTCAGTACGTATACCTGCGCACGCGATAGCAGTGCGGAGTTCACCTCAAATGAAGGGTTCTCTGTCGTGGCGCCGATAAAGGTAAATAAGCCTGATTCCACATGGGGTAGTAGGGCATCTTGCTGGCTCTTGTTGAAGCGGTGAATTTCATCGACAAACAAAATCGTTTGTTTGCCATATTGAGCCATGTTTTGTTGTGCTTGCTCAATTGCTTCACGGATCTCCTTGACGCCTGCGAGGACGGCAGAGATTGCAATGAACTCACGATCAAAGGCTTTGGCTGATAGTTTTGCAAGCGTCGTTTTACCAACGCCTGGCGGCCCCCACAAAATCATGGAGTGGGGTTTTCCGGAGGCAAATGCAAGACTGAGAGGTTTACCCGCAGCTAGTAAATGCGTTTGACCAATGACTTCTTCGATCGTTTTTGGGCGAAGCGCTTCCGCTAATGGCGGTGGCGGGGTGCTATCAAAAAGACCGCTCATCGAATCATGCTTGAATAAACAAAATGACTAAAGACGCCCAAGTTAGGCAAGCTGCTGCTACATAGGTCAGGCGATTGCGCATTGTCATAAATGCAGAGCGCGTCACTTCATCGGCAAAATAATATTGATAGGTGTTTTGATCAATATTGCGCTGGATGATTAATGTAGAAGCCAGGATTAAGAGACCAACTGGGATGTAGATGTGTAGCGCTACCCAGGCAACTAGGGCAGGGATGACACCCCAAATCCAGGCATTGCGGTCTTCCCAGCGATCGCCCGTAGGTGCTTTGCCAAGTAAGTGCAGGTTTGCACCCCAATGTAAGGCACCCATAAATGAAGTAATGACAGCGCCGTAGCCTGCTAATGATTCAGCACTTAAATAATTCAGGGGAGTGGGTGCCAATTGCACCATCAGCGCCAATCCAACAAATGATTTAAGTTAAGTGATGAATGGATAAATTATTTGTCGTAGGTGTAAACGCCGCGGCCTGTTTTGCGGCCAAGATATCCGGCGGCAACCATTTCACGAAGCAATGGACATGGGCGGTATTTAGAGTCACTAAAGTTTTCAAAATACACTTCCATTACTACTAAACAGGTATCAAGACCAATCAAGTCAGCCAAGGCGAGCGGGCCAATTGGTTGGTTGCAACCCAACTTCATGCCAGCATCGATATCTTCAGGACTTGCGAGTCCCTCTGATAGTACGAAGAAGGCTTCATTAATCATCGGTAACAAGATGCGATTAACCACAAAACCTGGAGAGTTCTTGACGGTGATCGGCTCTTTGCCAACACGCTTGGCCATTTCAATAATGGCAGCATGCGTTTCATCGCTAGTCTGTAGACCGCGGATCACTTCTACCAGTGCCATGAGGGGCGGCGGGTTAAAGAAGTGCATGCCAATGAAGCGTGCAGGATTGGAATCTAATGCAGCCAATTTGGTAATGGAGAGGGAAGAAGTGTTTGTTGCAATGATGGTGTCTTTGCTCACAATCTCGTCAACTTGCTTCAAAATCTTTTCTTTAACAGCTTGGTTTTCAGTGGCAGCCTCGATGACTAAGCCCAGTCCTTTTAAGTCTGCATAAGAGGTGCTGCCTTTAATGCGCTTGAGGGCAGACTCTTTTGCTTCGGCAGATAATGTTTCTTTCTTGACGAGGCGATCCAAGCTTTTACTCACTTGATCTAAGCCGCGCTGTACTGCGGCTTCGTTGATATCAATCATCACTACGTCCAGACCGGCAACTGCACATACTTGTGCAATACCATTGCCCATTGTTCCCGCACCGATCACACCGACTGATTGAATCTTCATCGTATTTCCTCTTTTGATACTGAGTTGAACCAAACAACTGCTCTCTAGCCTTGTCAGCAAGGGTTTACGTAACGCTGTTAATACTTGGCAACCACGCTTTACGGCTGGTCGCTCGCCAATCATTTCAAACCATTTCTTGAAATGCGGATATTCATTTATTTCAATACCTTGGTTTTTCCAGTTCCGCGTCCATGGGTAAATAGCCATGTCCGCAATGGAATAGGTTTTTCCTGCGATATAAGGATTATCTTTCAGTTGGCCGTCGAGCACCCCATAAATTCGCTTAGCTTCATTAGTGTATCGATTGATGGCGTACTCAATTTTCTCTGGGGCATAGAGCCGGAAGTGGTGGTTTTGACCTAGCATGGGGCCTAGGCCACCCATTTGAAACATGAGCCATTGCAAAACCTCGTATTTTCCACGCGCGCTTTCAGGCAAAAACTTCCCGGTCTTGCTGGCTAAATACAAAAGAATGGCACCGGATTCAAAAATACTGATTGGCTTACCATCCGGCCCATTTGGATCAACGATTGCTGGAATCTTATTGTTGGGGCTAATCTTCAGGAATTCTGGAGCGAACTGATCGCCGGCGCCAATATCAATGGGGTGCGCAATCCAATCTCGATCAAGTCGATAGCCACATTCTTCTAGCATGATGTGAACCTTGTGGCCATTTGGTGTGGGCCAGCTGTAAACGTCAATCACATTGCTAGATTTTTGCTTTGCCATAGGTGCCTTTATAGATTTTGGAGACGTTGCCGTGCATTTGTCAGCGTTTGTTCTTGTTTTGCAAAACAAAAACGAATCACGCCGGACTCGGTTGCTTGATCATAGAAGGCGGATACGGGAATGGCAGCAACCCCACAATTTTGGCGGTGAGCCATTTACAAAAATCTGCTTCATTTAATTTCGCTTCCGGAATATTTAATGCCGTGTAATCTACGCATTGAAAATAGGTGCCCGGAGTGGGTAGTAATTTAAAACCCGTCTTACTCAAGCCCGCTCTAAAAAAATCTCGCTTAGCTTGATAGAAGGCTGGCAGATTTAAATAATGCTTGGCATCAACTAGATAAGAGGCTAAACCATATTGCATTGGCGCGTTAACCGTAAACACATTAAATTGATGTACCTTGCGAAATTCTTTTGTGAGTGGCTGCGGGGCAGCAACATAACCAACCTTCCAGCCCGTGACGTGATAGGTCTTCCCAAAGCTAGAAATTAAGAAGCTTCTTGCGGCAAGCTCTGGGTGGGAGGCTATGCTGTGATGCTTGGCACCGTCATAGACCATATGTTCATATACTTCATCGCTCAGAATTAAGGCGGAGGTATTGCGAACCAGATTTGCTAGTTGATCTAAATCTGCGGTGCCCCAAATCATCCCAGTGGGATTGTGTGGTGTATTAATAATGATGAGTCGCGTCTTGGGGTTAATTGCATTTGTTAATGTATCCCAAGGAATTTGATAAGAGGTGGCCAGTCCAGCTTCATCGCGTATCACTTCTAGTGATACTGCAATCGTTTTGCCACCAGCTAAATCTATTGATGGTCGATAGCTATCGTATGCTGGCTCAATGATGATGACTTCATCCCCTGGGCTCACGCAGGAGAGCACTGCAGTCATGATGCCTTGGGTGCCGCCAGCAGTTATTGTGATTTCAGATTCGGCATCGCAATGATGACCATATAAGTTTTGAATCTTTTCCGCAATCCCGTTGCGCAGATCCGCAACTCCAATCATCGGAGGGTATTGATTGTGATCAGCCAACATGGCTTCATTCACATGCGTGATGAGTTGTCGATCGCAGGGAAAGTCTGGAAAACCTTGCCCTAGATTAATCGCATGATGTTCATTCGCAAGAGCAGACATCACCGTAAACACGGTAGTCCCCACCTTGGGTAGGCGGCTCGGAAATGTTGGAGTCTCTTGCGGGTTCATAGTGTTTATTGGAGGAGTAGGGCTTTTAAAGCGGGTATTCCTGGTAGTCGCTAGAATGGTAAAAATACATATACAAATTGTGCCATGCTGATCGTCCTTTCTCCCGCTAAATCCTTGGATTACAAGACTGCCGTCAAGGTTAAGGCCCCCACCTTGCCAGAATTCGTCTCCGAATCAGCCAAGCTCATTGCTGACCTTAAAAAACTGGCCCCTCAGGACGTTGCCAACTTAATGGGTTTATCGGATCAATTAGCCACCTTGAACGTCGGTCGGTATCGTGATTGGTCTAAGAAATTTACCGAAGAAAATAGTAAGCCTGCAATCTACGCATTTGATGGCGACGTTTACGATGGTTTTGATGTCAAAACCCTCAACGCCAAGGCTGTTGATTTTGCGCAAGATCACATTCGGATCTTGTCAGGGCTATATGGAGCCTTAAGGCCCCTAGATTTGATGCAGGCCTACCGCCTTGAAATGGGTACTGCATTTAAAAATCCACGAGGTAAGGATCTTTATGCATTTTGGGGTTCACGGGTGACTGATTCCCTGAAAAAGGTTCTGGAAAAACAAAAGAAGCCTGTATTACTGAATTTGGCTTCGGAGGAGTATTTCAAGGTGCTTCAGCCAAAAGAGTTGGGTTGCCCTGTAATTGCGCCAGTGTTTCAGGATGCTAAGGATGGCAAGTACAAGATCATCTCTTTTTATGCCAAGCGTGCACGCGGTTTAATGGCTCGTTATGTAGTTGAGAATCGCATTACAGATCCTGCGGATTTGAAGGGTTTTAATTTGGATGGCTATAAGTATTACGCTGCAGATTCCAAGTTGGATAAGCCTGTATTTAGAAGGGCAGAAAGAAAATAATGGCTGTACATCGCACTAAAGCATCACAACGCAACTCCCCTGAGGTGGAGAAATTAGTAGCGGATGCCATTTCTTTGGCCGCCTCTGGAAGTCAAGTTGAAGATCGATTCTGGGAAGAGCGTTTGAATGTGCGCCTCATGCGTTTGCTCAAGAGTCAAAATCAAAATGTGATTGATGCTGCGTTAGATCAAACCTTCCGCATCAATGCCGTAGTCTTTGAGGTGCTTGCTGATATTGCAGAAACTCTGGCAGAGTCCTTGAAGCTAGAGCATGAAGGTCAGGAGTGGGATGTCTTGCTCTTGGCTATGCCTATCGTTGCGCATACGCGTTATCAGATTCCTTCTGGCCCTTTGCCGGTCAATATCATTGAAGCTACCGCACAAGCTTTGCATAGCGCCATTGCCTCAACCGATACCCGTCTAGCTATCGTGCCTTGGCTCTACAGCATGGATCAAATGCCGTATTCTCATTATCAAACTCGTGTATTGACTGAATCTTTAGCGGCTGCAGCCATCTCTGGAAAAGAAGTGAAGTTAGAACTGCGTGATATGTCAGAAACAATTGCCGTGTTGGCTGACCCACGTTTCATTATTGCTGCCTTAAGCGCGCCAAGTGGTTCGCCCATCTTCCGCTGGCAAGCAGAGCCGCCGGCTCGACAAGAGCGGGGCGTGAGCTTAATCGGTTGGCAAAATGCGATGCAAGAGCCTATTGCTTCTTTGCTGCCGGGATGTGAGTTTGAGTTGTTATTGCCAGAGGCGTATTTCACAAATTGCCGCTTGGCCGATAAGCGTGTTCGTCCTTTGAGCATTCGTGCGGCAGTTAATTTCCTGGAAAGTACCTTAGGCACCCTTCCCGCAGGCCTATCTTGCGTGGTCGGCGCCTTCGGTGAAGAGCAGGCAGATGAATACCGCATCTCTTTCAGTGCAAAGGGGTCTTCTGACGTGATGTATGGGGTGATTTGGCCACTCTACGATCGCGAGAGCGTTAGTAGTGATGCCTTAAATGACTTGTCCGATGACGAGAGCCCGATTAAGAAAATTTGTGATGCATTGCATGATGCTGGGGTCGAAGATGTCTTCCGTCACGCAATGTTGTTTGATCCGGAGCTATGTGATGATTGCGGCGCACCGTTGTTCCCTGATAGGTCGGGCGAAGCAGTGCATGCGGAGATGCCAGAAGATACACCAACGCAGCAACCCTTTTTTAATTAAGACAATGTGAAAAATTAATTCGCTACAAAGAGTTCCGCACCAGCAAACAAATGCGGCAACTTACCGGACTTCATTTCTGCTGTTTGGCAGAAATCAGCAAGTCGTACACCTGCTTTAATGTTGAACAACATCGCTTTGTTGCCCAACACTACGAGGTCAAATCCAGAGTTCGTATTTTTGTAACGCAAGCTACCCGGCAGGGAAGTCTGACGATCTAAATTATACGTTTTAGATTCCCATATGAGGCGAACTTTCTCGGTTGTGCCAGCAGTTTTGAACTGCTTACTCTCTTGACACGTCCAAGTAAATGCTTCTTCATTGGCGCTGACATTTGCAGCACCCAAAAGGCCAGCAATTACAACGCTAATGGTGAGAAGGTTTTTCTTTATTGAGATTTTCCTTAAGAGAGCAAGTGCTTAACGCCAGCTTGTTCTTCAAGTAATTCGTTGAGGGTGTGAGTCATACGCTCGCGGGAGAATTCATCGATCTCTAAACCTTCGATCATTTTGTATTCGCCGTTTTCGCATACCACTGGGAAGCCATAAATCACTTCAGCAGGAATGCCGTATTCACCTTTAGAAGAAATACCCATTGTTACCCACTTGCCGTTAGTGCCGAGAACCCAGTCATGAATGTGGTCGATTGCCGCATTCGCTGCAGAAGCTGCAGATGAAAGGCCACGTGCTTCAATGATGGATGCGCCACGTTTGCCAACGGTAGGAATAAATACATCTTTATTCCAAGCCGCATCGTTGATAGCGTCTTTTACAGACTTGCCATCAATCGTTGCAAAGCGATAGTCTGGATACATTGTTGGGCTGTGGTTGCCCCAAACAACTAACTTCTCAATATCAGCAACAGGTTTATTCAGTTTGTTAGCCAATTGTGAGAGCGCGCGGTTATGGTCAAGGCGCAACATTGCTGTGAAGTTCTTCGCAGGAATATCTGGTGCAGATTTCATCGCGATGTAAGCATTGGTGTTTGCTGGATTACCAACAACCAATACTCTTACAGTCTTCTTAGCAACAGCATTCAATGCTTTGCCTTGTGCTGTGAAAATTTGTGCGTTAGCGGAGAGCAGATCTTTACGCTCCATGCCAGGACCACGTGGACGTGCGCCAACTAACAGGGCAACATCGATGTCTTTAAAGGCAGTCATTGGATCAGAGTGAGCAGTCATGCCAGCTAAAAGTGGGAATGCGCAGTCTTCCAATTCCATCATGACGCCAGTTAACGCTTTTTGTGCCTTTTCATCAGGAATCTCAAGCAACTGGAGAATGACGGGCTGATCTTTGCCCAAAAGGTCGCCATTGGCAATACGGAATAGAAGGGAATATCCGATTTGACCGGCTGCACCGGTTACGGCGACACGCATTGGGGCTTTTGCCATTTTACTAATAACTCCAGAAAGAAGGTTAAGAGGGTTAATTAATGAAAACTTTTCTATTATCCATTCAAGTGTATGGACTTTCGCTTTACACTGTCAATGATGTCTTATATAAGACTTAGAATTGCTGTAGATTTTATCCAATTGATGTCCCCGTGGAGTGAATTTGTCAGATCTAACATTGCCTATAGCCTCATTTAGCCCTCTGTACGAGCAGATTAAGGCCATGATTTTGGCCAGCTTACAAGCCTCAGAATGGCTTCCAGGAGAGGCTATTCCCAGTGAAATGGAGCTTGCAGCCCGATATGCGGTCAGCCAAGGTACGGTTCGCAAGGCGATTGACGAGCTAGCAGCCCAAAACCTTTTGGTTCGCCGCCAAGGGAGGGGTACTTTTGTTGCCACCCATCAGGAAGATGACTGGCAATACCGGTTTTTGCGCCTGGCCCCGGATTCTGGTGAGAAATTTCACCTGATTAACCAGTTTTTATCCTGCGAAAACACCAAGGCAAGCGCCTATGTGGCCAATTTGCTTAAATTAAAGGCAGGTGACCCTATTATTCACATTGACCGGGTGCAGAGTTTTGCAGGCAAACCCATTGTTTTTGAAGAGATTTTTCTCCCAGGAGCTCGCTTTAAAGGCTTGGATCTAGAGGCTTTGAATAATTGGCATGGCCTGGTATATGCCTTTTACGAGAGCCAGTTTGCAACGCACGTGGTGCGCGCAGAGGAAAAAATCAAAGCCGTAACCGCCGATGAAACACTAGCCAAACACCTTCATTTGGAGCCTGGCGCGCCACTGCTTTCGGTGGAGAGGGTGGCCTTTACCTACGGGAATAAACCAGTAGAAATTCGGCACGCAAGATACGACACTTCTGATCAGCACTACGAAAACAAGTTGAATTAAATTTATCGGTAAAAACCAGTAATTAACCCCTTAAAAAACGCTAAAAATTCCCCACCACCCCTAAGGTTTCCAATAGAATATGTTGCGATACAACAAAACCACACTGAACCTCCACCTAAAGATAGAGATTACCCATGGTTGATTCACAGCAAAACGTTAAAAAAGACAGACCGGTTTACCGAAATATTGGTCTAGCCCAACTGGATAAATACCGCCTTCCTTGGGCCGGTAAAGTTTCCATTCTTCATCGCATCAGTGGAGCAGCTTTGTTCCTCTTGTTGCCATTTATTTTGTATCTCTTCGATCAGAGCCTTGCTTCTGAGTTGAGTTATCAAAAATTCCAGGCGTTCACCGGCAACATCTTGGTGAAGATTATTTGCCTAGGCCTGATCTGGTCTTTCTTGCATCATTTCTGTGCTGGTATCCGTTACCTCTTGCTCGATTTAGAAATCGGCGTAGAGAAGTCTGAAGCGAATCGTTCCGCCATTGTTGTTTTGTTCCTTGGCTTAGCTTTGACTGCGGTAGTGGGTCTCAAATTATTCGGCGTGTACTAAGCGCACATCATTTAAGGAAATTTCATGCCTATTTATCAAATTGGACCAAAGCGCTTAGTTGTAGGCGCTCATTACGGTCTTAAAGAATGGATCATTCAGCGCGTAACTGCGATTGTGATGGTGGTGTTTACGATTGTTTTGCTCGTTGACTATTGTGTCACTGGCAGCGCGACCTACGAAGGTTGGTCTGGCTTGTTCAGTGGCCAAGTCATGAAGCTCTTAACGCTCTTGGCTTTCATTAGCTTGTTCTATCACGCCTGGATTGGCATACGTGACATCTGGATGGATTACATCAAGCCCGTCAGCATTCGTTTAACACTGCAAGTGTTAACCGTTCTGTATCTCGTAGCCTGTGCGGCCTATGCCGTTCAAATTTTGTGGAAAGTGTAATTCGATGACTGCAATTAAAAAATCATTGCCACGCCGCCGTTTTGATGCGGTGATTATTGGAGCTGGTGGTTCAGGTATGCGCGCATCATTGCAGTTGGCTGAAGCCGGCTTGAATGTTGCTGTACTGACTAAAGTTTTCCCAACACGTTCACATACTGTTGCTGCACAAGGTGGTATTGGTGCTTCATTAGGCAACATGAGTGAAGACAATTGGCACTATCACTTTTACGACACTATCAAAGGTTCCGACTGGTTAGGTGACCAAGACGTAATCGAATTTATGTGTCGCGAAGCTCCAAAAGTTGTTTATGAGTTAGAGCACTTCGGTATGCCGTTTGACCGCAACCCAGATGGCACGATTTATCAGCGTCCATTCGGCGGTCACACTGCCAACTACGGCGAGAAGCCAGTACAACGCGCTTGCGCTGCAGCTGACCGTACTGGTCATGCAATGTTGCACACTTTGTATCAGCGTAACGTACGCGCTAAAACCAACTTCTTTGTTGAGTGGTTGGCGCTTGATTTGATTCGTGACGACGCAGGTGATGTTGTTGGTGTAACTGCTCTCGAAATGGAAACAGGCCAGGTATACATCTTGGAAGCCAAGATTGTGATGCTGGCTACGGGTGGTGCTGGTCGTATTTGGGATGCATCTACAAACGCATTTATTAATACCGGCGACGGTATGGGCTTAGCAGCTCGCGCAGGCATTCCATTGGAAGATATGGAATTCTGGCAATTCCACCCAACTGGCATAGCTGGTGCGGGTGTGTTGTTGACAGAAGGTTGCCGTGGTGAAGGCGGTATTTTGCGCAATAAAGATGGCGAGCGTTTCATGGAGCGTTATGCGCCAACATTGAAAGATTTGGCTCCACGCGATTTCGTATCTCGTTCAATGGACCAAGAAATTAAAGAAGGGCGCGGTTGCGGTCCTAACGGCGACTATGTGGTGCTCGATTTGACACACATTGGTGCCGATACGATCATGAAGCGTTTGCCTTCTGTATATGAGATTGGCATCAACTTTGCTAACGTTGACGTTACTAAAGAGCCAATTCCGGTTGTGCCAACCATTCACTATCAGATGGGCGGTATCCCTACGAACATCAACGGTCAAGTTGTTGTGCCTGCTAACGGCATTCACAACGAAATCGTTAATGGCTTATATGCGATTGGCGAGTGTTCATGTGTTTCCGTTCACGGCGCTAACCGCTTGGGTACTAACTCATTGCTCGACCTCTTGGTATTCGGTCGTGCAGCTGGTAACCACATTGTTGGCCTTGATCTCAAGAATCGCGAATTCAAGTCATTACCTGCTAATGCTGGTGAGCAAACATTGGAGCGTATTGCGAAGTTGGATAACTCTACTTCTGGTGAGTATGCGCAAGACGTTGCAAATGACATTCGCAAGTGCATGCAGAAATATGCTGGCGTATTCCGCAATCAAGAGTTGATGGACGAAGGTGTTCGTCAAATGGCTAAATTGACAGGGCGCGCTAAGCACTTGTGGGTAAAAGACAAATCAGAGATTTTCAATACAGCACGTATTGAAGCTTTGGAAGTGGCTAACTTGGTTGAGACTGCAAATGCAACCATGATTTCTGCGGCTGCTCGTAAAGAAAGTCGCGGCGCTCACTCACATGATGACCATCCGCATCGTGATGATGAGAACTGGATGAAGCATACCCTTTGGTACAGCGAGGGCAATAAGCTTACTTACAAACCAGTTATTTTGAAGCCTTTAACTGTTGAGTCCTTCCCTCCAAAAGAACGTACTTTCTAAGCGAAGAGAAATAGAAAATGAGTGATATCCGTATATTCGAAATTTACCGCTACGATCCAGATGTCGATGCAGCTCCACGCATGGAACGCTATGAGTTAGAACTCACTGGTGAGCGTATGTTGTTGGATGCTTTGATTTCTTTGAAGAAGCAAGACGAAACAATTTCTTATCGTCGTTCATGCCGTGAAGGCGTGTGCGGTTCAGATGCTATGAACATTAACGGTAAAAATGGTTTGGCTTGTTTGACTAATATGTTGACTTTGCCTAAGGTCATCACATTGCGCCCATTACCTGGCTTGCCAGTGGTGCGCGATTTGATCGTCGACATGACTTTGTTCTTCAAACAATACTTGTCTATCAAGCCTTACTTGGTTAATGACAATCCACCTCCTGAAAAAGAGCGTCTCCAGAGTCCTGAAGAGCGTGAAGAGTTGAATGGTTTGTATGAGTGCATCTTGTGCGCATCATGCTCAACTTCATGCCCATCCTTCTGGTGGAATCCAGATAAGTTCGTTGGTCCGGCTGGCTTGTTACAGGCATATCGCTTTATTGCCGATAGCCGTGATGAAGAAACTGCACAACGCCTGGATAACTTAGAAGATCCATACCGCTTGTTCCGTTGCCACACCATCATGAATTGCGTGGACGTATGTCCTAAGCACTTGAACCCAACGAAGGCAATCGGCAAGATCAAGGAGTTGATGGTTCGTAGGGCGGTATGACCCTCGGCAATGCAGAGTTATATCGTTTAAAGAGTGATGCTCGCAGGGGCTTGCTTGAGAACGATTTAATTCTGCAGCGTTTCTTTGAGCGCCATGGCGCTCAATTAAGTGTCGAGGATGGAAAAGTTTTAAGCCAGTTATTAGCTTTAGATGACAACGACTTAATGGATTTGTTAATTGGTCGTAAAGATTCTGTAGCTAGCCTGGAGAAAGAGATGCAAACAGACTCTTTCAAGACGGTTTTACAAAAGCTGAGAGAGAAATAGTTCAGTCTTTTGGTGCAGTAGTAGCGAAAGCATGTGAACGAATAGTGTATTAATCATAATTTTGAATGACTAAGGATTAGAAATGATTGAATCAGACATCAAGGCAAAACTCTCGTTTTCGGATGGAACACCAGATATTGATCTGCCAATTTACAAAGGGACAGTAGGTCCTGACGTAATCGACATTCGCAAGCTCTACGGTCAGACCGGTAAGTTCACTTACGATTCGGGCTTTCTATCTACTGCATCATGCAATAGCAAAATTACCTACATCGATGGCGATAAGGGTGAATTGCTCTATCGCGGCTACCCAATTGAAGATTTGGCAAATAACTGCGACTTCTTGGAAGTTTGCTACCTCTTGATCAATGGCGAGTTGCCAAACGCCACAGAGAAAAAAGCATTTGATGAGATGGTTATGCACCACACAATGGTTCATGAGCAAATGCAATTCTTCTTGCGCGGTTTCCGCCGTGATGCGCATCTAATGTCAGTATTGACTGGCTTGGTTGGTGCAATGGCTGCGTTCTACCATGATGAGATCGATTACAGCGACCCACATGCTCGCGAAGTAGCGCAGATTCGCTTGATCGCGAAGATGCCAACTTTGGTTGCAATGGCTTACAAATATTCCGCAGGACAACCATTTATCTATCCAGATAACTCTTTGTCATACACCGCTAACTTTATGCGCATGATGTTTGCAACACCATGTGAAGAGTACAAAGTAAACCCAGTATTGGTACGTGCTTTGGATCGCATCTTCACATTGCATGCAGACCATGAGCAAAACGCCTCTACATCTACTGTGCGTTTGTGCGGCTCTTCAGGCACAAATCCTTTTGCAGCAATCTCTGCTGGTATTGCTTGCCTCTGGGGCCCGGCGCACGGCGGTGCTAACGAAGCTTGCTTGCAGATGCTCAATGAGATTCAAGCAAACGGTGGCGTAGACAAGATTCATGAATTCATTGTCCAAGTAAAAGACAAGAACTCTAGCGTTCGCTTGATGGGCTTTGGTCACCGCGTTTACAAAAACTTTGACCCACGCGCTAAATTGATGCGTGAAACTTGCTACGAAGTATTGAATGAATTGGGCCTTCAGGATGATCCATTGTTCAAGCTTGCAATGACACTCGAGAAGATTGCATTGGAGGACGACTACTTTGTAAGTCGTAAGCTCTATCCAAACGTAGACTTCTATTCAGGAATCGTTCAGCGTGCTCTCGGTATCCCAACAGAAATGTTCACCTGTATTTTTGCTTTGGCAAGAACAGTAGGTTGGATTGCTCAGTGGGAAGAGATGATCACTGATCCTGAGTACAAGATTGGACGCCCACGTCAGTTGTATGTTGGCGAAACAACACGCAAGGTTCCAAACATCACAGTTCGTAAATAAGGTTTTTTAAGGTCTCTCATGTCTCGTACGCTTTATGACAAATTGTGGGATGACCACGTTGTTTACTCCGAAGAGGATGGCACAGCCACGATTTATATTGATCGTCAGTTGCTTCATGAGGTAACCAGTCCTCAGGCATTTGAAGGTTTGAATTTGGCTGGTCGTCCTGTTTGGCGTATCTCCGCTAATTTGGCGGTATCTGATCACAACGTTCCAACGACAGATCGCTCAGAAGGCATTGCCGATCCAATCTCCAAATTGCAAGTGGATACTTTGGATCAAAACTGCGATGCCTTTGGCATTACTCAATACAAGATGAACGACACCCGTCAGGGGATTGTTCACGTCATCGGACCGGAGCAGGGCGCAACTTTACCTGGCATGACTGTAGTTTGCGGCGACTCCCATACAAGTACGCATGGCGCATTTGGCGCATTAGCGTTTGGTATTGGTACATCCGAAGTTGAGCATGTACTGGCTACTCAAACTTTGCTCATGAAAAAGAGCAAAAATATGTTGGTGCGTGTAGATGGCCGTTTGCAGCCAGGCTCTACTGCTAAAGATATTGTGCTTGCTGTCATTGGCAAGATTGGCACTGCTGGCGGCACTGGATACACCATCGAGTTTGCTGGCGAAGCGATTCGCAATCTGTCGATGGAAGGTCGCATGACGGTCTGCAATATGGCGATTGAGGCTGGCGCACGTTCTGGCTTGGTTGCTGTAGATGAAACGACGATTGAATACACCCAAGGTCGTCCATATGCACCTAAAGGCCCGGCCTTATTGCAAGCATTGCAGTATTGGAGAACCTTGCATTCCGATGCAGACGCTGAGTTTGATGCAGTAGTGGAATTACGTGCAGAAGAAATTGCTCCACAAGTAACTTGGGGAACTTCACCAGAAATGGTGCTTGCGATTAGTGAGCGCGTTCCTGATCCAGAGAAAGAGCGTGATCCAAACAAGCGTTCAGCAATGGAGCGTGCATTGGAGTATATGAACCTCGTTCCAAATACACCGCTTAGTAGTATTTCTGTTGATAAGGTATTTATCGGTTCTTGTACTAATAGCCGCATTGAAGATATGCGTGCCGCTGCTAAGGTAGTGGACCGCCTCGGCAAGAAAGTTGCCGCCAATGTGAGGTTGGCGCTAGTTGTTCCTGGCTCTGGTTTGGTTAAAGCCCAGGCGGAGCGTGAAGGTTTGGATCGCATTTTTAAGGCCGCAGGTTTTGAATGGCGTGAGCCTGGTTGTTCCATGTGCTTGGCAATGAATGCCGATCGCTTGGAGCCGAGTGAGCGTTGCGCCTCAACTTCAAATCGCAACTTCGAAGGTCGCCAAGGTAACGGTGGCAGAACCCATTTGGTTAGTCCAGCAATGGCTGCGGCTGCTGCAATTGAAGGTCACTTTATTGACGTTCGTAAGATTTCATAAAGGCAACTAAAGAATGAAATTTACTTCAACATCCCTCATTACAAGATTGACTATTGTTGGTATTGCTGGCTTGCTGATTTCAGCTTGCAGCAGCACGATGGAAGGTTTCGGTAAAGATTTGCAGAACATGGGAACCTCAATGGGGGGCTCTAGCTCAAGTCAGCAAGGCAATCAATCACAAACTAAGGGTAAAGACGTTGTCGTTACTCCTGTGAAGTAATCAACTAGAGTCAAAGTCAGAATCATGGATAAATTTACGGTATACAAAGGTTTAGTTGCTCCGCTTAATCGTGAGAACGTGGATACCGATGCCATCATTCCAAAGCAGTTTCTGAAATCCATTAAGAAGACTGGGTTTGGTCAAAACCTATTTGATGAGTGGCGTTATTTAGATCATGGCGAACCTGGCCAAGATTGCAGTACTCGTCCTCTCAACCCTGACTTCGTTCTGAATCAGCCCCGCTATAAAGGCGCCGGCATTTTGCTGGCTCGCAAGAACTTTGGCTGCGGCAGTTCCCGTGAGCACGCACCATGGGCATTGGATCAATTCGGCTTTAGAGCGGTTATTGCCCCAAGCTTTGCGGATATCTTTTACAACAACTGCTTCAAAAATGGGGTTTTACCCATTGTTTTGACAGAAATGCAGGTCGATCATTTATTCAATGAAACCCTCGCATTTAGCGGTTATCAGTTAACCATTGATCTAGAGGCCCAGCAGGTGATTTCCCCTGACGGCACAGCCTATAGCTTCGATGTAGCTCCTTTTAGGAAGTATTGCCTACTCAACGGCTTAGACGATATTGGCTTAACCCTGCAACATGCAGATAAAATCAAGGCTTATGAAGCCGAGCGCATTCTAAAAATGCCTTGGCTCGCTACACAACTGCCGTAATTTCGTTGATTTAAAGGCCTTTCATGAAAATTGCAGTTCTACCGGGCGATGGTATCGGCCCGGAAATCGTTGCTCAAGCCGTTCGAGTGCTCCAAGCGCTTGGCCCAAAGTTTGACTTAGAAGAAGCACCAGTTGGTGGGGCTGCTTATGACGTTGCCGGCCATCCTTTGCCACCAGCGACTTTAGAGTTGGCTAAAAAAGCAGATGCTATTTTGTTTGGCGCGGTAGGCGACTGGAAATACGACACGCTTGCACGCGAGTTGCGTCCAGAGCAGGCTATTTTGGGTTTGCGTAAACATCTTGAGTTATTTGCTAACTTTAGACCAGCGATTTGCTATCCAGAACTCACTGCAGCATCCAGTCTGAAGCCTGAGATTATTGGCGGCCTAGATATTTTGATCGTGCGTGAGTTAAATGGCGACATCTATTTTGGTCAGCCACGCGGTATTCGCACTTCAGAGTTGCCGCTGTTCAAAGGCGCTCGCGAAGGTTTTGACACCATGCATTACAGCGAGCCAGAAGTAGAGCGCATTGCTCATGTTGCCTTTGAAGCGGCACGCAAACGTGGCAAAAAAGTATGTAGTGTTGATAAAGCGAACGTATTAGAAACTTCACAGCTTTGGCGTGAAGTGATGATTCGTGTATCAAAGGACTATCCAGACGTAGAGTTGTCCCATATGTATGTGGATAACGCAGCGATACAATTGGTTAAAGCGCCTAAGGCATTTGACGTCGTGGTTACTGGTAATTTATTCGGTGACATCCTGTCTGATGAAGCGGCGATGTTGACTGGTTCTATTGGTATGTTGCCATCAGCATCTCTGGACAAGAACAATAAAGGCTTATATGAGCCAATTCATGGTTCTGCACCAGATATCGCTGGCAAAGGCATTGCAAACCCATTGGCAACGATTTTGTCTGCCGCAATGATGTTGCGCTATTCCTTGGGAGTGCCTGCTGAGGCGGACCGCATTGAAAAAGCAGTGCAAAAGGTATTGGCGCAAGGTTTACGAACTGCGGATATTTATACCGAGGGCACCAAAAAGGTATCTACCGTAGAAATGGGCGATGCTGTAGTTGCAGAGCTTGCTTAAGAGTCAGTAGAGGTAAACAAAAAATCTCATTACAGAAATCAAATTCACTAGATAGTTAAACATCATGGCAAATACAAAAACACCTTTGGTTGGTTTAGTTGGCTGGCGCGGTATGGTTGGTAGCGTTCTCATGGAGCGCATGCTCGCAGAGAAAGACTTTGATCTGATTGAGCCGGTATTTTTTAGTACAAGCCAAGCGGGTGGAGAAGTGCCGCTCCTGAATGGTCAAAAAGTGACTAAGAGCGAAAGCACTTTGCAAGATGCGAATGATATTAAAGCGCTCTCACGTTGCGACATCATTCTGACTTGCCAAGGTGGCGACTACACCAATGACATTTTCCCTAAGTTGCGTGCTGCAGGATGGAGCGGTCACTGGATTGATGCTGCTAGTGCATTGCGCATGAAAGATGATGCGGTATTGATTTTGGATCCAGTAAATCGTCCGGTGATTGATAAGGCTTTGGCTGCTGGCGGTAAGAATTGGATTGGCAGCAACTGTACTGTTAGTTTGATGATGATCGCCATGGGTGGTTTGGTTAAGGCTGACATGGTTGAGTGGATCAGCGCCATGACTTACCAAGCAGCTGCTGGTGCTGGTGCACAGAACATGCGTGAGCTGTTGCTCCAAATGGGCGCATTGCGTGACAGCGTTGCTAGCGAATTGGCAGGCCCATCTTCATGGATTTTGGATATTGATCGCAAAGTAACTGAAACATTGCGTTCTGCAGATTTTCCGAAAAAGAATTTCCGCAACACAGCTTTAGCAGGTAGCTTGATTCCTTGGATTGATGTTCCTGTTGAGAATGGTCAAACAAAAGAAGAGTGGAAGGGTGGCGCTGAGTTCAATAAGATCTTGGGTCGTCCTGCATTCCGTACACCTGGCAGCATTCCAGTCGATGGCCTCTGTGTGCGTGTAGGCGCTATGCGTTGCCATTCACAAGGCTTAACAGTAAAACTCAAAAAAGATATTCCACTAAAAGAGATTGAGGCGATTTTGGCTGCCGATAATCAGTGGGTAAAAGTCGTTCCCAACGATCGTGAAACTACAGAGCGTGATTTATCGCCTGCAGCAGTGAGTGGAACATTGACTGTGCCTATCGGTCGTTTGCATAAATTGGCTATGGGCCCTGAGTACTTAGGTGCTTTCACAGTTGGCGACCAATTGTTGTGGGGTGCTGCTGAGCCGCTGCGCCGCATGTTGCGCATCTTGCTTGAGAAGTAATTCTTTTCTTATGTTTCGCATAAACCAGTTAAGTCTTGTAAAGCTACTTAGCTTTATCTTGCTTGGCTGGTCATCTTTGGCCGGCGCCGTCTCTTTAGGCGCTCCGCAGCTGCAGTCTCGGCCTGGCGAGCCTCTTCGTGTAGAGATTCCGATTCGCGTTGGGGCTGACGAGCAGGGCGCCTTATCTAGTCTAAATGTGGCGATGCCTAACAAGGCAGCTTATGAACGTTTAGGTATCTCCCAGAAGATTCTCGATCTCAATCCGCAGGCGATGGTCTATCGTAATCGTCAAGAGCAGCTGATGGTGTTGGTTGAAACGGTTAACTCCGTACCGATGACTGATGATCCGTTCTTGGATGTGTTGGTTAATCTCAATTGGTCCAGCGGTAGCCTAACTAACCAAAACATTCACCTTGTTATTAGGTGATGTGCAAAAGGTGACGGTTAAACCCGGACAAACCTTGTCAGAGATTGCTGCCATCATGGCGCCTCAATTAGATGGCGCAACGCTAGATCAAACCATGATGACTTTGTATAAAGCCAACCCAGATGCATTTGCCAGTGGCAGTATTAATCGTCTGGCTGCTGGTGCTGAATTAGCAAAGCCTAGTCAGGCGCTATTACGCTCTATTGGCCCTGCAGAAGCAAACCAATTTGCAGCGGAGGCGAATGAGCAATGGCGCCAAGAGCGCGGTGAAAAAGGTGGCGCTTCCGCAGACTCAAAGGCCGCCAATGCCAAGGCTACTGAAGCTTCACCTAAAGATCGCCTTAAGATTGGTTCGAGTACGGATGGATGGTAATGAGCAAGAACGTCGTTATACAGAGGAGTTGGTTGCCCAGGAGAAGATGCTTGAGCAAACTAAAGCCCGCGTAGCGGAGTTAGAAAAGAATATTGCTGATTTGCAAAAGCCTCTAGATAAGTCCAAAGAGAAGAAAGCGGTAGACAATAACTTTGGTTTAGGTGGCTTTGGCCCAGCCATTTTAGCTATTGGTTTGATTGGATTAACTGGCTTGTTGCTCTGGGGTCTAGCTCGCAATTCTCGTCGCTCAGAAACACCAAGCTTTCATTCGTCAGGCAGTCATGCCGCCAAAGAGCAACCTATACACAAAGATGCCGTTAGCGAACAAGAAGCCTGCGTCTTCTACTTTTGAAATGCCGGCACGAGCCAAAGCCCTGTTTGAAGGCATTGATCTTGATCTGGAAAAACCTGCAAAAGAGGCGCCACCAGTAGTTGCTGCTCCAGTATCCAATCCGCTGGCAGATACTTTGTGCGTCAAACTAAATTTAGCGCGTGCTTACATCACGATTGAAGATTATTCTGCGGCTAAAAAGTCTTTAGATGAGGTGTTGCGTATTAGTAGCTCAATTGATCCAGCAATCACCATCGAAGCGCAGGGCTTGTTGGCAGAGATCTCGCATCGCAATACCTAGATCATGCGCATAGCCCTGGGCCTTCAATACGATGGCAGTCTGTACTCTGGTTGGCAAACACAGGTCAATCACAACACAGTACAAGACGAATTAGAAAAGGCAATATCCGCTTTTGTCGGCGAGCAGGCTTGCGCAGAGCAGCCCATTCATACGATTACGGCCGGAAGAACTGACACTGGTGTACATGCACTAGGACAAGTCGTTCACTTTGATACCAATGTTGAGCGTGAAGATTTTTCATGGGTGAGGGGGGTGAACTCATTTTTGCCTCCATCGATTGTGGTGAATTGGACAAAGCCTGTGAGTGAAGAATTTAGCGCGCGCTTCTCAGCATTTGAGCGCGAATATATTTATGCACTGCAAGCAGGCCCATACCGATCTCCAATGTCGCATTCACGTGCTGGGTATTTAATGCTGCCGCCAAATCAGTGGCTAGACGTTGATGCTATGAAAAAATCAGCCGAATGCCTCATTGGCGAGCATGACTTTAGCTCCTTCCGCTCATCTGAATGTCAAAGCAAGACACCAATTAAAACAATTTACTCTATCGAAATCATTTCAGAGCAGCCATGGGTCTATTTCAGAATTCGGGGCAATGCTTTTTTACATCACATGATTCGCAATGTCATTGGATGTTTTTTGCAGATCGGTCAAGGTAGGCAGAAGCCGGAGTGGATGACAGAAGTTTTGGCCGCCAAGAATAGGCAAATCGCTGCACCCACGTTTATGGCAGATGGGCTGTATTTGGCCAAAATAACCTACCCAGAGGAATTCGCCATCCCGCAGCCTTGGCTTGAAAACTCTTGGCTACCCGCCAAAGTCCTCGGGCAACAAAAGAAAGAACAAAAGAAATAACAGGCCCTTGGCCTTATCATTCATTTATGGGCTTATTGACACATTCTCCGGGCCGTACAAGGGTCAAAATCTGCGGTCTAAAGACGGCTGCCAATATCGATGCTGCTGTTTTGGCTGGGGTAGATGCCGTTGGCTTTGTCTTTTACCCGCCAAGCGTGCGTGCCGTTAGCCCCAATATCGCTGCACAGCTCATTTCTAGGCTTCCAGCAGCAGGGGTAGACGCCGTTGGACTGGTCGTAAATGCTACAGATGAGCAATTTGCGGCTATTCGGGCTGCTGCCTCGATTACCTTATGGCAATTTCATGGGGATGAGACCCCAGAACGCTGCGCACAGCTCGCTGCTGGCGAACCGTGGATGAAAGCGGCCCATGTAGGAGCCGGCTTCGCATTTGATGAATTTTCCCTACAATATGGGGATGCAAACGCTTTTCTGCTGGATGCCCTCGTTGAGGGATATGGTGGCGGAGGCGTTCCTTTTGATTGGCAAGGAATTCCACAGACATGGGTAAGCGAAAACGCGCCTCGGGTCGTTTTGAGTGGTGGATTGAACACGCACAACGTGGGCGAGGCGATTGCTCGCCTGCATCCTTGCGCAGTTGACGTCAGCAGTGGCGTAGAAAGCAGCAGGGGTGTTAAAGATCCTGCGCTCATGACTGAGTTTGTCAAAGCAGTGCGCGCAGCAGATGCGAAAACATCATCCCAATAATTTGCTGTAAAAAATCAAAAGAGGTAGCTATGTACGACAAGCCAGATGCACGAGGACACTTTGGTCCCTATGGTGGCGCGTTTGTTTCTGAGACATTGATGTATGCATTAGATGAGCTCAAAGAGGCATATGCAAAATATCAGAACGATCCAGAATTCATTGAAGAGTTTCATTACGAGTTAAAGCACTTTGTTGGTAGACCTTCGCCGGTCTATCACGCAAAGCGTTGGAGTGAAATGCTCGGTGGTGCGCAGATCTATCTTAAGCGTGAGGATTTAAATCACACTGGCGCTCACAAGATTAATAACGTGATTGGCCAAGCGATGCTGGCTAAGCGTATGGGCAAGCCCCGCATTATTGCCGAGACAGGCGCAGGCCAGCACGGCGTTGCAACTGCGACTATTTGTGCTCGCTTCGGTCTTGATTGCACGGTGTATCAGGGATCTGTTGACGTAGCTCGTCAGGCGCAAAACGAATTTCGCATGAAGTTGCTTGGTGCCAAAGTGGTTCCAGTGGAGTCAGGCACCAAAACTTTAAAAGATGCGCTCAATGAGGCGATGCGCGATTGGGTTACTAACGTTGATAACACTTTCTACATCATCGGCACTGTTGCTGGTCCGCATCCATACCCCATGATGGTGAGAGATTTCCAAAGCGTTATTGGCGAAGAGTGCAAAGTACAAATGCCAGAGATGACTGGCCGTCAACCTGACTATGTACTAGCTTGCGTTGGTGGTGGTTCAAATGCGATGGGCATTTTCTATCCCTACATTGATTTCCCAGAAGTGAAGTTGGTCGGAGTAGAGGCTGCAGGTCACGGATTGGGAAGTGGTTTGCATTCTGCTGCACTGTGCGTAGGTAAGCCTGGTGTATTGCACGGTAACCGCACATACCTTTTGCAAGATGAAAATGGCCAGATCTCCGAAACCCATTCTGTATCAGCTGGTATGGACTACCCAGGCGTAGGACCTGAGCACGCTTGGTTAAAAGACTCGGGTCGCGCTGACTATGTGGCGATTACCGATGAAGAGGCTCTCAAAGCATTCCACGATTGCTGCCAGATTGAGGGCATTATTCCAGCGCTGGAGTCTTCTCATGCGATTGCCTATGCCTGCAAGCTAGCCAAGACATTACCTAAAGACAAAACTATCTTGGTAAATCTTTCTGGTCGTGGCGACAAGGATATGCATATACTGTTGCCCAAGCAACGGGATCAGAAGGCTGAGTAAAAAAACGAAAATAAGAATAAAAAAACAAAGAAAAAAGAAGAACGAATTAGTTATGTCAAAAATTACTGCACTCTTTAAGGAGTTAAAAGCAACTGGTAAAAAGGGATTAATTCCTTTTATTACTGCGGGCGATCCAGATCCAAAGCAAACCGTTGAACTCATGCATGCATTGGTGCGTGGTGGTTCAAGTGTGATTGAATTAGGTGTGCCATTTTCAGATCCAATGGCTGATGGTCCTGTCATTCAAAGATCCTCCGAGCGCGCTTTAACTCATGGCGTCACTTTGCATAGCTGCTTGGAGATGGTGAAAGAGTTTCGCAAAAAAGATGCCAATACTCCGGTTGTACTGATGGGCTATGCAAACCCAGTAGAGCAAATGGGGGCAGAGCGTTTTGCAACCGAAGCAAAAGCTGCTGGTGTGGATGGCGTGCTAGTGGTGGACTACCCGCCAGAAGAGTGCGTGGATTTTGCAGCACGCATGCGTGTTGCTGGAATTGACCCTATCTTCTTGTTGGCGCCTACTTCATCGCATGAGCGCATTAAAGAGGCCGCCAAAATAGCTTCTGGTTATATCTATTACGTATCGATGCGGGGTGTTACAGGGGCTTCACACCTCAATACTCAGGATGTAGCCAGCATCATCCCTAAAATCCGCGAAGAAACCGATATTCCGATTGCCGTAGGCTTTGGCATCAGCGATGCAGCCAGCGCCAAGGCTGTATCGGCCAGCGCCGACGCGGTGGTGATTGGCAGCCGTATTATTCGCCTTTTAGAGGATGCGCCCCCTGGGCAGGCGGTACAATCACTGGAAACCTTCATTCGTGAGATTCGCGACGCATTGGATAGTTAAAAACTAATGAGCTGGATAGATGAATTACTCCCACCCCAAATTCAACACACTGACCCTGCGAATCGCAAATCAGTGCCAGAAGGACTGTGGGTAAAGTGCCCAAGTTGTGAAACTGTTCTTTACAGTACCGACATTGAAGCCAATCTTTCCGTTTGTCCAAAATGCAGTCATCACATGCGCATTGGTGCACGTTTGCATTTGGATAGTTTGTTAGATGAAAAGGGCCGTTATGAAATTGGTGCCGACATCTATCCAACCGATCCACTGAAATTCAAAGACTCTAAAAAATATCCAGACCGCATTAAAGAAGCAAATGATGCTTCTGGCGAATCTGAAGCCCTCATTGTGATGGGTGGCAAGATTGAAACGATTCCAGTAGTAGCTGCTTGTTTTGAATTCCAATACATGGGCGGCTCAATGGGTTCTGTAGTGGGTGAGCGCTTTGCTCGCGGCGCACAAGAAGCTATTAACAAGAAATGCGCTTTCATTTGCGTTACCGCTACAGGCGGCGCGCGTATGCAAGAGAGTTTGTTATCCCTCTTTCAAATGGCCAAGACCAACTCCATGTTGACCTTGTTGGCTAAAAAAGGCTTGCCCTACATTAGCGTACTTACCGATCCGACCATGGGCGGCATTTCTGCAAGCTTTGCCTTTATGGGCGACGTAGTGATGGCCGAGCCAAAAGCATTGATTGGTTTTGCTGGTCCGCGTGTGATCGAGCAAACCGTTCGTGAAAAGTTACCAGAAGGTTTTCAGCGTTCTGAGTTCCTTATGCAAAAGGGCGGCATTGACATGATTGTTGATCGTCGTCAGATGCGTGGTGAGATTGCGCGATTGTTGGCTTTGTTGCAAAAACTGCCAGAGCCTGCGATTGCGGGTAGCGCAGCCGTTTAAGCGCTTGAGCACGGCACACCAAGCCCCCATATTATTTCCTAGCCTAGAGGCTTGGCTCAGCCACCTCGAAACTGCTCATCCTGTCGGTATCGATATGGGTCTTGAGCGAATCAATCGTGTGAAGGCGGCGCTCGATCTCCATTTTGATTGTCCAGTGATCACTGTTGCCGGTACCAATGGCAAAGGCTCTACTTGTGCATATTTAGAAAGCATCTTGCTTGCATCAGGCTATCGGGTGGGTTGCCATACTTCACCACACTTGCTGAAATTTAACGAGCGTGCACGTGTGAATGGCGAAGATGTGAATGACAGCGCCTTGCTCGAGCATTTCGCGGCGGTAGAAAAAGCGCGCGTGAGTTTGGTGGATGCGCCGACCCTGACATATTTCGAGTTCACTACTTTGGCAATCATGCATTTGTTTGCTAAGTCCAATTTAGATGCTGTTGTTTTAGAAGTGGGTATGGGCGGTCGTCTTGATGCTGTCAATATCGTGGATGCAGACTGTGCGATCGTCACCAGTATTGATATTGATCACGCTGATTTCTTAGGTGGAACAAGAGAAGCAATTGGCTTAGAAAAAGCAGGCATCTTCCGCCCGGATCATATCGCAATTTGCGGAGATCCGGTCCCGCCACAATCATTAATTGACCATGCTGAAAAGCTGGGCTGTGACCTTTGGCTTCAGGGCCGGGATTACAACTTTCAGGGTGATAAACAGCAATGGGGTTGGGCGGGGCGCAATAAGCGCTTCAGTGGCTTAGGTTACCCAGCCTTACGAGGTGCCAATCAGATTCTCAACGCATCCGCTGTCATAGCTGCCTTGATGGCATTGCACCAGCGGCTGCCTGTCAGCGCCCAAGATATACGCAACGGCTTTGCCTTGGTCGAGCTTCCGGGGCGTTTCCAGGTCCTGCCTGGTCAGCCTACAGTCGTTCTTGACGTAGCCCACAACCCTCATGCGGCTGCAACCTTGGGGCAGGGGCTCGATAAGATGGGCTATCACCCCTATACCTATGCCATTTTTGGGGCTATGGCCGACAAGGATATCGAGGGAGTGATTAAACCTCTTTTAGGAATCATCAATTTCTGGTTTTGCACGGATTTGCCTACTCCTAGGGCAGCTAGCGCTAAGGCCTTGGCCGAGAAGCTTGAGGCCATGGGCGTAAAGCCTAAAAATGGGGCAGACGGGGGGATCGAAATCTTCGAAAATCCTGCTGCAGCGTATCAAAAAGCGCTATCTCAGGCTGGTGAGGGTGGTAGAATTGTGACCTTCGGATCCTTCTATACCGTTGTAGGCGTAATGATTTACCGAAACAACCAGGCCCACTGATCCATGATTCGTTTACCAAGCTTTTTTAAGCGAAAAACCCAGTCTGAGGACCTTGAATTAGGTTCAAGGGGTAGTCGCACCACTAAACGAGCTGCTCCGCGTAGTTTTCAGCGTGCAGCAGAGGCTGAAGAGTTAGCCCTTACCGAGGATCCAGAACAACAAAGAGCGCGCCATCGATTAATTGGCGCTGCGGTTCTTGTGCTCATCGCCGTTGTTGGCCTCCCACGCATTTTGGATAACAAGCCCAAATCGGCTCCAAATGACATTGCTGTCAATATTGTGACTAGCTTGCCTATTCCGGGTTCTGATCCAAAACCAGAAGAAAAGCTAAAAACTGAAGCTCCTGTTGAGGTCGCTAAAGAAACGCCTAAAGCCGCTCCAGTGGCAGAAGCAAAACCAGAACCCAAGCCTGAACCAAAGGCAAAAGCAAAAGCAGAAACTAAGCCAGCAAATAAATCTGCGGCTATGGGTTTAGCTGCTGGAGAAGAGGTGGTTGCTGCTTCAGGTGCAAGACCTAAAACAGAAGAAACAAAGCCTAGCGCCTCAAGTGGCTCCGGTAAGTACGTAATTCAAATTGGCGCATTTGCTTCTGAAGATCGTGCCAAAAGTTGGATTGCAAAACTAAAAGATCAAAAAATTCCGAACTATGTCTTAAACAAGACAGGTGCTGATGGTGGCAAGTTGTATGTCTTGCGAGCAGGTCCGTTTACGGATAAAGATGCTGCAGAGGCTGCAGAGAAGAAAATTAAATCGATGGGTCTTTCTCCAAGACTCGTCGAATCCGGTAAGCAGTAATGGAATACTTATCCACCCTCAAGCTAACATCGGTGGATTATTTCACCCTAGTTGTGCTCCTGATTTTGGCTTTAGTCGGTATCTCACGTGGATTATTCAAAGAGGTGCTCGCGCTGGCTTCTTGGTTTGCTGCAGCTTGGGTTGCTTATCACTACAGCAACTACCTCTCTACCGAATGGTTATCCAAATTCCACTTGGATGAATTACTCAGTCTTGGCCTTAGCTTCTTAATCCTCTTTGTATTAACTCTGATTATTTGTGGCTTGTTTGGTGGAGTGGTGCAAAAAATTATTTTGTCAGCTGGCCTAAGTTTGACAGATCGTTTTTTGGGTCTCGTGTTTGGCGTTATGCGCGGCGGGTTAATTGTGGTGGTGCTTGCAACTCTTGCAGCGCTGACGCCTATTCAGCAAAGTATGGCTTGGAAAAATGCAATCACCAGACCAGCAATTGACATGGCAACCGGTTTAATTAAAGGTTGGCTACCAGCTGACTGGGCTAAGCAATTGGGTGAAGCAATGCCCAAAGTAACACTTACCATTACTCCTAAATTAACAATAGGAATCTAGAGATATGTGCGGCGTCGTCGGAACTGTTTCCCACTCACCAGTAAATCAACTTCTCTATGATGCGTTGTTGCTATTGCAACATCGCGGTCAGGATGCGGCAGGTATTGCAACTATGAACGGCAATTCGTTCACGATGCATAAAGCCAACGGCTTGGTACGAGATGTCTTTAGAACTCGCAATATGCGCAGCTTGGTTGGCAATGCTGGTATTGGTCAAGTACGTTATCCAACTGCAGGTTCAGCCAGCAGCGAAGAAGAGGCGCAACCATTTTATGTAAGCGCGCCGTACGGAATTATCTTGGCACACAACGGCAACCTCACCAACGCACCGAGTTTGCGTGTAGAGATGGCTTATCGTGATCGCCGCCACATCAATACGAGCTCCGATACCGAAGTATTACTCAACGTATTGGCTTATGAGCTTCAAAAAGAAACGAATAGTGCAGCACTTGATGAGGGCGCGATGTTTAATGCGGTTACCGGAGTAACGAATCGCGTGAAAGGTTCTTACGCCGTGGTCTCATTGATCGCTGGTTATGGTTTATTGGCCTTCCGTGATCAATACGGTATTCGTCCTTTATGTATTGGACGTATTGATACGCCGCAAGGTCCTGAGTGGATGATTGCATCTGAATCTGTTGCGCTTGAAGGCCTGGGCTTTACATTCGTACGCGACGTTCATCCAGGCGAAGCAATTTATATCGACTTAGATGGTAATTTCTATTCACGTCAGTGTGTGCCGAACGCGGTTCTAACGCCTTGTATCTTTGAGTATGTCTACATGGCTCGTCCAGACTCCACCATTGATGGTGTGACCGTCTATAACGTGCGTATGCGTATGGGTGACTATCTCGCTGAAAAGATTCGCAAAGAGACCAATGTTGACGAGATCGATGTCGTTATGCCGATTCCGGACTCTAGTCGTCCTGCAGCGATGCAGGTAGCTAAGAACCTCGGCGTAGACTATCGCGAAGGATTCTTCAAGAACCGTTACATTGGCCGTACCTTCATCATGCCAGGCCAGGCTGTTCGCAAGAAATCAGTCCGCCAAAAACTCAATGCTATGCGTATTGAGTTCAAAGATAAGACTGTATTAATTGTGGATGATTCCATCGCTCGTGGAACAACATCTTTTGAGATCGTGCAAATGGCACGCGAGTCGGGCGCTAAGAAAGTGATCTTTGCATCCGCTGCACCGCCAGTACGTTTCCCGAATGTCTACGGTATCGATATGCCAACGCGTAGTGAGTTAGTTGCCTACGGCCGCACTGATGAAGAAATCAATAAGATGATTGGCGCCGATCAACTCATCTATCAAAGCGTAGAAGACATGAAGCAGGCGGTACGGGATATCAATCCTGATATTAAGAACTTCGAGGCCTCTTGTTTTGATGGTTTCTACATTACTGGCGATATTACCGAGTCCTATCTAGATGCTTTAGAGGCAGCCAGAAATACCTCTGCTGCTAAAGCGGATCGTCAGAAAGACTCTAGCGACTTTGCCCGCTCCCAGTTCCACCTGCATTTGGCTACGGCTACCGAAGACTAAAAAGCGACAGGAATTTGCCTCACTCGAGGCAAATCCTCAATTCGGTGTCAAAATAGCAGTATGAAGAGCAAAACTACACGCAAAAAACCCGATTTTTCTAAGCTGGCGCTGGAGACCTTGGCTGTCCGCGCGGGCACTCGTCGCACCGCTGAATACCAAGAGCATTCAGAAGCAATGTTCCTAACATCTAGCTTTTGTTTTGATAGTGCAGAGTTGGCTGCCGATGGTTTCGCACACGCAGATCAAGGTTTTATTTATTCTCGTTTCACCAATCCAACCGTTAGCATGTTCCAGGATCGCTTGGCTGCCTTAGAGGGTGGTGAGGCATGTATTGCTACAGCATCAGGCATGTCAGCCATTTTGACAATGGCGATGGCTCATCTACAAGCAGGTGACCATGTTGTTTGTTCGCGCTCCGTATTTGGTGCAACGATTCAGTTATTTAGCAATATTTTGGGTCGCTTTGGCATTACCACTACCTATGTTGATTTGGCTGATACCAAATCATGGCAAGCTGCTGTCCAGCCAAATACCAAACTCTTTTATCTAGAGACGCCTTCCAATCCCTTAACTGAAATTGCTGATATCAGAGCAATTTCAAAGATTGTTAAGAAGGCAAAAGCATTGTTTGCGGTAGATAACTGTTTTTGTACGCCGGCATTACAAAAACCATTGGCACTCGGTGCTGATGTCGTGATTCATTCTGCCACCAAGTATCTCGATGGCCAGGGTAGGGTAGTGGGCGGCGCAATTGTAGGCAGTAAAGATTTCATCATGGGTAAAGTATTCCCGTATGTGCGTACCGCGGGCCCAACACTCTCAGCGTTTAATGCTTGGGTATTCTTGAAGGGCTTGGAGACTTTAGAGCTTCGCATGAAGCAACAGAGTCAGAACGCTCTCGCCTTAGCGCAATGGCTTGAGAAGCAGTCAGGGGTGGAGCGTGTTTATCATCCAGGCCTCAAATCTCACCCTCAACATGCTTTAGAGAAGCGTCAGCAAAAAGAGGGTGGCGCAATTCTGTCATTCACACTCAAGGGTGGCAAGAAGGCTGCATTCAAACTGATTAATCAAACTAAGCTTTGCTCGATTACTGCAAATTTGGGCGATACCCGCACGACTATTACGCATCCAGCTACAACGACACATTGCCGCGTTAGCCCTGAGGCTCGTAAAGCTGCAGGCATCTCTGATGGCTTGGTACGTATTGCGGTGGGATTAGAAAACATCAACGATTTAAAGAATGATCTCGTTGGCGGACTCAAAAAATAATCAAGTTCATCAGGATCGGTCTATGAGTTTTGCGGATGCCACCCAGTTCTGGAATGAGCGCTTCGATAGAGAAGAGTTCATTTTCGGCAAAGATCCCAATGAGTATTTAGTTGAAAAGGCGAAGGAGTACTTAAAACCCAAAGATAAGGTTTTATGTATTGCTGACGGCGAGGGTCGCAATGGCGTCTGGCTGGCTAAGCAAGGCATGCAAGTAGTTGGCTTTGATGCATCGGATATCGCTTTGGCCAAGGCAAAGCAGTTTGCCAAAGACAATCAAGTGGAGGTTGAGTATTCATTCTCTGATACTGATGGCTATGCATGGTCCGAGAATACTTATGATGCAGTCATCGGTATCTTTATCCAGTTTGCGGATCCAGCAATGCGCGCCAGAATCTTCCAGCAAGCATATAAGGCGACCAAGCCAGGCGGGCTCTTCATTCTGCAGGGCTATACACCTAAGCAGCTAGATTACAAGACTGGTGGACCATCTTTAATAGAACATCTGTACACAGAAGAGTTGATCAGAGATCTTGCTAAAGAGTTTCAAATCCTAGAACTCGTTAGCTACGAGAAAGAACTCTCTGAAGGTCCAAGACATACTGGTATATCAGCAATACTGGGCTTAGTTTGCAGAAAATGAGTAGTTTCGTATGAAGATTATCGAAATAAAAAGTGCATGGCAGGGTAATAGCGATTGCAATGCATGCTCTATTCGCAGCTCTGCGCTTTTTGCTGAACTGAATGAAGAAGATTTTTCTAAGATTCATTCCCCTATTGACGATCTTCGCTTTGAGGCTAATTCAGGTATATACACCCAGGGGGATTCTGCAGAACATTTGTATACCTACGTGAAGGCTATATTAAGCTGTTGCATATCAATTCCGACGGCTCAAGCAGAATTGTGCGCTTAGTAATGCCGGGTGATTTGTTTGGTATGGAGGCTTTGTTGGGTGAGACTTATACGCATACTGCTGCAGCTCTATCTAATGTCCACCTGTGCCGCATTCCAAAGGCGATTATCTCCAGCTTGGGTGAAGAGTCCCCACGCTTACATCGTCAAATTGTTAAAAAATGGGGTGAAGCCATGACTCAGTCTGAGTCATGGTTTTCTGAAATCAATACCGGAAGAATCGAAGTGCGTCTAGCTCGATTTTTCTTGCGAGTTGCTAAGGTCTCTGGTGATATGGCAGTTGCGCCACTCTTTAAGAGAGAGGATATGGGCTTAATGATGGACGTGAAGTTTGAAACTATCAGTAGAGCCCTTGCTTCTATGGCGGAACAGGGCTTAATTTCCAACATCGGAAAGTTAAGCATTCAAATTCCGAGTATAAAAAAGCTTGAAAGCTTTTCTCAAGCTGGTACTTAAAAATAAAAAAGACTGCCTTGGCAGTCTTTTTTATTTATCGAAATGATTCGACTAAAACTCTATATTGCGAACTTAAGCTTTCTTGGCGTAAGCAGAGCACCAACCCTTGCCTGCAACCTTCTTCGTGCCAAATAATGAACAGCCACCAGTTGCATCTCCTGCTTTGCCTTGGAACAATGCACAGTTATCGCACTCTTGGCCGGCAGCGTATTTTGCATACTTCGCTTTATCAACGGTTGTTGCATTAGCTTTGTATCCTAATGCAGCAGCTTGCGGATCAGTTTCAGCAACCATTGCTTGAGCTTGAACTGTGCCGTTCAATGCGAGGGTGCAAGCACCAGCAGCAGCAGCAGACAAAATCATAAATTGGCGACGACTATTTTTCATAAGAGTTCCAGTGTTTGGGTAAATAAAAAGTCTAAATAACTAGCTATACGGCATATTAAAGGGGATAACTCCACCATCAATAGGGGTTTCTCAGTATTAAGTTTAACCAGGCATGGCCTCACACTATGTAAATATGCATAAATGCGTATAGAAGCATTTAAAACAGATGTATATCCAAATTAAGGGGTTTTATGAAAAAGATTCTTTCTCTTGGCCTGATGTTGTTTTCAGGTCTCGCCGCAGCGCAAATCAGTGCGCCCGCCAATCCAGAGTTGCTGCAAATTATTGATAAGTCCACCAACTTTGTAGTCAAAACGGCCAAAGGCCCAGTTGAAATCACACGCGTAATGACGCCTTGTGCAAAAAATAAGGGTTGGCTACAGCCCTTAATTCCAATTAAGGGTGTTGTGCCGGTTGATGAGATTGATGTTCTTAATGCATTAAATGACAAGGACTCGTTAGTGGTCGATATGCGAGTGGTTGATGACCGCGTCAAAGGAACTATTCCTGGCTCTATTGGCATTCCTTATACCGAAGTCGCTATGCGCATGGATGAATTGGGTTGCAAAAAGCCTGCAGCAGGTTCTACTAAATGGGACTGCTCTAAGGCGAAGAAGGTTTATGCCTTCTGTAGCGGACCTGTGTGTCCACAAAGTCCAATGGCGATGGCTGCCATGACTCGCGATGGTTTTCCTGCTACTAAGATTTATTACTACCGTGGCGGCATGCTTGATTGGGATGCATTGGGTCTAACCACCATTAAAGGTGAGTTTTAAACCAAGTTCATTGATATTGATGAGGAAAGGGAGCTTAGGCTCCCTTTTTTTGCGCTCTTGCTTAATCTAATGATGTAGATCAAAAAATGCTTACTAATTTATTGCCTTGTCTTGACATTGCATGCTATTTATATAATATAAATATAAATATAAATATATTATTAAATATTTAAATGAAATGAGAAAATATGGTTAATAAGGTGGAGCGGGCTAAACCGGTGTCGTATATGAGCCCACTTTTAGCGGGAATCCTTCTATTGGCAACTTTTGTTGTCACTGGGCATGGGCTAGGTGCTACAGGATTTACTACTCGCTTAACTGCATGGGTTGGAATGTACGTTGCGCCTGTGGTAACCAATGCAAATGATTGCCTGGGTGGGATGGTTGAAGAGGGCAAGCCATTAAATGCATGGATTACTTGGCAAGTCATTGGCGTAGCTCTTGGGGCGCTTACTTCTGCATTTTTTGCGCACAGAATTCAATTCAAGATGGACGGAGCGAGGTTTTTAGGTGGATCTAAGCGTCCATGGACAGCCCTTTGTGGGGGCGTGCTTGCAGGCTTTGGTGCAAGGATTGCAGCTGGCTGTACTAGCGGCCTTGGTTTGTCCGGTGCAGCAGTACTGAGCCTGGCCGGCTTTACCTTCCTGGGAACATTTTTTGCCGTAGGTTTGTTGGCAAGCCGTTTCTTGAAAGAGGAGAAATAAGATGAGTGAAATTCTCTCGGGGCTTTTATTGGGCGGCGCTTTTGGCTATGTCTTGGAACGCGCCGGATTCGGTAATCCTAATAAGTTGATTGGCCAATTTCGCTTAACAGATTGGTCTGTATTTAAGGTGATGTTCACCGCCATTGTGTTTGCTGCTGTTGGCCTCTTAGTTTTGGAGCGTGTGGGCTTTGTAGATGCCGGTAATTTATTTGTACCACCTGCATTTTTAGGCGCTGCCGCTCTTGGTGGAGCATTTGTTGGTGCAGGCTTTGCAATTGGTGGATATTGCCCTGGAACCTCAGTCGTCGGTTTGATGTCTGGACGCATTGATGTGGCCATATTTTTGCTTGGCTTATTGTTAGGGACTGTATTGTTTGCTGGTATCTATCCAAGCATCGAGTTCTTGACGACTTTGGGTGAATATGCAAAAGCAGATTCATTGCCTGACGCTTTCCACATATCGGGTTTATCAATCGATGTTGGCTTGATTATTGCGGCCGTCGGAGTATTTATCTTGGGTTCTTGGATGGAGAAGAAATCCAAAGACCCGGTTAGTTCCCAGGTTTAATCAATTAAAAGGAAAGTTATGTCTAAGAAATCAACAGTAGCTGCGTTGGCAATGGCTTTAGCTGGTTTGGCGGCTGCGCCATTGGCACATTCAGCAGATGCCCCTGCTAATCCATCAGGCGCAGAGCAGAAGAACCCCTGCGGTCCTAAAAAAGAGTCGGCAAATCCATGCGGCCCTAAAAAGCGTAAAGCTGCAGAGTAATTAAATATATATGCTTACTCAATCTAATCTCTGGTTGGCCGCACAAGCGCTAGCAAATATTCAGATGCGATATGCCGAAACTGGGCGCACCTTGAATGAAGCTGCTTTATGTGGCGCCAACGATTTTATTGAGTGGCAGCACTATCCAAGCAATGACCTTGTGGATGAGCAAAGTGGTTATGAGTTCTACTACCATGCGCATTCTGCAGATGAAATGCCTAATGGTGAGCATGGTCATTTTCATGTGATTAAGCGTGATGAGAAGAGCTTTCATCACCTTATTGGTATTTCTTTAGACCAGAAGGGTTTGCCAGTTCGCTTATTTACCACTAATCAGTGGGTTACCGGCGAAGAGATGGCTAATTCGGACATTGTCATCAAACTCACTAAAGAGTTTCAAGTGACCACAAAAGGTCGAATGGCTCCAGTAAGCAATTGGATTGGCGCTTTAATTCAATTATTTGCTGCAGAGATTGAGGGTTTGCTTTTGGAGCGAGATCAAAAGATTGCTCGACTAGTGGAAGAGCAGGGCAATCAATCGTGAGCTGGTATTGAACTCAAAAAAGCATCATGTTTTATCAGAATGCAAGATTGATTTGATGGGTCGTCTTTCAGACAATTTGTTAGTTGTAAATTCATAAGGGAGTAGAGATGAAAAAAATTAAATTGCTTTTAGCATTTGCCCTAACCGGCTTGGTGAGCCTAGTTCAGGCAATTACTTTGCCTGGTCCAGTAGTCAGTGCCGATTGGTTGTCCAATAATCTATCTGATGTTCAGATAATTGAAGTAAGAACGGATTTAGCAAGCTACCTCAGAAACCCTGAATTTGATACCGACAAAAAGACTGGTAAGAAATTCCTAGTAGAAGTAGGTGGCCATATTGCTAATTCAACACTCCTAGATTTTAAGAAAGTTCGTGTTGAGCGCTTAGTAGATGGTAAGAAGATTAAGTTTCTAATTCCTGAAAAAGCAGATTTTGAGAAGCTGGTTCAATCTTTAGGTGTCAACTCTGATAAGCCGATTGTGCTCGTGCCTATTGGCCAGGATATGTCCGATATCGACGAGGCTTTAAGAACCTATTGGTCATTCAAGGTGTATGGCGGAGATCAAGTGGCTGTGCTGGATGGCTCGGTGAGGGGCGTGAATATGTAACTACCAATGCTCAAAAAGCGACTGGCAATTGGTCTGCAAAAGCATATCGCAAAGAATTAATCGCCAGTTCAGATGATGTAGCTGCTGCGTCCAAAGCAGGTAAGCCACAATTATTGGATGCGCGTCAGCCTGCCCAATACTTAGGTCTTGCAAAACGTCCAGATGTGCTGACTTTTGGCCATATTGCGGGCTCAAAAGAGTTGGCGCCTGAATTGTTAGCAAAGCCAAGCAATGGCGCATTGTATTTCTGGCAGAAAAATACTTATGACGCATTAATGGCAGCCAATGGTTTAAGTGTGAAATGGCCAACAATTGCTTATTGCAATACCGGGCACTTAGCAGCTGGCGGTTGGTTTGTAATGTCGGAGCTAGTGGGAAATAAATCCACCAAGTTATACGATGGTTCTTTGTATCTTTGGACGCTTGAAGGTCGTCCATTGGTCGGTGTTCCGCTGAACTAAGAGCGCTCGTCATGCCAGCGCTTAAGGGCAGTATCGATCTAGAGAGGATGCAGTCATCAGCAGACGATGCTCGTCGCTTGATGAAAGCACTCTCAAATAGAGACCGCATGTTGTTGCTATGCCAGATAAGTCAGGGAGAGCTATGCGTTGGTGAGCTCGAGGAATGTCTTGATATTCATCAGCCCACCCTATCCTAGCAACTCACTGTTCTGAGAAATGAAGAGCTGGTCCAAACCAGAAGAGATGGTAAGCAAATCTATTATTCACTTTCTAATCGGATTGCTTTGGAAGTGATGAATGTGCTTTATCAAAATTACTGCAGTAAATAACCAAAAGGGGTCTTAATATGAAATGCAATGTCGGTGGTGTTGATCGTATGTTACGTATGGTGGTTGGCTTAGTGTTAATTGGTCTAGCCGTAACCGGAACTGTTGGTGCATGGGGTTGGATTGGTGTTGTACCTCTCGCAACGGGTCTATTTAGATTTTGCCCAGCGTACCCACTCCTAGGAATTAATACTTGTGGCACTGATTCTTCATGTGGCGGCGGCGGTTGCTGTAAATAAGTTGACTATATAAAAAAGGGCAACTGAGGTTGCCCTTTTTTATACCCAAATTTAATTACCGCCACAGTAGTCCTATGAGTAATAGAAGGGAATACAGATGTATTGCCACTAAATTATTCAAAATAAGTTTCTTAATTGCATCTTTTCGAACCATTGCTCTTGATATTTGATTGGCGCAAAATATAAATACTGGAAGTACAGATAAGGTAATCAACGTTTGAATTGGAATCCCATAAAAATAAATTCCAATTATTTGAAGGGTATAAGCTGCAATTAATATGCCCGTATACCAGGCACGCAATTCATGAGGGCTACTCTTGGCAGCAAGAGTTAACTTTTGTGCAAGCCGATCTGCCTCAATATCTGGGATCTGATTTATTAGCAGGATATTGGAAGCCATTAATCCATATGCAAGTCCAATCGGGATTGTCTGGTAAGCATTATTGGTTGTTTGCATAAAGGCGAATCCGATAACCACAAGCGACCATGCAATAGCTATAGATAACTCTCCGAGAACCCCCCTAGACATCAGCTGCAGTGGTGGTGCGGAGTATGTCCATGCGGCGGTTACTCCAATGAACCCCAGCGGTATTAAGAGCCATGTAGTTTGCGAGCAAATATATAAGCCAATGAAGACGCTAAGTATGATTAGCGCAAAACCAAGCTGATATATTTCGATTGGCTTTATGGTTTTGTATAAAGCGGCTGCCGCCAGTAAATGGTGAAATTCGATTGCGATTATTTTCATCGCTACCATTGAGGTGATCAAAGTAATCATTTATTAAATTAGCTCCAGCATGTATGCAAAGGGCCAAAGTCACAGCAAGCAGGTTGATTGCCATAGACTCATTTCTAGAGCTTGGAATCGAAAGCCCAATAAGGCAGCCTAAAAGGGTAATTGTGAGAAATGCGGGCCGAGTTGCTAGAAATAACTTGAGGACCATGCTCATGGCGATATAGATCTATGCAGATTAGTGGCCAACAAATCGCCTAGGGTCGTTGATTGGGTGTAACGGCATGATGTGAATTTGATTGCCATCTAATTCAATATGCATTTGACTGCCAACTTCCATATTTAGTCTTTTAACTTCAGATGCAGATGCAACCCATTCAATTTTATGCACGCTATTTTGAATTTGTAGTTGGATCACCGCAATTTGACCTAAGACACTAATCTCTGCGGCACTGGCGGGAATACTGGTCGCTGTTGGCGCGCTATGGATACTTAAGCCATCTTGTGGAATTACCCATGCCACTTGCGCATTTGGAGGGATTTTGCCCTTATCGGCCACGGTAAAGGTTTTATCGCAGCCATCCCAAGTGAGATTGCCTTCATTAAATATGCCATGAAATAAATTGCTGATGCCAACCAACTCGGCTACACGTGAGTTTCTAGGTTTTTGAAACAACACCTGCGGCGGAGCAGTTTGCAAGCTAATGCCGGCATCAATAACGGTAATCTGATCGGCAAGCAAGCTTGCTTCTCTCAAGTCGTGAGTAACAAGCAGGATTGGAATATTCAAGTCTTTGCGTAATTCGGCAAGAGTTTTATAAAGACTTTGACGTGTTGGTGCATCAATGGCTGAAAAAGGCTCATCCAGTAATAAGATTTTCGGATTTTTTGCTAATGCACGTGCAAGCGCAACACGTTGCTGTTGGCCGCCAGAAAGTTGGTGCGGCATGCGATTTGCAAGCTCGGGAATTCCCATGCGATCTAACAGCTCTTGAGCGTTTTTTTTGCGCTCTGCTGCGGTGATGGCGGAGTTGTGCAGAGGGATTGCTACGTTCTCAATAGCTGAAAGGTGCGGAAAGAGTGCGTATTGCTGGAATAAGAATCCACATGAGCGCTCCGCTGGAGGTAGATCTGTATAGGCCCCAGAAATTTCATTGGCTTCCAACCAAACTTTGCCATCGCACTCAATTTTGCCTACTTTGGCCAGGCTAAGGCCAGCTATTGCTCTGAGTGTGTTGGTCTTACCGCTGCCGGAAGGCCCTACAAGGGCGTGTAATTGACCGGCTGCACATTCCAGGTTGATCTGAAGTGGGTTGGGTGCCGTCTGGCTAATTTTTAGCTTAAGCATCAGCCTTGCCCTCGATTGGAGTAGTTCGATGTTTTCCGAATACCCCATAAGAAACTGCAATCGCGATGAGGGAAGTTCCGAGTAGTAATGAGGCTAAGGCTCCGGCACCCGCAGTGTCAAAGCTTTGCACCTTGTCATATATTGAAATGGCAACAACGGTCTTGGTTTCGCCTGGAATGGCGCCGCCCACCATTAATACGACCCCAAACTCCCCGAGTGTGTGCAAAAGTCAGTACAGCGGCGCTAGTAATACGTAATACCTCTCCAGGCTAATGGAAGCTCAATTAAATGAAAAATTTGCCATTTTGATAGGCCGCTGACCTGAGCCGCCTCTCTGATATCTGGATTTATAGCTTCAAAGGCGCGTTGAATCGGTTGAATGGCAAAGGGGAGGTTCACAATAAGAGAGGCAATCAGGATTCCCGTAAACGAAAACACTAAAGGAAAGCTAAATAGGCTTTTGCCGCCAAGACCTGCCAACAGGTAGTAGCCCAGAACAGTTGGGGGTAGAACTAAGGGAAGGGCTAAAGCAGCCTCGATCCAGGGCTTGCTTTTATCGAGCTGAAGCAAGGAGTGTGCCACCCAGACCCCAAATGGGATGATGAGGACCAGGGTCCACAGCGCAAGCTTTAGCGAAAGAATTGCTTCCATATCCATGGTTTGATTGTATTGTTTAGCAATATAGGGTATCTCACTATATCGAATTGTCTCAGCGCAGGGTCAAATATATACGCATATATAAGGCATCGATTTTTTTGTGAAATCTAAGGTTCAAAAAGCTACGAAAAACTTTACTCCAAAACAGATGGAGAGGGTCTTTTCTCAAGTGGCGGCCTATTTCAATGTCCTTTCTGAGCCTGCACGCTTACGCATTATGTATGCGGTCTGTAGCGGTGAAAAATCTGTTTCTGAAGTTGTTGAGATGTGTGGCACGAGTCAGGCAAACGTCTCACGACATTTATTAGCTCTTCATAAAGCCGGAATTTTAATGAGGCGAAAAGAGGGTGTAACGGTTTATTACTCGATTGCGGATAACGCGACCGTAGAGATGTGTCAGACAGTCTGCGCAAAGATTGCTGAAGGCATTCACTAAGAGTAGTTAATAAGTTTTGCAGTAAATCACTTTTTAAGTAGAGGTCAAATGACTAAGAAGCAAATTGAATTGAGCGCTGAGGATATTTCTGCGGTTGAGAAGCCTGCCAATAGGGCGCGTTTAGTTAAGGCGCCAGAGCACTTTATCTCTCAAGAGTTAATTGCCGACATCAATGCCAATGGTCTTGATGAAACGCGTCGTGGCTTCTTGCGCAAAGGATTTATGTCCGCAGCTGGCGGCGCCGCTGGCTTTTGCTGCTGGTGAGGGAGATCCGGCGATTCTTGAAAAACAAGAGTGGCAGACTACACTTGGAAAGAACGTTGCCACTATGCCGTATGGCATGCCATCAATTTGGAGAGCTGTTTAGACGATACGATTGTTGCTTGGAGTATGAATGGAGAGATGCTCCGTCCAGAGAATGGCTTCCCCCTGCGCTTGGTAGTGCCTGGCGTGCAAGGCGTTAGCTGGGTTAAGTGGCTACGCCGTTTAGAAGTGGGTGATATGCCATGGAATGCAAAAGATGAAGCGGTTCACTATATTGAACTCATGCCAGATGGTATGCATCGCCAATATGCGTCTATTCAAGAATGTAAATCTGTAATTACTACCCCTTCTGGTGGCCAGCAATTGCTAGATAATGGTTTCTATAACGTCAGTGGTATGGCTTGGTCGGGTCGAGGCAAGATTAGGCGTGTAGATGTCTCATTTGATGGCGGCAACAACTGGCGTCAAGCGCGCCTGGAGACCCCGGTTCTTACTAAGTCCATTACACGTTTCAATATTGATTGGGTGTGGGATGGCTCACCTGCAATATTGCAATCTAGAGCTGTGGATGACACCGGCTACATCCAGCCTTCGATCAAGGTTTTACGCGATCTGCGCGGCAACCGTTCGATTTATCACAATAATGCAATTCAGTCATGGAAATTGGATTCAAACGGCGAGGTGAGCAATGTTCAAGTCGGTTAACTTTATTGCTCGTTTGAGCTTGCTGAGTCTCGCAGTCTTTTCGACTCAGATTTCTATTGCACAAAGCACGCAGGGCTCCTCTAAGCTTCCTGGGATTGGCCGTAACGCAACTCCTGCAGAGGTGATTGCATGGGATATTGATGTCCGTCCGGACTTTAAAGGTCTACCAAAGGGATCTGGCTCTGTTCAGCAGGGTCAAGCAATTTGGGAATCTAAGTGCGCTAGCTGCCACGGTGTCTTTGGCGAGTCGAATGAGATCTTTACCCCGATCGCTGGCGGTACAACTACTGATAATATTAAGACCGGAAGAGTTGCTTCTTTAGCTGATCGTAAGCAGCCACAGCGGACTACTTTAATGAAGGTGCCTACAGTTTCTACATTGTGGGATTACATTTATCGTGCCGTGCCATGGAATGCGCCTAGATCATTAACGCCGGATGATACCTATGCCGTAGTTGCGTTCATATTAAGTTTGGGTGAAATTGTTCCGGATGATTTTGTGCTAAGTAACGCCAATATTGCTGAAGTGCAGAAGAAGATGCCCAATCGCAATGGCATGACGCGCAATCATGGATTCTGGAGTGTTAATGGAAAGCCTGATGTGAACGGTTCATCTTGTATGACTAATTGCGTTAAGTTTGTGCAAATCGGCTCGACCCTTCCAGATTTCGCAAGGAATGCCCATGGCAATATTGCAGAGCAAAATCGCTTGTATGGACCATATCGCGGTTCAGACTCAACTAAGCCGCCAATTGCTAAGTTATCAGGATCATCGGGTGAAGGTCTGGCCCATGCGTCCGATACTCATGCTGCCTCTACCAAGGGTCCTGCAGCATTGTTTAAAAACGAAAACTGTTCTGCTTGCCATGCACCAAACGCCAAATTAGTTGGCCCATCCATTGCCGATATTGCTGCGAAATACCAGGGACAGAGTGGGGCCCAAGAAAAGCTCATGGCTAAGGTCAAAAATGGGGGTTCATGGGTTTGGGGGGCTATTCCAATGCCGCCGCAGTCTCAGTTATCGGATGAGGATAGGGCAACACTTGTCCGCTGGGTTCTCACCGGACAATAGATTTACAGAAGGTTTTTTGAAATACCGCTATATTTGATACCAAGAGTAGATTATTAAAGGAGTTTTTATGAATCAGCAGCGACGCAGTTTATTGAAATATTCAGCTGTTTTCGGCTTGATGGCTTCTGCAGGTCTTATTAGCGTAGCCCAAGCTCAAGAGTGGAATAAAGCCGCTTTTGAAGGCAAGAGCCTTGATGACGTATTCAAAATCCTTGGCGCAGGTAGCCCTGACAAGTCTGGTGCAGTAACTTTGAATGCCCCTGATATTGCGGAAAATGGTGCGGTAGTTCCAGTTGGAATTGTCACAACACTGAAAGCAGAGCAAATGGCTATCTTGGTTGAGAAAAACCCAAGTGCATTGGCTGCGCAATTCTTCATTCCTTCTGGTACAGAGCCATTTGTTACTACTCGTATCAAGATGGGTCAAACCTCCAACGTATACGCCTTGGTTAAAGCCGACGGCAAATGGAGTATGGCTGTTAAGGAAGTGAAAGTTACTTTAGGTGGTTGCGGCGGTTAATTGCCCCCAACAACTAAACCATTAATTACTAGATTACAAGAGGAAAACATGGCTGATCCAATGCGCGTTAGAGCTGCTGAGAACGGTGGAATTGTGGACGTAAAGATTTTGATGAAACACGACATGGAGTTTGGTCAGCGTAAAGATGCTGCCGGTAAAACGATTCCTGCATGGTTCATCAGCACTATCAACGTCAAAGCAAATGGTAAAGATGTACTGAATGGTCAGTTTGGTCCAGCAGTTTCTAAGGATCCATTTTTGAACTTCAAATACAAAGGCGCCAAAGGCGCCAAGATTGTTGTGAGCTGGGTGGATAGCAAAGGCGACAAGCGTACCGACGAAGCAACTGCCTCTTAAGCGCTGGTCGATTAAATAAATCTTTACCATCTCATGAGTTTTGAAAGGGTTGCAAATGCAGCGTAAATTTACTTTAGGGCTAGCCACGGGATTTTTGGCTACCTTATTAATGGTGTCGTCGTCAGTCTCAGCACAAAATAGTGCAACAGACGATATTGCAAAATATCGCGAGATGATTGCTGATGGCAGCCCTTCTGAGCTTTATGAGGCGGCTGGTGAAGATTTATGGAAAAAGCCTGCTGGCCCAAAGAACGCCACTTTGGAAAAGTGTGATTTAGGTTTAGGGCCTGGAGTGGTGAAGGGCGCGGCAGCTCAGTTGCCACGCTATTTCAAGGACACTAATAAAGTTCAAGATCTTGAGTCCCGTTTAATGACTTGTATGCAGAAGCTACAAGGGCGTGATCCGCAAGAGATGGTGGATGCGCCGTTTCAAAAGGGCCCCAAGAAAGATATGGAGGCTATTGTTGCTTACGTAGCCACCTTATCTAAAGGCGAAAAGATTAAAGTTAGCACAGCACATCCAAAAGAAAAAGAAATGTATGAGCTTGGTAAGCGCGCATTCTTCTTCCAAGGTGGTCCAATGGATTTCTCGTGCGCCTCTTGTCACGGTGAAGATGGTAAGCGTATTCGCTTGCAAGATTTGCCAAACATCACAACCCAAAAGGGTGCCGCAATGGGGTGGGGTTATTGGCCTGCGTATCGCGTATCAAGTGGGCAGTTCTGGACGATGCAGCAACGTTTGAATGATTGCTACCGTCAGCAACGTTCCCCATTCCCGATTTATGCCTCTGATTTAACTGTGGCTATATCTATGCATATGGCCAAGAACGCTAATGGCGGGACAGTTGAAACCCCTGGTTTGAAGCGTTAATGGATAAGAGACAGAGACTATGAACATGAAAAACATTAAATCCCTCTTAGCCATTGCCACGTTTGCCGTTACTGTAGTTGCCATTCAAGGCACTGCATTGGCCCAGCAGGCAAATGATCCTAAATTCAACAAAATGATGAAGGATGGCTTTAGAGCTGAAGGCATCGCCGGTTTAGACCGCATTCAGCAGGATGAAACCCAAAAGTTTTGTTCTGACCCAGTGTTTGCTAACAGCAAGCAAGGTGAGAAGATGCGCGAAAAGATTCAGAAAATCAATATGGATTCCATCAAACAACCATCTGACGGAAAATATATTGGGGACTGGAAGAATGGCGAGAAAATCGCTCAAAGTGGTCGTGGGGCTACTTGGACCGACAAGGCTGATACCGTTATTGGTGGTGGCTGCTATAACTGTCACCAGATCGATCCCAAGGAAATTTCCTATGGAAATATTGGCCCATCTTTAACTGGTTATGGAAAGTTGCGCGGCTACTCACAAGAAGTGGTTACCTATACCTGGAATCGCATCAATAATTCCAAGGCTTATAACGCTTGTAGTAATATGCCTAGGTTTGCACACTTCAAACTCTTAAGTGAGCAACAGATTCAGGATGTCATGGCATTGCTGCTTGATCCTGCTTCGCCAGTCAATAAATAAGAAATTAAAAAACAGGCCGACAGGCCTGTTTTCATAAGGGGAAAGTTATGTCTTTAAGTCGTCGCGATTTTTTGCGGGCCTTGGCTATTGCATCTGCAGGTGGAATGAGCTTGCAGTCCAATTTTGTAAATGCCCAAACTACTGCGCAAAAATTTTATGACTTACCTAAATTTGGCAATGTGCACTTTCTACATTTCACAGATTGCCATGCGCAATTGCTACCGATTTACTTTCGCGAGCCCAACGTAAACCTCGGTATTGGTGCGCAAGAAGGTAAGACTCCGCATCTCGTTGGCGAATATTTCTTAAAAGCCAATGGTATTGCTCCGGGCACTCGTGATGCGCATGCGTTTACCTATTTAGATTATGTAGCTGCAGCCCAAAACTACGGCAAGATGGGTGGTTTCGCTCACATGGCTTCATTAGTCAAGCAGATGAAGGCAAGTCGTCCTGGTGCTCTATTGCTCGATGGCGGCGATACCTGGCAAGGCTCCGGCACTGCGCTCTGGACCAATGGTCAGGATATGGTTGATGCCGCACTTGCCTTGGGTGTGGATGTCATGACACCGCATTGGGAAATGACTTTGGGTGAGAAGCGCGTGATGGAAATCGTGAACGGCGACTTTAAAGGTAAAGTTTCCTTCATTGCACAAAATATCAAGACAGCTGACTTCGGCGATATGGTGTTTAACCCATATGTCATGAAAGTTCAGAATGGCATTCAGGTTGCCATTATTGGACAGGCCTTCCCATATACGCCGATTGCTAACCCACGCTATTTCACTCCTGATTGGACCTTTGGTATTCAAGAAGAGAATATGCAAAAGACTATTGATGAGGTTAGATCAAAGGGTGCAAAGGTAGTGGTGCTTCTGTCGCACAATGGCATGGGTGTAGACTTAAAGATGGCATCCCGCGTGCGTGGATTAGATGCGATCTTGGGCGGACACACTCACGATGGTGTTCCTATTCCAGTGAAGGTTAAGAATGCAGGTGGAGTTACTTTGGTAACTAACGCTGGATCGAATAGTAAGTTTTTAGGTGTACTGGACTTTGATGTGAAGGGCGGCAAACCTGTTGATTTCCGTTATAAGTTACTGCCAATCTTCTCCAATATGATTCCAGCTGACCCAACTATGAGCAAGCTCATTACCAAGGTTAGGGCGCCGTATGAAGCTAAGCTGAATGAGAAGTTAGCAACCACTGAAGGCCTCTTATATCGTCGAGGCAACTTTAATGGCAGTTTCGATCAATTAATTTTGGATGGATTAATGGCGCAGAAGAATGCAGAGATTGCTTTCTCACCAGGCTTCCGTTGGGGAACAAGCTTATTACCTGGTCAAGCAATTACTCGTGAGAACCTGTTGGATCAAACCGCGATCACCTATCCATACACAACCGTTACTAATATGAGTGGCGAAACCATTAAAACCATTCTTGAGGATGTGGCTGATAACTTGTTTAATCCGGATCCGTATTACCAACAGGGCGGAGACATGGTGCGCGTTGGGGGTATGCAATATACGATTGATCCAGCACAAACTGCCGGTAAACGTATTACAGACATGCGACTGAATGGTAAGCCTATTGAGGCTAGCAAGACCTATAAGGTTGCAGGTTGGGCCCCAGTAAGCGAAGACGCAAAGAATGCTGGCGGAGAGCTAATCTGGGATGTGATGGATCGCCACTTGCGAGACGTTAAAGTTGTCAAAGCGGTTAAGCTCAATGAGCCAATCATTAAAGGTGTTGCCAATAACCCTGGCATGGCCCCAATTTAATCGCCTGCATATTTAACTACACGAACATCAACATGAAAAAACTACTTTCTATCATTACCGCGGCAGTGCTTACTTTTGGATTTTGCTCTATAGCCTCCGCCCAATCCACTGGAAATACCAAAGTGGTTTATCACATTGATGACGCTGAAACTCAAGGCTTAAAGGGTCTGCGAAATATCCGTAATCATCTGGATGTATCTCCGCAAACCACCATCATTGTTGTGACCCATGCCAATGGAGTGGATTTACTGATGGAGGGCGGCAAAGACAAAAAGAACAACGTGGAATATGCACCATTAGTTGGCGCCCTCAAATCTCGCGGTGTGAAGTTTGAAGTTTGTGAGATCACATTAAAGAATCGCAATTTGAAAAAAGATCAGTTCACGTTGGATGCGGATTTCACGCCATCAGGTGTGGTGCGCGTGGCTGATTTGCAATACAAAGATGGCTTTGCCTACATCAAGCCTTAATTAAGCTCAAATGAATTGCTTTAAAAGTCTTGCGGGGATTCTGATGGGGTCCCTTATCTTTTTTGGTCAAGCCTTTGGACAAAGTAAGTCCATTGATGCAGTTCAGCTCAAGCCGATACAAGTTGCGCCTCATACTTATTTTGTGCAAGGCTTTCCAGAAATGGGTAGCAGCAGCAATCAAAATTTCATATCCAATGCTGGGTTTGTTGTTACTCCGGGCGGAGTGGGTGGTGGTTGATGCATTGGGATCGCCGATCCTGGCTAAAAAGCTGATCGCTGAAATAAAAAAATTACTTCACAAAAAATTGTGGCCCTGATCGTCAGTCACTATCATGCTGACCATGTTTATGGTTTACAAGAATTTAAAAGGATTGGCGCTAAGATTTATGCGCAGGGTGAGGGCAGAAGCTATCTCTCATCTGAAACTTCGAAGCAACGTTTGATTGCTTCCAGAGTTGATTTTGCGCCCTGGGTTAATGCAGATACTCGGTTGATTGCTGCTGATGTGTGGATCGACCAAAAAATTAAGTTAACGATTGGCGGAATAGATTTTTTCATTAGTAGAGTGGGGCCTGCTCACGTCCCCGAGGATCTAATGGTCTATGTACCCTCTGAAAAGGTGCTTTTTGCTGGCGACTTAGTCTTCAGGGGACGCATTCCATTCGTTGGGAATGCGGATAGCAAGGGGTGGTTAATTGCGCTTGATGAAATTGAAAAACTGAATCCCAGTATTGTGATTCCGGGTCATGGGAACTATTCGGTTAAGCCCGCTGAGGACATCGCCTTCACAAGGGATTATCTGAAATATTTGCGTGAATCGATGTCCAAGGCTGCCATCAATATGGATCCTTTCGAGGATGCTTATAAGCAGGCCGATTGGTCAGAATACGACGGCATGCCTTTATTTAGGGCAGCTAACCGCATGAATGCCTATAACGTCTACCTGTCCATCCAAGCTGAGTAAGGCAAGTTCTCGCTTTGGGCCTTAAAATAGAGGATTAATGCTAAATCCTTGATTTGTAATGAAAATGACTTTCACCCGATTCATCCTGGCAATTGTATTTAGTGCGCTAATTGGATTGGTGCACCAGCATTTGCTGCCCCGGATTTGGCGAATGGTAAGGTCATTGATCAGCAAAAGTGCTATGCCTGCCATGCCAAGAAAAGTGGCTTTGGAAATGGCGACATGATTTACACCCGCTCGGATAGCAAAGTAAAGTCCTTGGCCAATTTGAAGAAAATGGTCTCGCTTTGCAATACAGAGCTCCGCCTAGATTTATTCCCTGAGGATGAGGCGGATGTCACGGCCTTTCTCAATCAACAGTTTTATAAATTTAAACCTTAATTTTTCAAGATACAGTCGCTATGGATGTTGTTGATATCAGCTCTTTAAGTAAGTCAGTTCTCTGGGCAACCTTTGCTATTACCTTTTTGCTTGGTGCAGTAATGCAAAAAACAGGATTCTGTAGCATGGGTGCTGTTTCGGATGCTTTCATCATGTCAAGCTGGGATCGATTAAGGCAATGGTTTTTGGCTATTGGCGTTGCCATCATTGGCTTTGCCTTGATGTCTTACTTTGGGATGGTTGACCCACTGAAAAGCATGTACACCAGCAATAAATTTTTATGGCTTTCAACTGCGGTTGGAAGCGTTTTATTTGGTTTTGGTATGGTGTTGGCATCGGGATGTGGCAGTAAAACCTTGGTGCGCATCGGTGGAGGGAATCTAAAGTCTATTGTTGTGTTCATGGTTCTAGGTCTTACTGCCTATATGACCATGCGTGGATTCTTGGGTGTAATCCGCATTAATACCCTGGATACATTTTTTATCGCCCTTAATACTCCGCAAGATCTACCTAGTCTATTAAGTTCCCCGCTTGGCATTGCGCGTCCAGCCCTTCATCTTGCTCTCGGATTGATTATTGGCTCTGCATTTATTGCTTACGCATTAGCAAGAAAAACATTCTGGACTACCGAAAATTTAACTGCAGGGATTGCGGTTGGATTAGCAATTTGCGCCGTATGGTGGGTATCAGGTAATTTAGGGTATGTAGCTGAAGATCCAAATACACTAGAGGAAGTCTTTTTGGTGACGAACTCTGGGCGCATGGAAAGTTTATCGTTTGTTGCGCCTTATGTTTACTCGCTAGATTGGCTAATGATGTATAGCGACACCTCTAAGGTTTTAACTGTCGGCATCGTGGCTGTTTTGGGAATGATTCTGGGATCTGCAGTTATGCCAATTGCAACAAATTCATTCCGTTGGGAGTCTTTCCGTAACACTGAAGATACCGCCAATCATTTAGTTGGCGCTGCTTTGATGGGCTTTGGTGGCGTAACCGCTTTAGGTTGCACGGTAGGTCAGGGTTTGAGTGGCACTTCTACCTTGGCCCTTGGTTCATTGCTAGCTCTGCCTGGATTTATCTTTGGTGCTTATTTGGGTTTACGGTACCTGCAGGTTCGTCTTGCCCCTAATCCTTGCAGCTAATCTCAACATAGGAATACTGAATGCAAATTGACTGGATGTCCTTTACTCCAATACCATCATTGCTTGGAGGAATGATTCTTGGAGTTGCTGCAGCTCTGTATGTCTTATTGCATGGGCGCATCCTTGGCATCAGTGGAATTGTTTCTGGTTTTCTGCATCCAAAATTAACTGACACAGCATGGCGTTTAAGTTTGGTTTTCGGATTGGTCTCGGCGCCATTTATGGCTGCACTATTTTTCGGTATATTTCCTGTTGTAGAAATTGAATCCGACTGGATTGCAATTGTGATTGCTGGTCTGTTGGTGGGCTTTGGCGCTCAATACGGGTCTGGCTGCACAAGCGGTCATGGCATATGCGGACTCTCGCGTTTATCGCCACGCTCACTCGTTGCCACCCTTGTATTTATGGGTGCTGGCTTTGTGACTGTTTTTATTCTTCGCCACCTGATCGGACTCTGAAATGAAAAAGCACTTTGGTCTTTTTAGTCAGTACGCGATTGGCGTGCTTTTTGGTTGGGGCTTAATCATCTCCGGCATGAGCAATCCTCAGAAGGTATTGGGATTTTTGGACTTAGCTGGAAGCTGGGATCCATCCTTAATGTTTGTGATGTTGGGCGCTGTGTTGGTTGGTCTTGGTGGTTTTTACATTGTCAGCAAAAGAACAGAAGCTTTTTTTGGTGGCGCTTTACATATTCCAACCCGTAGAGACATCACTAAGCCGTTAATTATTGGCAGCCTCATCTTTGGAGCGGGCTGGGGTATTGCGGGATTTTGTCCTGGTCCGGCGTTGGTTGCCATGGGTGCGGGGCATGTCAAGGCCTTGGTGTTTGTTATCGCCATGCTTGCAGGTATGGAGATCTGTGAGCGCTTCTTTGCCGCCCACAGAAACAAGCCAACCCAGGCCTAACAAGCCTGATTTAGAATCAACCCTATTACATATTTATTGCATGTAGAGGGTTTTATGAGTCTTCCTATTTCTTGTCATAACGCACAGTTCGGCACCCTTGGTCAGATTGACCCAAGCCATTTGGCTGAGATTGCCGCACAAGGCTATAAGAGCGTGATTAATAACCGTCCTGATGGTGAGGGCGGCCCTGATCAGCCAACCAATGCGTCGATTCAGGCTGAAGCAGAAAAGCTAGGTTTGAACTACGTTTACTTGCCAGTGGTTCCAGGAGCTTTTACACCTGCCCAAGTTCAAGAAACGGCTCGCCTTTTAAAAACTCTGCCTGGTCCTGTATTGGCTTTTTGCCGTTCAGGTGCACGCTCTACAAACTTGTATCAACTTGCCTTGCAGCTTGGTTAATTAAAAAAATCATTATCTAAGTATGCGCATCACGATTCCTGAAGAGAGAAAACTGGTTCATGAAATGATCATGCCCATTCGTTGGGGTGATATGGATGCGTATGGTCATGTCAACAATACTATTTACTTCCGCTACATGGAGCAGGCTCGCTGCGAGTGGATTGCTGCGATGGGTTATGAAGTTGCTCCAGGCCGTGAATCGATGTTGATGCTCAATGGCTTCTGTAATTTTTATCAACAACTCACTTTCCCTGGCGAGTTGATCTTAAAAACCTCCATTGGCGCTGTAGGCAGAACCAGCTTGGACGTCTACACCAGCATGGCTTTGACCACGTCACCTGACGTAGAGGCTGCCATTGGTGGTGCCACCATGGTGTGGGTTGATCTCACAACGAATAAATCAGCCCCTTGGCCTGAGCATGTTTTAGAGAAGTTGCGCTAGTTCATCGTGCAACCCAGTAATCCCCACATCCTAAAGTTAGGCCAATTTCTATCAGAGCTAGATAGCTTTGATGCCATTATTGACGTCAGGTCGCCTGCAGAATTTTCTCTTGATCATATTCCAGGGGCGGTTAACTACCCAGTGCTGAGTAATGATGAGCGTGTAACCATGGGTACTCTATATAAGCAAGAGTCTCCATTTGCTGCCAAGAAACTCGGTGCGGCATTAGTCTCACGAAATATTGCTAGCCACCTTGAAAATCATTTATTGGAAATGCCGCGTGAATGGCGTCCACTGATTTATTGCTGGCGTGGTGGTGAGCGTAGTGGTGCGTTTACTCACATCCTCAATCGCATTGGTTTGAAAGCGAAGCAACTTGAGGGCGGTTATCAAGGCTTTCGTCGTACGGTAATAGACGGCCTGGAGTTTGCCGCTAGTCAATTTTCATTTCAGGTGATTTGCGGGATGACGGGAAGTGGCAAGACCAGAGTGTTGCAAGAGATTGGTTCCTTAGGCGCTCAAATTCTCGATTTAGAGGGTTTAGCTGTGCATCGCGGTTCGGTCCTTGGCAATGAGCCCAATGAAGACCAGCCATCCCAAAAAGGATTTGAGACAGCCCTATGGAATGCATTGCGTTCATTAGCTCCTGCTAGGCCTGTATATGTCGAATCTGAAAGCAAAAAGGTTGGTGGTTTACACGTACCTGATGCCTTGATGGAAAAGATCCGCAATGGCGCATGCATAGAGCTTCGATCTAGCCCAGAAACTCGCGTTTCTTGGTTGATTCGTGATTACCATCACTTCTTAACCGATACCGATAACTTCAAGCGTAAGTTGGCCTTACTAACCGCCCATTATGGAAAAGTACAGATCGCCAAATGGAATGAAGCCATTGATGCCGGTAATTTTCCGGAGCTGGTTGAGGGGTTACTCGTAAAACATTATGACCCCTCGTATCAATCATCGATTGTGCGAAATTTTCCGCAATACAAGATTGAGAATTTTGTACAACTAGAAAATGATAGTGATGAGGCTTTTACTAAAGCAGCAAAAGCCATCGTCACAAAACTAGGTTCTTAGTTAATCAGCTGAACGCCTGAATACCCGTTTGGGCACGACCTAGAATCAGTGCGTGAATATCGTGAGTGCCTTCATAGGTATTCACAACCTCAAGGTTCAACATGTGACGTACCACTCCATACTCATCAGAGATGCCATTACCGCCGTGCATATCACGCGCCATACGGGCAATATCCAGAGACTTACCGCAAGAGTTGCGTTTCATGATGGAGGTGATTTCTGGAGCGGCAATACCTTCGTCTTTCACGCGACCCAAGCGCAAGCAACCTTGGAGACCTAAAGCAATTTCAGTTTGCATATCAGCCAATTTTTTCTGAATCAATTGATTGGCTGCGAGTGGCTTACCAAACTGCTTGCGATCCATGGTGTACTGACGAGCTGCATACCAGCACCATTCAGCCACCCTGAGTGCGCCCCAGGCAATTCCGTAGCGCGCAGAGTTTAAGCAGGTGAAGAGGCCTTTGAGGCCTTCAATTTCAGGGAATTCATTTTCTGCTGGTACGAACACTTCGTCCATCACGATTTCACCAGTGATGGAGGCGCGTAAAACCCATCTTGCCGCTGATTTTCGGGGCGCTTAAGCCCTTCATCAAGACCTTTTTCAAGGATATAGCCACGAATGATGCCTTCATCATTTTTCGCCCACACTACAAATACATCGGCAATCGGAGAGTTCGAGATCCACATCTTTGAGCCGGTTAATAAAAATCCACCAGGCACTTTCTTGGCGCGCGTAATCATGCCGCCAGCATCAGAACCGTAGTTTGGTTCAGTTAAACCAAAACAACCAATCCATTCACCGCTGGCTAATTTAGGAAGGTACTTTTGTTTTTGTGCTTCACTACCAAATTCATTGATAGGAACCATCACTAAAGATGACTGCACGCTCATCATGGAACGATAGCCAGAATCTACGCGCTCAATTTCGCGGGCGATTAAACCGTAAGATACATAATTCAAATTAGCGCCGCCGTACTCGTACTGTTCAGGAATGGTGATTCCCAAGAGGCCTAATTCACCCATTTCGCGGAAGATGGCGGGGTCGGTTGTTTCATTGCGATAGGCATCGTGAATACGAGGCATCAGGCGACCTTGAGCATATTCTGCGGCTGCATCGCGCACCATGCGCTCCTCTTCTGTGAGTTGGGTATCGAGAAGGAGGGGGTCTGCCCAATTAAAGCTGGCCTTACTTGTACTCATTGCTTTGTCATCCTATATGCGGTTTTGTCATCACTTTTGGCCTGCTTCCTGCGAATTTTCAGGAATGCAGATATTCTTGTTTCTATTATCCATTTTTCTGGACTTATGGACTCGCCTCGACGCCACCACCGCTATTACGACCTCATTCTGGCTGCCTTTGTAGTCGTTTTGTTGTGTTCAAACTTTATTGGCGCTCGCATTTGCCGCAGTGATGGCTCAGATTGTCATCGCTTTGCCAGTGGCCCCCGGTGACTATATGGCCAATTACCAACATGGCTTGGAAACTGTTTTTGGAAACTCTTGGCGAATCGCCTTGGCTTTGATGTTCTCATTCTGGTGCGGCAGTCTAACTAACAGCTATGTTCTAGCGAAGATGAAAATCTGGACGCAGGGGCGCTTTTTGTGGATGCGCACGATTGGGTTCAACTGGCGTGGGGGAGTTGGTCGACTCCTCATTTTTTTATATGCTGGCTTTCTATGGCATTTGGTCTACCCATGAAATCCTTCAGGTTGCACTAGCTCAGTACGTCCTTAAAACCTCCTGGGAGGTTCTGGCAACCCCATTAACCTATTGTGGGTCGTGAACTTCCTAAAGCGCAAGGAAAACGAGGATTTCTACGATATTCATACGAATTTCACCCCATTTAGGGTCAAAGTCTAAGTAAGAGCATTGGCTTCCTGCCAACAAAGCGCCCTAAGCCGTTAAAATAATGGTCTTTGCCCCCATTCGGGGTAACTATTGAATTTCAGAAAGCTAGAAAACATCCGTGCTGTCAGCATCTAATATCACTATGCAGTTTGGGGCAAAACCTCTGTTTGAAAACATTTCCGTGAAGTTTGGCGGCGGCAACCGTTACGGCCTCATCGGCGCAAACGGTTGCGGTAAATCTACCTTCATGAAAATATTGGGTGGCGAGCTCGAGCCAACCAGCGGTAACGTGAGCTTGGATCCTGGAATTCGTTTGGGTAAATTGCGTCAAGATCAATTCGCCTACGAAGATGTACGCGTACTCGACGTAGTGATGATGGGTCATGAAGAAATGTGGAAAGCTGCTGCAGAGCGCGATGCTATCTACGCGAACCCGGATGCTACTGATGAAGACTACATGAAGGCTGCTGAGCTCGAAGGTAAGTATGCCGAATACGGTGGCTATACCGCAGAAGCTAAAGCAGGCGAACTATTGCTGGGCATTGGTATTCCAATCGAGCAACATGAAGGCTTGATGAGCAACGTTGCTCCAGGCTGGAAGTTGCGCGTATTGCTTGCGCAAGCTTTGTTCTCTGATCCAGATGTGCTGTTGCTTGATGAGCCAACCAATAACTTGGATATTCACTCCATTCATTGGCTTGAAGACATCCTCAATCAAATTAAGAGCACCATCGTCATCATTTCCCATGATCGTCACTTCTTAAATGAAGTCTGTACGCACATGGCCGATATGGACTATGGAACGCTGAAGGTTTATCCGGGCAATTATGACTCCTACATGCTGGCTTCGGTGCAGGCTCGCACTCAGCAGCTAAGCAATAACGTAAAAGCTAAAGAAAAAATTGCTGAATTAGCAGCTTTCGTGGCTCGCTTCTCTGCAAATGCTTCTAAGGCACGTCAAGCGACTTCACGTCAAAGACAGTTAGAGAAAATTGAGATTGTTGAAGTGAAGCCTTCTTCACGTCAAAATCCATTTATTCGTTTTGATACCGAGAAAAAACTTCACAATATGGCGGTTGAGTGTAATGCACTGACTAAAGCCTACGACCGCACTATCTTCAAAAACTTTAAGCTCGGTGTACGGGCTGGCGAAAAGATTGCCATTATTGGTCAAAACGGTGCCGGTAAGACAACACTACTCAAGACCATCTTGAGCAAGCGCTTTGATGGTATTGCAGCAGACAGTGGTGATGTGAAGTGGGCCGAGAACGCTAACGTTGGTGTCATGCCTCAAGACAATACCGAGATGTTTGCTAAAGACGAGTTGCTCATGGATTGGATGAACAACTGGCGCAATACAGGCGACGACGATCAAGTTATTCGTGGCACCCTGGGCCGTTTATTGTTCTCTGGTGACGACATTGGTAAGTCTGTAAAGGTTCTCTCCGGTGGTGAAAAGGGCAGAATGATTTGGGGCAAACTCATGCTCCAAAAATATAACGTCCTAGCAATGGATGAGCCAACCAACCACATGGATATGGAATCCATTGAGAGTTTACAAATTGCGCTCGAGAAATTCGATGGCACATTGATATTTGTTTCTCATGACCGCGAGTTTGTTTCTGCTCTAGCCAATCGCATCTTAGAAGTGAAGATGGATGGTACGGTTACTGATTACTCTGGAACCTACGAAGAGTATTTGCGTAGCCAAGCGCTAGAGGGCTAAGCTTAATTCTTAGTAATCAAAAAATAAGCCTTTAATCGGGCTTATTTTCTTTGGCTTGCCGCTGAAAGCGTGTTGCTGTTCCTTCGGCGCGAATGCGGTTCCATACAGATGTTTTTTCTTCGTCGGAAAAGAACACCCAATTGCTGACTTCATTGAGTGTGCGCCCACAGCCCTGACAAATCTCATCGTAAAGCGTGGTGCATACGCCGATGCAGGGGGAATCCGATTCATTATCCCCGGTTGATAGGGAGTGCGAGCCATCCTGCAGGTTCGGTTTGGTGTCTTCGGAATTCATGGCTGTACTTTAGACGATTTCAGGGGGACTGTGCTCGGCAAGCTCATCCACATAAGCTCCTATACCCTGGTGTTCGCGATGCAAGCAGGGCACATGCTCTAATGCACCCCAATATCTTCCATAGGCTTTGGAGTTTATGTGGTCAACAACAAGCAATGAGGCTGCAATTGGATTTCCACTACGCTCTGCGATGATGAGGTGCAAGTTTTCAGGCATGCGCTGCGCCCATAACTTAAAGAACGCTTCACTAAGGTAGGGGCTGGATTGATGCTCTACATAAGTGTTTTCATAACAGCGATAAAAGAACTCCCAATCGGCATCACTTGAAGACTCTCCTGGGACATGTCTAAAGTTGATCAGTTCTCGGGCCACTTGCTCGCGCTCACGTCGAATGTTTTTTCGACGCTTCATTGTCAGCGCCGCTAAAAATTGTTCGAAATGCTCAAAGCCCTGGTTATGCCAATGAAACTGCACTGAGTCCCGCAGCATGAAGCCTTGCTCCTGAAAGCCCTTTGCCTCCGAGGCCGTTGGAAACAAGATGTGTGCCGAGGAAAGATTGTTTTGGGTAACTAAAGTCTTTAAGCCCGTAATTAAGTTCTTCTGAACAGTCGCAAGATCGACATCTTTATCGCCAAGGATTCTTGGGCCCTGGACTGGTGTAAATGGAATGGCGCAAAGTGCTTTTGGAAAATACTCCATGCCTTGCTGCTCATATGCCTGTGCCCAAGACCAATCAAATACAAACTCGCCGTAAGAATGTTGCTTGAGATATAGAGGCATAGCCCCAATCAATTGTGCGCCATCCTTGAGGGTGAGGTGGGCAACTTGCCATCCAGTATTACCGCCTACGCAAGCAGTTTCCTCTAATGCACAAAGGAGAATTCATGGCGAAGAAAAGGACCCGCATCTTTCGCGAGTAGCGCATTCCATTGATTGGCCGAGATATCGCTTAGGCGATCTACTATCTCTAATTGAAATGAATCGGGCTTTGCCACGATTAGCGCTGAATAAGCTCTATTTTGTAGCCATCTGGATCGGTGACAAAAGCGATGATGGTGTCGCCGCCAGCTACAGGACCGGCTTCACGAGTAACATTTCCGCCGGCAGCCTTAATCTTGGCGCATGCAGAATAAGCGTCTGGAACACCAATGGCGATATGGCCATAGGCAGTCCCTAGGTCATAGCTATGAACGCCATGGTTATAGGTCAACTCGATTTCAGTCTGACCATCTGCATTACCTTTGCCATAGCCAACAAAAGCAAGTGAATATTTTTGCTCAGGGCGTTCAGTGATCCGCAGTACATTCATACCCAATACGTTTGTGTAGAAATTAATGGAGCGATTCAAGTCGCCAACGCGAAGCATAGTGTGCAGGATTATCATGGGATAAATATAACGCTATTTATTGAATCGTGTTTCGAATGAAAAACCCCGACATGAAGTCGGGGTTGGGTTTATTACATTGCTGCGTAGTTTGGTCCGCCTCCACCTTCTGGTGTGATCCAGATGATGTTTTGGGTAGGGTCTTTAATGTCGCAGGTTTTGCAATGAACGCAATTCTGTGAATTAATTTGTAAGCGCGGCTTGCCATCGGTCTCCACATACTCATAGACACCAGCAGGGCAGTAACGCTGCTCTGGGCCCGCATAGCTTTTGAGATTGATATCCACTGGTACCGAATCATTCTTCAGGGTTAAGTGAATAGGCTGATTCTCAGCGTGGTTCGTATTGGAAATAAATACTGATGAGAGGCGGTCAAAAGTAATCTTGCCATCCGGCTTAGGATAATCAATGGGCTTGTGTTGCGCTGCTGGCTCTAGGCATTCATGATCAGCATGTTTTAAATGCACGGTCCACGGCATGTTGCCACCCAATAACTTTTGCTCAAGACCAACCATGATCGTGCCAAGGTAGAGGCCTTTTGACATCCATGGTTTGAAGTTGCGCGCTTGATTTAGCTCAGTATGTAGCCAGCTATTTTGGAACGCAGCCGGATAAGCAGAAAGAACATCTTCAGAGCGGTTTTCATTAATTGCCGCAACCGCAGCTTCTGCCGCAAGCATGCCGGTCTTAATCGCAGCATGACTGCCTTTAATGCGTGAAGCATTTAGAAAGCCAGCATCGCAACCAATTAGAGCGCCGCCTGGGAACACGGTTTTTGGAAGACTATTTAATCCACCCGCAGTCAATGCGCGTGCACCATAGGCAATGCGCTTGCCACCTTCAAAGGTTTCACGAATCTTCGGATGTAATTTGTAGCGTTGGAACTCTTCAAATGGAGAGAGGTATGGGTTCTTGTAAGAGAGTCCGACCACCAGGCCAACGGCAACCTTGTTATCGCCTAGGTGATAAAGGAACGAACCCCCATAGGTGTCGCTCTCTAAAGGCCAGCCTGCGGTATGAACTACCAGCCCTGGCTTGCTCTTAGAGGGTTCCACTTCCCACAGCTCTTTAATGCCAATGCCATAGCTTTGAGGGTCTGCATCCTTATCAAGGGCAAATTTAGTAATGAGTTGTTTGCCAAGGTGGCCGCGTGCGCCTTCAGCGAAGAGGGTGTACTTACCGCGCAATTCCATACCCAGCTGAAATTGATCAGTAGGATTTCCTTCTTTATCTAAACCCATTGAGCTGGTAATAACACCGCTAACTGCACCTTGTTCGTTATAAAGAATTTCTGCAGCCGGAAAGCCCGGGAAAATTTCAACACCAAGATTCTCGGCTTGTTGTCCAAGCCAGCGAGTCACGTTCGCAAGGCTAACAATGTAGTTACCTTCATTCTTAAAGCAGTGAGGTAACAACCAGTTTGGAACTTGGTAGGATTTGTCGTCAGTGAGAAATAAAAATTGATCTTCTGTTAGGGCGGTATCGAGTGGGGCACCCAATTCTTTCCAGTCGGGAAAGAGTTCTGTAAGTGCCTTGGGATCCATTACTGCTCCCGAGAGAATGTGAGCGCCAATCTCGGAGCCTTTTTCCAAGGCACAGACACTGATCTCTTTGCCAGAAGCATTAGCCAATTGTTTGGCTTTAATAGCCGCAGATAGACCAGCAGGGCCACCGCCAACAACGACTAGGTCATAGTCCATGGACTCTCTAGGCCCAAATTGTTCTAGCAGTTCTACAGCATTCATTCAGTTTCTCCGAGGTATCTCAAAATAGGGTATTTAGCCCCAATAGTTTAGTTCTAACTGCCAAAATCCCTTCTAGTGCCAAACCCACCTAGGCTGGGGGTCTAAAGCGTTATGATTGCTTTTTTACCCATTTTGGCAATATTAGGACAAAAGTTTTATGAATAAAACTTACCCATCGGCTGTTGACGCCCTGCGGGATATCTTAAAAGACGGACAAAAATTAGCTGTGGGCGGTTTTGGTCTTTGCGGAATTCCTGAAGCTTTGATTCAGGCGGTAAAGGATTTGGGCGCTCAGAATCTGACTGCCATTGCCAATAACGCTGGTGTAGATGGTTTCGGTTTATTGCTCAATTCCCGTCAAGTCAAAAAAATGGTTGCCTCTTACGTGGGCGAGAACAAAGAATTCGAACGTCAATATTTAGCAGGCGAGCTTGAGTTGGAATTTACGCCACAAGGAACTTTGGCTGAAAAATTACGCGCAGGTGGTTGCGGTATTCCTGCTTTCTATACCAAAACGGGTGTTGGTACATTAGTTGCCGATGGTAAAGAAGAGAAAACATTTGATGGTGAGAAATACATCATGGAGCGTTCTATCGTTTCGGATATCTCTTTAGTGAAAGCATGGAAAGCAGATAAATTAGGAAACTTGGTATATCGCTACACAGCGCGTAACTTTAATCCTGTTGTTGCAATGGCTGGCAAGATCACAGTTGCGGAAGTGGAAGAGATCGTAGAGAACGGTCAATTACATCCGGATGAGATCCATACTCCGGGCATCTACGTACACCGCTTGGTGCTGCATAAGACTCCAGAAAAGCGGATTGAGCAACGCACCTTGACAGCAAAAGCTTAATTCCCCGAACAATAGCCATAAAACAGCAATAGAACAAAATACTTAGGAGGATCGAAATGCCTTGGACAAGAGATGAAATGGCAGCACGTGCTGCTAAAGAGTTAAAAGACGGTTACTACGTGAACTTGGGCATTGGTATGCCTACCTTGGTAGCAAACCATGTGCCAAAGAACATGGAGGTGTGGCTCCAGTCCGAGAATGGGCTTTTGGGTATAGGCCCATTTCCAACCGAAGAAACAATTGATGCAGATTTGATTAACGCTGGTAAGCAAACGATTACGACTTTGCCTGGCTCATCTATTTTCTCTTCCGCAGATTCTTTTGGAATGATTCGTGGCGGCAAAATCAATATTGCGATTTTGGGTGCGATGCAGGTGAGTGAGCATGGCGATTTAGCCAACTGGATGATTCCGGGAAAAATGGTTAAAGGCATGGGCGGCGCAATGGACTTGGTTGCAGGCGTAAAACACGTTGTAGTGCTGATGGAGCACGTCGCCAAAAAGAAAGATGGCACAGAAGAACTCAAAATTTTGCCTAAGTGCACCTTGCCATTGACTGGTGTAGGCGTCATTAGCCAGATCATCACTGATCTTTGTGTTCTTGACATTACGCCTAAGGGTTTGAAGTTGACTGAATTAGCTCCAGGTGTAACAAAGGAAGAAGTGATTGCTAAGACCGGCGCCCCTGTTGACACAACGGGTTTTGAAGCAATTTATCCGGATGAATGAAATAATGGGATCACTATGTCGGGATCCCATTTTTCTTCTTCAAAACCCTCGGTGCCAAAGATGAATTCTGGTACAGACCCCTCATTGCATGCCCATAAAAAGGGTGATACAAAGCACACCCATAGCAAGCAAGTCTCCAATCAAAATCTTCTCTTAATTGCCCTGGTATTGACTCTAGGTTTCTCAGGGATTGAGGGAGCTGCCGCTTACTTTGCTAATTCATTGGCCCTGATCTCGGATGCTGGTCATATGGTGACCGATGCAGCAGCCTTAGGTCTGGCCTTATTGGCGCAAATTATTTCTCGTCGCCCACCATCGCCTAAGCATTCCTTTGGCTTTGGACGCGCTGAAGCGCTAGCGGCATTTGTGAACAGTATTGTGATGCTCGCATTAGTAGTTTGGATCGTAGTCGAAGCGGTTAGTCGTTTCTATGATCCGCACAAAGTAGATGGCCTCACGGTCACAGTCGTTGCAGCAGTTGGTTTGCTAATGAATATCGTTGTAGCCTGGGTGTTGTCTCGTGATAAGAAGAGTGTAAATACTCGTGCTGCGCTAGTTCATGTCATGGGCGATTTATTGGGTTCGATCGCTGCATTGATTGCTGGTGTTGTCATTCAGCTAACAGGCTGGATGCCTATCGACGCGATTCTTTCGATATTAGTATCTCTCCTGATCCTCAAATCCACCATCTCTATTCTTCACGAGTCGTATCACCTTCTCATGGAGGGCGTACCGCTTCATATTGATTATTTACAGGTTGGTACAGATTTAAGAAAAGTTCCTGGCGTGCTAGCGGTACACGATCTGCACGTCTGGGAAATGACTCCGAGCTTTCCGGCGCTCATTGGCCATATCGAAATTGCTGATATGCGAGAGTGGCCTGCGATCATGTCCCGTATTAACACGATGCTTTTAGATAAGCACGGCATTGATCACGTTACCCTGCAGCCTGAAGAGGTTGGCGAAGATCACGACCATGAGCATGATCATGTGAGTCGTGAAATCCATAATGCAGCTCAGGCGGCAAACGTCTTTCACGACGGCGAAACTTTTTATGTGGATTGCTCTAGTGGCGATGAAAAACACCGCATGGCCTATCACGCGTGGGGCAATCCAAGTAACAGGGTCTTACTCTGCGTTCATGGCTTAACAAGACGTGGTTAGTGACTTTAAGACACTCGCGCAGGCCATGTGCAAAGACTATTACGTTGTTTGTCCGGATGTGGTGGGTAGGGGCGATTCAGAGCGCCTCGCCAACCCAATGCCCTATGCCGTACCGCAGTATGTTTCGGATATGGCTACGCTGGTAAAAAAAACTCGGCGTCACTCAGGTGGACTGGTTTGGTACATCAACGGGTGGACTTATTGGCATGGTGTACGCCGCAATGCCAAATTCACCCATACGTCGCATGCTGATTAATGATGTGGGCCCAAGAATTGAGCCTGAGGCAATTAAGCGTCTAGGCTCCTACGTAGGCCAACCATTTACTTTTGCTAGTCGCAGTGATACATTGAATCGTTTAAATGAAATTTGCGCTAGCTTTGGTGAACATACCGCGCAGGAGTGGGAAATCTATAACGGCCCGATGTTGATTCAGAAGGAAGGTAAATGGATCATGCATTACGACCCCGATATTTCTGTACCGTTTGCATCCGTCAATCCCATCATGGCTAAAGCTGGTGAGATGGCGATGTGGCATGCTTTTAAGCAGATTCATATTCCGATGCTCATCGTGCGTGGCGGCAATTCAGACTTGCTTTCAGCGGCTACAGTTGCAGAAATGTGCAAAGTCAATCCTTATGCGCGCAGTATTGAGATTCCGAATGTTGGTCATGCGCCAGCATTTGTGAAGCAAGAGCAAGTTGCTTTAGCAAAAGAGTTCTTTAGTTAATTACTTCTAGTTGCCAATGGCAAATGCCCCTAGCAAATCGATCGGCGCACCAATAATCATTGATGCTTGGTATGGCGAGCCAGCAGAATTTCATGCGGCTGGCGTCCTACAAATATTGCAGTCCCTTAATTTAGACGAAGCGACTTTAACTGCCGCAAGTAATACTGCGCGCACACATGGCAAGGAAGCGCTCATTAAACTCATAGGTGAGGAGCCCGCCAAATTATTAATAGGCTATCGCGGATTGCGTCAAGCGCAGGCAAAGTTAGTACGCGACGATGGCGGTTTGAGTGTTTCCGGCCAAGAAGAGATGTTGCGCAAGATGCTGTTGGCTTTTGGCGATGACTTGCGGGTAGTTTTGATCTATCTTGCATCTCGTTTGCAGACTTTACGCTGGGTAACGCAAGAGAAGATGCGGATGCCTGCAGTGTGGGCACAAGAGATTCTTAATATTGATGCTTCGTTGGCAAATCGTTTGGGTATTTGGCAAATGAAGTGGGAGATGGAGGATTTAGCATTTAGAGCTTTATCGCCAGAAATTTATCTCGACATTGCCAAGATGCTAGATGCCAAACGCATTGAGCGCCAATCATTCATCGATCAAATTGTTTTGCAACTACAGCAAGAATTAAAGACTGCGCAAATTGATGGCGAGGTTCTTGGACGGCCCAAGCATATCTACAGCATTTGGAAAAAGATGGAGGGCAAGTCTTTAGACTTTGCCAATCTTTACGATGTCAGGGCATTTCGTGTTTTAGTTGCTGATGTGAAATCTTGTTATGCCGTGCTAGGTATCGTGCATAACGTCTGGCAGCCAGTGCCAAGAGAGTTTGATGACTACATAGCAAGACCGAAGCCTAATGGATATCAATCTTTGCATACCGTAGTCATGAATGAAGATGGCACTGCATTTGAGATTCAGGTGCGCACACAAGAAATGCATCAGCAGGCAGAGTACGGCTTGGCTGCCCATTGGCGCTACAAAGAGGGTGCATATGCAGGCATGGCGACGCCACCAAGCCCTCAAAAAATCAACAAGCCTACCGCCAACCATCAGCAAGGTACGCATAGCGCTGAAGTTGCGTATGGAAGACAGATCGCCTGGGCACGTCAACTGATCTCATGGAAAGAGGATGCATGGGAGCAACTTAAGCACCATGAGATTGATGATCACATTTACGTTCTCACTCCTTTGGGGAAAGTGATTTCCTTGGAGAAGGGTTCAACGCCAATTGACTTTGCTTATGCTGTGCACACTAATCTTGGGCATCGCTGTCGTGGTGCGCGAGTAGATGGCGCGATGGTGCCGTTAGAAACTGCATTAAAGAACGGCCAAACCATCGAGATCATTGCAGTGAAACATGGCGGTCCATCAAGAGACTGGATTAGCCCTGATAAAAACTATGTGCGCTCACAAAGAGCGCGTCAACGCGTACGCGCTTGGTTTAATGCGCTCGATGATGAGGAAACTGGTGGCGCTGGAAAAACTTCCGAGAGTAAAGCTGATGTAGCTGCAGAAGTAAAAGTGGTTGCAACCCCTCCTGAAATCATTCTTCGTAATAGCACCCATAAGGCGGGACGCGGCGGAGATGTACTAGTGGTTGGGGTGGATTCATTGCTAACTCAGTTGGCACGTTGCTGTCGACCTGTGCCGCCTGATGCCATTGCAGGATTTGTCACGCAAGGCAGGGGGGTGTCTATTCATCGACGTTCTTGTAAGACCTTTAGAGGTTTGCTAGAAAGGACGCCAGAGCGGGTAATTCAAACAGCTTGGACTGCTTCAGCCGCCGATCCGGTGGTCAGTCAGGATCAAAAACGGGTTTTCCCAGCGGATTTGGTTGTGACTGGGGTGGATCGTCCCGAGTTGATGCGAGAGCTCTTTGAGATTCTCACCAGACAAGGCGTTCATGTCATCGATCTGCGTAAATCGGCCAAAAAGGGTCTGGCACAGATCCTTTTGACTGTGGAGGTAAAGGATTCGGAGGTCTTACGCCTGGTTCAAAACAGCCTAGAAGAGGTCAAAGGGGTCACCCAAGTGCGCCGCCGGTGATAAACTCTATGGCTGTATAGTGTTATAGGCTCGTAGCTCAGCTGGTTAGAGCACCACCTTGACATGGTGGGGGTCGTTGGTTCGAGTCCAATCGAGCCTACCAACGAATAGGACCCAAAGCGCGGTTGCCCAAAAGCTGCCGCGCTTTATTTTTAGGTCATCGAAGTACAACGGAAGCTCAGTAAATAAGATGGAGTCGTCATGCTTGTAGTTACTCTACCCGATGGATCAAAACGTGAGTTTGATGCCCCAGTTCGCGTTGCTGATGTTGCGCAAAGTATTGGCAGTGGTCTTGCAAAAGCCGCATTAGGTGGCATCGTCGATGGCAAGATGGTCGACACCAGTTTTGTGATCGATAAAGATAGTCAGCTGGCCATCATTACCGACAAGAGTCCAGAAGCTTTAGAGATTGTTCGTCACTCCACAGCGCACTTATTAGCTTACGCCGTAAAAGAATTATTTCCCGATGCTCAAGTAACCATCGGCCCAGTGATCGAGAATGGTTTTTACTACGACTTCTCATATCACCGCCCATTTACTCCAGATGACTTGGTTGCTTTAGAAAAGAAAATGACTGAGCTCGCTAAAAAAGATGAGCCAGTAACGCGTACCGTCATGCCGCGTGATGAAGCGGTTGAGTTTTTCAAGAAGCAGGGCGAGAGCTACAAAGCAGAATTGATTGCGAGTATTCCGCAAGGCGAGGATGTTTCTTTGTATGCCGAAGGTAAGTTCACTGATTTGTGCCGTGGCCCACACGTGCCTTCAACAGGAAAGCTCAAAGTATTTAAGCTTATGAAGCTTGCTGGCGCTTACTGGCGTGGCGATAGCAAGAATGAGATGTTGCAACGTATTTACGGTACTGCCTGGTTGCGCAAGGAAGATCAAGACGCTTATTTGCACATGCTGGAAGAGTCGGAGAAGCGCGATCATCGTCGCCTTGGTAAGCAACTCGATTTATTCCATTTTCAAGAAGAGGCGCCTGGTTTAATTTTCTGGCATCCAAAAGGTTGGTCGATTTGGCAAGAGGTTGAGCAATACATGCGTCGCGTGTATCAGCAAGAAGGCTACCAAGAAGTTAAAGCACCACAAATTTTGGATCGCGGTCTTTGGGAAAAATCTGGCCACTGGGAAAACTACAAAGAAAATATGTTCACGACCGAGTCGGAGAATCGTGCTTATGCATTAAAGCCGATGAACTGTCCTGGTCACGTACAAATTTATAACTCTGGTTTGCATAGTTACCGCGAGTTGCCATTGCGCTTCGGTGAGTTTGGTCAGTGCCATCGCAATGAGCCATCAGGTGCTTTGCATGGTTTGATGCGAGTGCGTGGTTTCACGCAAGATGACGGCCATATTTTCTGCACCGAAGATCAAATTCAATCAGAGGTTGCTGCGTTTGATAAAGCGGTTCGTGCTGTTTACCAAGATTTCGGCTTTACTGAGGTCGCTGTGAAGCTGGCTTTACGTCCTGCGAAGCGTGTTGGTGACGACGCAATCTGGGATAAGGCTGAAGAAGCCCTGCGCGGCGCTTTAAAGGCCTCCGGTCAAGAGTGGGAAGAATTGCCAGGTGAGGGTGCTTTTTATGGTCCAAAGATCGAATATCACCTCAAGGACTCTATTGGGCGTACATGGCAGTGCGGCACGATTCAGGTGGATTTCTCAATGCCAGCCCGTTTGGGGGCTGAATACGTGGCTGAAGACAATAGCCGTAAGACTCCAGTCATGCTCCACAGGGCAATTGTGGGTTCTTTAGAGCGTTTTATCGGCATTTTGATCGAAAATCACGCCGGAAATATGCCGGTTTGGTTGGCTTCGACCCAGGCTGTAGTCCTCAATATTTCAGGAAATTCTGCTGCATATGCACAACAAGTGCAGCAATTGCTGAAAAAACAAGGGTTTAGAGTCGAATCTGATTTGCAGAACGAGAAAATTACGTATAAAATACGCGAGCACGCATCACAGAAGATCCCATTTTTGCTCGTTGTAGGGGATAAGGAATCAGAAAGTAATACGGTGGCCGTTCGTGCCCGTGGCGGAGTGGATTTAGGTGTAATGCCTCTTGATGCCTTCGTTGCCCGACTCCAGCAGGATATATCCCAGAAAGTCGGACCCGAGCCTAGCTAGGGCTAGAACGGTTTTTATTGTTTTTTAGAGGAATTAAGAAGATCGCTACTGAAAAATTGCAGCGCATTAACCGGGAAATTACTACTCCTGAAGTGCGTTTGATTGGAATTGATGGAGAGCCCATCGGTGTAGTTAGTTTGAGTGAAGCCTTGGCTGCAGCAGAAGAGAAGGAGACCGATCTGGTTGAAATTGCTCCTACGGCTGCTCCACCTGTAGTCCGCATCATGGACTTCGGCAAATTCAAATACCAAGAAGCTAAGCGGATGCATGAAGCAAAGCTGAAGCAAAAAGTCATTCAGGTGAAGGAAGTTAAATTCCGCCCTGGTACTGATGATGGTGACTACGGTGTGAAGCTACGCAATCTAATCCGCTTTTTGGAAGATGGCGATAAGACAAAGATTACGCTGCGGTTTCGGGGTCGTGAAATGGCCCACCAAGAAATCGGAGTCAGAATGTTGGAACGTTTGAAGTTGGATCTCGTTGAGTACGGCCAAGTCGAACAGTTTCCAAAGATGGAAGGCCGCCAGATGGTGATGGTGTTGGCCCCCATTCGTAAGGCTAAGTAAAAAGGCAATTCGCAGGAATTATCTTTTTCTTATGTAGGGAGGCGCTGAAAGGCGCCGATAGTTTGAAGTGCTTCTGGGTACAGGAAGAGTAACCGTTGGTTACCACCTATGTTGCACAAGTAATTGAAGGGGTGCTTTATGCCCAAGATGAAGAGCAAGAGTAGCGCTAAAAAGCGCTTCACGGTTCGCGCAGGCGGAACGATTAAACGAGGTCAGGCTTTCAAACGCCACATCCTCACCAAGAAGACCACAAAGAATAAGCGTCACCTCCGTGGTTCCACAGAAGTTGCGAAAGCTGACGTTAAGTCAATTCGCTCTATGCTTCCATACGCTTAACCTCAGACTAGATTAGGAGAATTAAATGCCAAGAGTCAAACGTGGGGTTACAGCAAGAGCCCGTCATAAGAAAATTACCGATGCCGCAACAGGTTACCGCGGTCGTCGTAAAAACGTATTCCGTATTGCTAAGCAAGCGGTTATGCGTGCTGGTCAATATGCGTATCGTGACCGTCGCAATAAGAAACGTGTATTCCGCGCTTTGTGGATTGCTCGTATCAACGCGGCAGTTCGTCAGCATGACATGACCTATAGCTTATTCATGAATGGTATGAAGAAGGCTGCGATCGAACTCGACCGCAAAGTGCTTTCTGATATGGCTATTGCTGACAAAGCGGCTTTTGCTGCTTTGGTTACTCGGATCAAATCCGTAGTAAACGCTGCAGCTTAATCTTAGTTTTCTAAACTAAGCTGCAATGGTTTCTCTCGACCACATTGTCGAGGATGCTAAACGTGATTTCCTCGGAGCTGCCGATGCGGCAGCTCTAGAGGACGCGAAAGCCAAGTATCTCGGTAAGTCAGGTGTTCTCACTGAGCGTTTAAAAGCGCTTGGTGGAATGTCGCCTGAGGAGCGCAAGAGTGCTGGCGCCCAAATTAATCAAATCAAAACCCAAGTAGAAGCTGCATTACAAGAGCGTCGCCAATCATTGGCTGATGCTGTATTGATGCAACGTCTTGCAGCGGAGTCTATTGACGTTTCCTTGCCTGGCCGTGGTCAAGCGGTAGGTAGCTTGCATCCTGTGATGCGCACCTGGGAGCGTGTTGAAGAGATCTTCCGCTCCATTGGTTTTGATGTAGCAGATGGCCCTGAAATTGAAACCGATTGGTTTAATTTCACCGCCTTAAATAGCCCCGAGAATCATCCTGCACGCTCAATGCAGGATACGTTTTATATTGATGGCAAAGATTCTAACGAGAAGCCTTTGTTATTGCGCACGCATACTAGTCCTATTCAGGTTCGTTATGCGAGCGAGCATGTTAAGAAATACGCTCACGCTGATGTCATGCCGCCAATCAAAGTGATTGCGCCAGGTAGAACCTATCGTGTTGATAGCGACGCAACGCATTCACCGATGTTCCATCAGGTTGAGGGTTTATGGATTGCCGAGAGCGTTTCATTTGCAGACCTCAAGGGTGTCTATACCGATTTTTTAAGAACCTTCTTTGAAACGAATGAGTTACAAGTTCGTTTCCGTCCATCGTATTTCCCATTCACAGAGCCTTCTGCAGAAATTGATATGGCCTTTGGTAGCGGCAAGCTTGCCGGCCGTTGGTTAGAAATCTCTGGAGCGGGGCAGGTTCATCCAAACGTTCTTCGCAATATGGGTATCGACCCAGAGCGCTATACCGGATTTGCCTTTGGATCTGGTTTAGAGCGTTTAACCATGTTACGTTACGGCGTAGATGATTTACGCCTATTCTTTGAAAACGATTTACGTTTCTTAGCGCAGTTTCCTGCATAACAAATTATTTATTAAGAAATATTAGATCGCGCTATGCAATTTTCTGAATCTTGGCTCCGTCAGTATGTAAACCCATCGCTCGATAGCGATGCGCTTGGTCATGCAATGACAATGGCTGGCTTAGAAGTTGAAAAGCAGCATTCGGTTGCACCTGCATTTACCAAGATTGTGATTGCGCAGATTCTATCTGCAGAGCAACATCCTGATGCAGACCGTTTGCGTGTTTGTAAAGTAGACGCCGGTACAGGACAAGAATTGCAAATCGTATGCGGTGCTCCAAATGCGCGTGCCGGCATTAAGATTCCTTGTGCCATGGTTGGTGCTGAATTACCTCCTGCTGAAGCGGGTGGCAAGCCTTTCATGATTAAGGTTGGCAAGCTGCGTGGCGTCGAGAGCCAAGGCATGCTCTGCTCTGGTCGTGAACTCGGCCTGGGCGATGATCACGAGGGCATTCTAGAGTTGTCTGCTGATGCGCCTGTCGGAAAAGACATCCGTGAATATCTTGATTTAGATGACCAGATATTTGTCATCAAGCTAACCCCCAATAAAGCCGATTGCCTCTCATTAATGGGTATGGCTAGAGAAGTTTCTGCGATTACTGGTGCTGCACTGTGTGCGCCTAAGTGGACTCCTCCAGCAGTATCAATTGAAGATAAGCGTAAAGTTACTGTAGAAAACAAAGAGCTTTGTGGGCGTTTTGCGGGTCGTGTGATTCGTGGCGTAAACCCACAGGCTAAAACGCCTGAATGGATCGTGCAACGTTTAGCGCGTGCAGGCCAAAGAAGTATTTCAGCAATGGTGGATCTTTCTAATTATGTGATGTTAGAAATGGGTCAGCCTACTCACGTATTTGATATTGATAAGTTAAATGGCGATATCGCTGTTCGCTGGGCTAAAGCAGGTGAAACGCTTGAATTATTAAATGGTCAGACTGTAACCTTGCAGGATCCCGATACAGCTGGCAAGCTACAAGACGCTGGCGTAGTTGCTGACCAATCAGGTCCAGTTGCACTTGCCGGCATTATGGGTGGCAACCACTGCGCTGTAACTGATGACACCAAGAATGTTTATGTTGAGGCGGCTTATTGGTTGCCTTCAGCCGTCCAAGGAGGACGTGCACGCCGTTTTAATTTCAGCACTGATGCTGCGCATCGCTTTGAGCGTGGCGTAGATCCACAAAACACCGTTAACTGCCTGGAATACCTCAGCGCCTTAATTATTGAAGTGTGCGGCGGCCAAGCAGGTCCAGTTGACGATCAAGTTTTAAATGTTCCAGAACGCAAGCCCGTCAAAATGCGTTTGGCAAGAGCAGAAAAAGTGATTGGTATTCCACTAACAAAAGAAGTGGTTGGTGATGTATTTAAGCGCTTGGGTTTTGAATTCAAGCAAGAGGGCGACGCATTTATTGTTACCCCTCCAAGCTATCGCTTTGATATTGAAATCGAAGAAGATTTAATTGAAGAAGTCGCACGTATGTACGGCTTTGAAAATATCCCAGATCAACCGCCAGTAGCCTCATTAAAAATGAGTGCCAAAGCTGAAGCAAAGCGTGGCGTTCATTTATTGCGTCAGCGTTTGGCGCTACAAGGCTATCAAGAGGCAGTGAACTTTGGTTTCACGGATATCGAAAGTGAAAAGCGTTTAGCAGGAGCTACTGAAAAAGACATTAGTGCGGTGCTAAACCCAATCGCTAGTCAATATGGCGTAATGCGTAGCAATCTTTGGGGTGGTTTGTTAAACAACCTCAAGGCCAATTTGAACCGCGGAGCAGGGCGTGTACGATTGTTTGAGACTGGGCGCGTATTTAAGCGTGATGTTAATGTCCAGGAAGAGGCTGGCAAAGTAGCAGGCTTTTCTCAACCGCAAAAGATTGGCGGTTTGGCTTATGGATCATTTGTGCCTGAGCAATGGGCTAGCGCCACAAGAGCGGTAGATTTCTTTGATGTGAAGGGTGATCTTGAGCGTGTATTGGATCCTCTGCATTTTGTGACTGAAGCTGCTCAGCATCCAGCGCTGCATCCAGGCCGTTCAGCACAGGTTTTCTTGAAAGCCGGCAAAAACAATATTTCTATTGGCTGGATTGGTGAATTGCATCCTGGCCTGCAGCAAGCCTATGAGTTGCCACAAGCACCAGTGTTATTTGAGTTAGATTTAGAGCCAATTCGTGAACTTGGATTGCCCGTGCCAGAGGAATTAAGTAAATTCCCCGCGGTGCAACGTGATTTGGCAGTAGTTGTAAAGCAAAGCGTTTCTGCGCAGTTATTATTAGATGCAATGGCAGCTAGCAAACAAAACTTTGTGCGTGCAATTGAGCTTTTTGATGAATTCAAGCCAAAATCAGGCTCGGCCAGTATGGCGGATGACGAGAAGAGCTTGGCTTTCCGAGTGACCCTCTTAAATCCACAAGAAACGTTACAAGATCCCCAAATTGATGCAGTAATGGCTGCTTTATTGGGCGCCGTTGAGAAAAAGTGCGCAGCTCGTCTGCGCTAGGTTTAGTATTACTTATAAATCAAATAAATGGTTACCAAAGAGACTTGCAATGACTGAATTGACCTCAAACGATACCGTTACCAAAAATGAGCTTTCTGAAGCACTTTTTGACCAGGTTGGTTTAAATAAGCGTGAAGCAAAAGATATGATCGATGCGTTTTTTGATCACATTGGCCAGTCACTTGAAACCGGTGTTGAGGTCAAGATCTCAGGCTTTGGTAATTTTCAGTTGCGCAATAAATCGGCTCGCCCTGGCCGCAATCCAAAAACAGGTCAGATGATTCCGATTGCTGCAAGACGTGTAGTTACTTTTCATGCAAGTCAAAAGCTTAAAGATGTAGTGGAGTCACATGCTCGAGAAAACCGAGTTTGATGCAAGCTCGGCACTACCGAGCTCTCAACTTCCCCCTATACCTGCTAAACGCTACTTCACTATTGGTGAGGTAGCTGATCTTTGTGGCGTGCGTTCGCATGTATTGCGCTACTGGGAGCAAGAGTTTTCCCAGTTAAGTCCGCAAAAACGCCGTGGCAATCGTCGCTACTATCAACATCATGAAGTGGTGTTGATTCGCAAAATTCGAGCGCTCTTATATGAAGAGGGCTTCACCATCAGCGGTGCACGTAACCGTCTTGATGAGGTGCGCGGAGAGCTCCGCCTACGCGATGAATTGCTAGCAGTTCTGCAAATTCTCACTAAATAGTTACTGATACAATTTTGTCTTTCGTCGGGGCGTAGCGCAGCCTGGTAGCGTACATGCATGGGGTGCATGTGGTCGGAGGTTCAAATCCTCTCGCCCCGACCATTTCTCTCTCGTGTCTTGTTTAGTGGTTTAATTTATTCCATGACAAACACAACCAATCCCACAAATCCTGATCGTGAACCAACTAGTTTCTTTGGTCTCAATATTCCTTTTCTTGATCACTTGGGTGTGGTCCCAGAGATGGCGGAAGGGGGCAAGTCCCGCATCAGTTTGGACTTAAAGCCCGAGTTCACCAATAGTTTTCAGGGTGGCCCATGGCGGCCTGATTATGACCTTGCTGGATTTTGCAATGGCTGCAGCTGCTCGTAGCTCGTTTAACCATCCTTTGGGAGTCATCACTATTGATATGACCACCAGATTTTTGCGTACTAGCGTTGGAAAAATCGTCGTAGAAGGCAGGGTGCTGAAGGCTGGCAAGTCTATTAATTACTGCGAAGCCGTTGTTTTAAGTGAGTCCGGCGAGATGACCGCTAAATCCAGCGGCACATTTATGTTGAGAAAGTAATAAGTGTGATTATTGATAATAATTATTATCAATATTAATTCGGCTCAATTGATTTATCCTCAACAAATAAGGGTCATTATTCTTATTAATAGATATTGATGAATAATCCGATTTATATAATGTGAGTTAATAGTTTTAATAAAACTATTCCACATAACCTATTATTCGGAGAAAAATACATGCCTTCTTATAAAGAGCTATTAGCCCAACGTGAGCAGCTGGACAAACAGATTAAAGAGGCGATAGCGCTTGAAAAGGCTGATGGCATTGCTAAGGCAAAGCTCATTATTGAGCAATACGGCTTGTCAGCCTCAGACTTATTTAGTCGCAAGGCAGGCAAGAGCGTTGGTGGCAAAGTAGCGCCAAAGTACCGCAATTCATCCACAGGCGAGACATGGACGGGTCGCGGCAAGGCTCCTAAGTGGATTGATGGCAAGGATCGCAGTGCTTATCTGATCTAATTTATCTAAGTCCTTGAATTAAATAAGGATATTTAAAAGGCCGCTATCAGCGGCCTTTTTTCTTTTCAGCATTTTCTAGCTTTAAATACACTTCCTGGCTAATGCCTCTAAGAAGAGCGCTTCTAGCAATTCATGACGATTGCCATCCGCCCAAACCCCATTTGATTCAGCTGTGGTGGCTGGATAAACAATGATGAGGGGGTTTAGCTCAATAAGGCCATTCTCAAGCTCTTCTTTTATGCACTCTGTTAAAAAAAAGGGGGGGCGGCTGCCATGATTCTCGTCTGCCAGGGCAACAACCCCTGGGTGAAGCTTGATAAAACCTTCATCTACTAGAATAGGAATCCTCTGCGTGTCCTTGTTGTTACTCAAATAATGGATTAAATGGACTTGCTCAACTGGGGGTATCAAGGCATCCAAAAAGATAAGGTTGGGAGCCAATGAAACCGCCTTCATCAGACCCTCTAGACTGTCCACAGCAACCTCCATATCCACTTTTAGCTGCCAATCGGCAATGGATTCTAGTAATTCTTGGCCATTTTCACTGCGCCTAAATATCCCCACTGCAATACAGTTTTGAGTAGTTTTCTGGCGCATTGCGCGTTTTCTTCTTTGTAGCTGTTGATCTGGCGAGCTGGCCAATATCCGCCTGTGGCCGCCTCGAGTCTTCCAGGCAATTAATTCACCTAACTCCACCATTTTCTGGACGGTTCGGTTCCAAGCGAGACCTGCAATACCTTGGCGCTCTGTCTGGTGCTGAGATATTCCATTTCTGGGGTAATTGATTTCATATTTCCCTTAACCTTAATTTCATTAATTCAATTGAAGATTTAGAGAATAAAAATCAAATCACGGCAAATCTGTCGGTAATCCTTGAAAGCGGGGTAGGAAAATTCTTATTCAATTGCGTTTCTAGGGAAATACCCCCAAAACCCTTTAAATCAGGGAAAGCCCTTTATCTGTCAATGGTCAATCGTGTTAAATTACTGTCGTAGTACCAGTATTTGCACAGAGCAATTCGTGAGACGGTACAGCCGTTAAGCGGATGGTTATACCCACAGTTTTTATTCGGGAAACCCGATGAAAGGTGAGCATCATGATGCAGGATCAAAGAGATAACTCCTATCTCTTCGGCGGAAACGCCCCCTACGTAGAGGAACTCTACGAATCCTACTTGCACGATCCAGCTTCCGTAGCTGATCATTGGCGAGATTATTTCGATAACGTGAAACAGGTTCCAGCGGTTGACGGTTCATCTCGAACTGATATTGCTCACGGACCGATTGTTGCTTCATTTGCTGAGCGCGCTAAGCAAGGTCCTATCAGAACGATTTCTGATTCGGCTGACTCAGAGATGGGCCGCAAACGCGTTGCTGTTCAGCAGTTAATTGCCGCGTATCGTAACGTTGGCAATCGCTGGGCAAACTTAGATCCATTAAAGCGGACAGAGCGCCAGGACATTCCTGAATTAGATCCCGCTTTCTATGGCTTTACAGATGGCGATATGGATATCGTCTTCAATACAAGTAATACATTCTTCGGCAAAAACGAAATGTCTTTGCGCGATTTGCTTCAAGCATTGCGCGAAACCTACTGCGGCACGATTGGTGTCGAGTTCATGTTTATTGCCGACCAGAAGATTAAGAAGTGGTGGCAAGAGAAGTTAGAGTCCATTCGCTCAACCCCACAATTTAATGTGGATGAGAAGCGTCAAATCTTGGACCGCGTTACCGCTGCTGAAGGTCTAGAGCGTTACCTCCAGGCTAAATATGTTGGTCAAAAGCGTTTCTCTCTCGAGGGTGGTGAAAGCTTCATCGCCTGTATGGACGAGCTGATTCGTGACTCTGGCAACAAAGGTATTCAAGAGATCGTTATTGGTATGGCCCACCGTGGTCGTCTCAATGTATTAGTAAACACTTTGGGCAAGATGCCTAAAGACTTGTTTGCTGAGTTTGAGCATAAGGGTCCGGAAACATTGCCAGCCGGTGACGTTAAATATCACCAAGGTTTCTCAAGCGATATTTCTACTCCTGGCGGCCCTGTTCACTTGTCATTGGCATTTAACCCATCCCATTTAGAAATCGTGAACCCAGTAGTTGAAGGTTCTGCACGCGCTCGTATGGAGCGTCGTGGCGATATGTTGGGTGAGCAGGTCATGCCAGTTTTGGTTCACGGTGATGCTGCGATTGCAGGTCAGGGCGTGATGCAAGAAACATTGGCAATGTCTGAAGTTCGTGGCTATTCCACGGGCGGCACAATGCACATTGTGATTAATAACCAAATTGGTTTCACAACATCTGATCCACGCGATTTACGTTCAAGCTTGTATTGCACGGACACCATGAAGATTGTGGATGCTCCGGTATTGCATGTGAACGGCGATGATCCAGAAGCTGTTGTATTGGCAACGAAGTTGGCTGTTGAGTTCCGCATGAAGTTCCATAAGGACGTTGCGGTTGACATCATCTGCTTCCGTAAATTGGGCCACAACGAGCAAGATACACCTGCAATGACTCAGCCGTTGATGTACAAGATCATTGCTGCGCATCCTGGCACACGTAAGCTCTACGCAGACAAGTTAGAGACTCAAGGTGTATTGCCAGCTGGTACTGGCGACTTAATGGTTAAAGAGTACCGTGCTGCGATGGATGAAGGTAAGCAAACCTCTGATCCAGTATTGAGCAACTTTAAAGGTAAGTTTGCAGTAGATTGGTCACCATTCTTGAATAAGAAGTGGACCGATGAAGCGGATACAGCGATTCCATTAACTGAGTGGAAGCGTTTGGCTAAAAAGATCTCAACCATTCCTGAAGGCTTCAAAGCCCATCCATTAGTTGCCAAGGTCTACAACGACCGTGCTGCTATGGGTCGCGGTGAGGCCAATGTTGACTGGGGTATGGGTGAGCACATGGCTTTCGCATCCTTAGTTGCAAGTGGCTACCCAGTACGCTTATCTGGTGAAGATAGCGGACGCGGTACCTTTACTCACCGTCACGCGGTATTGCATGAGCAAAATCGTGAGAAGTGGGACACCGGTACTTACATTGCGCTTCAGCACGTTACTAAGGATCAAGCACCGTTTGTGGTGATTGACTCGATTCTTTCTGAAGAGGCTGTACTTGGTTTTGAATACGGCTATGCCGCAGCTGAACCAAACACCTTAACCATTTGGGAAGCCCAGTTTGGCGACTTCGCAAACGGTGCGCAAGTGGTTATTGACCAGTTCATCGCTTCCGGTGAAGTGAAGTGGGGTCGTGCAAACGGCTTGGTCATGATGTTGCCGCACGGTTACGAAGGTCAAGGTCCAGAGCATTCTTCCGCACGTCTTGAGCGCTTTATGCAGTTGTGTGCTAATACCAATATGCAGGTGATTCAGCCAACTACAGCAGCGCAAATCTTCCACGTGTTGCGTCGTCAAATGATTCGTCAGTTCCGCAAGCCGCTGATCTTGATGACACCAAAATCATTGCTGCGTAATAAAGAAGCTGCATCACCGTTATCTGAATTTACAAAAGGTGGTTTCCAAACTGTAATCGGTGAGCGCGATGATTCTATCGATGCTAAACAGGTCACCCGTTTGGTCATGTGTTCTGGCAAGGTCTATTACGACTTGGTTAAACAGCGTGCCGAGAAGAAGATTGGCGATGTAGCCATCATTCGCTTGGAGCAGCTCTATCCATTCCCGCATAAAGCATTGACTGCTGAGATGAAGAAGTATCATAAGTTGGAAGACGTGGTGTGGTGTCAGGATGAGCCACAAAACCAGGGTGCTTGGTTCTTTGTACAGCACAACATCTTGGAAAACATGTCTGATGGCATGAAGTTGGGTTATGCGGGCCGTCCTGCATCAGCTTCACCAGCTTGTGGTTATGCACATCTCCATCAAGAGCAGCAGAAGTCTTTATTGAATGCGGCATTTGCCAAATTAAAAGGTTACGTGATCACGAAATAATCGTCTTCATAACTCAACAAACACACATACATATAAACAGGATTAATCATGGCTATTTTCGAAGTTAAAGTTCCACAACTCTCTGAGTCAGTTGCTGAAGCAACTTTGTTGCAATGGAAAAAGAAAGTTGGTGACGCTGTAGGTCAAGACGAGATCTTGATCGAAATCGAAACAGATAAAGTGGTTCTCGAAGTTCCAGCGCCATCCGCCGGCGTTCTCACAGAAATCGTTGTTGCTGACGGTGGCACTGTTATTGCCGAGCAATTGATCGCGAAGATCGACAGCACTGCTGTTGCAGCCGCAGCTCCAGCAAAAGCAGCAGCTCCTTCAGCCGCAAAAATTCTTGCAGAGAAGGGTGTTGACGCTGGACAAGTTGCTGGTTCTGGACGCGATGGTCGTATCACTAAGGGTGATGCACTAAACGCTTCTGCAGGCGGCGCCAAATCAGCTGCATTGCCAAGTGCACCAATTCCAATGGGCGATCGCCCAGAAGAGCGCGTACCAATGAGCCGCTTGCGTGCTCGTATTGCTGAGCGTTTGCTTGAGTCTCAAGCAAACAACGCCATCTTGACTACATTCAATGAAGTCAAGATGGGTCCAGTGATTGCTTTGCGTAACAAATACAAAGACCAGTTTGAGAAGACTCACGGCGTGAAGTTGGGTTTCATGTCTTTCTTCGTTAAAGCAGCTACTCACGCTTTGAAGAAATTCCCATTGCTCAATGCTTCTGTTGATGGCAACGACATCGTTTACCACGGTTACTTTGATATCGGTATCGCTGTAAGTTCACCACGTGGCTTGGTAGTTCCAATTTTGCGTGACGTTGACCAAATGAACTTAGCTGATATCGAGAAGAAGATTGCCGAGTTCGGTACTAAAGCTCGTGAAGGTAAGTTGTCGATTGAAGAGTTGACTGGCGGCACATTCTCCATCTCTAACGGTGGTGTATTCGGCTCCATGCTTTCTACTCCAATCATCAACCCACCACAATCCGCTATTTTGGGTATCCACGCCACTAAAGACCGCGCTGTTGTTGAAAACGGCCAAGTCGTTGTTCGCCCAATTAACTACCTCGCCTTGTCATACGATCACCGCATCATTGACGGCCGCGAAGCTGTGCTTGGTTTGGTTGCTATGAAGGATGCTTTGGAAGATCCTTCACGTCTTCTCCTTGATTTGTAAGAAGGGAAGATCATGAGCCAAGCTTTTGACGTAGTTGTAATTGGTGGTGGCCCTGGTGGCTACATCGCCGCTATTCGTGCAGCGCAACTCGGCTTTAAGGTTGCCTGTGCTGAATCTAGTTCCTATGACGATCCTAAAGGTGAGCCACGCTTAGGTGGTACTTGCTTAAACGTAGGTTGTATTCCTTCCAAAGCTTTGTTGGCATCTTCAGAAAAATTCGAGAAGATCAACCATCATGCTGCTGATCACGGAATTAAAGTGGGTTCAGTAAGCATCGACTCTAAGAAGATGATTGCCCGCAAAGATGACATCGTTACCAAGATGACTGGTGGTATTCAGTATTTGTTCCACAAGAACAAAATCACTTTGATAAAAGGTCATGCTTCATTTGAAGGCAAGGGTGCTGACGGCTATCAAATCAAAATTGATGGAAAAGACAAAACTACAGTAACCGGCAAGAATGTAATTATTGCAACTGGTTCTAAAGCACGTCACCTTCCTGGTATTGCTGTTGATAATGTATTGATTTGCGATAACGAAGGCGCGCTTAAATTTGATTCCGCTCCTAAGAAATTAGGTGTAATCGGTGCCGGCGTAATCGGCTTGGAATTGGGTTCTGTATGGCGTCGTCTTGGCGCCGAAGTGACAGTTCTTGAAGCAATGCCCTCTTTCTTGGGTGCCTGTGATGTCAGTATCGCTAAAGAAGCTCAAAAGTTATTTGCTAAGCAAGGTTTGAGCATCAATACCGGCGTCAAAATTGGCGACGTTAAAGCGGACAAGAAGGGTGTAGTGGTTAACTACACTGATAGCGCTGGTAAAGCCGCTAAGTTGGAATGCGAGCGCTTAATTGTTTCTGTTGGTCGCGTACCAAACACCGACAAATTAGGTCTAGACAAGATTGGCCTCAAAGTGGATGAGCGTGGCTTCATTCCAATCGATGACCATACTTGTGCAACCGCAGCGCCTGGCGTTTACGCCGTAGGTGACGTAGTGCGCGGACCAATGTTGGCACATAAAGCAGAGGATGAGGGTGTTTTGGCTGCTGAAGTGATTGCGGGTCAAAAACCACACATTGATTACAACTGTATTCCTTGGGTTATCTACACGGATCCTGAGATTGCATGGGTTGGCAAAACAGAACAAGCGCTCAAAGAAGCTGGTGTTGCTTATAAAGCAGGTCAGTTCCCATTTGCTGCTAACGGCCGTGCATTAGGCATGGGTCGTGCTGATGGTTTCATCAAGGTATTGGCTGATGCGAAGACAGATGAGATTCTCGGCGTACACATCATCGGTGCAAATGCCTCAGACCTGATTGCTGAAGCGGCAGTTGCAATGGAATTCAAAGCAGCAGCAGAAGATATTGCTCGCATCTGTCATGCACATCCAAGTTTGTCTGAAGTGATGCGCGAAGCAGCGTTAGCGACAGACTCACGTGCATTAAATATGTAATTGAAAACCATTGAGTTTTACCAACAAGAGTTAAAAGCGCGCGGGTATCAAAGTGATCCCGCGCAGCTTCGCGCTGTAGAGCGTTTACAGCAGTGCGAAGATGAATGGATTGCCTACAAAGATATTCGCAGTAGCAATCTCAAGAAAAAAATATTCAAGCCGACTTTACCCAGGGGTTTATATCTCTGGGGTGGGGCGGGTCGCGGAAAATCCTTTTTGATGGACTGCTTTTATGCGGCTTCACCACTAGAAAAGAAGGTTCGCATCCATTTTCATGAATTCATGCGTGAAGTTCATCGTGAGTTGCATGAGCTCTCAGGCCTATCGGATCCTTTGGATGAGCTTTCTAAGCGAATTGCAAAACGTTATCGTTTGATTTGCTTTGATGAGTTTCATATTAATGACATCGCTGATGCCATGATTTTGTATCGCTTACTAAGCGCTCTATTTGCTGATCGTGTGCAGTTTGTGATGACGTCGAACTATCGACCCGATCAACTTTATCCAAATGGCTTACACCGCGATCGATTGTTGCCGGCAATTAAGCTGTTGGAAGAAAAGCTCGATGTATTAAACGTGGATGCGGGCAATGATTACCGCCGCGTGCAGATGGCGCAAGTAGAGGCGTATTTAACGCCGCTCAATGAGAAAACCGATACACGCCTATTGGAGATGTTTACTAATCTGATTGGCAATCAACAGGAAGTATTCAACCCAGTTCTGAGTATTGAGTCGCGCGAGCTCAAGTCATTGCATATGGGTGATGGTGTAGTGTGGTTTGACTTCCAAACGCTCTGTTGCGGTCCACGCTCCCAAAATGACTACCTAGAAATTGCCAATCAGTTTCATACGGTGATTCTTTCTGGGGTTCCTTACATGCCTCCGAGAATGACCAATGAAGCCCGTCGTTTTATTTGGCTAATTGACGTCTTATACGACCATAAGATTAAGTTAATTATCTCCGCTGAGGTCCCAGCCCCGGATTTGTACACGGAAGGTCAAATTACCGCAGAATTCTCAAGAACGGTGTCCCGTTTGATCGAGATGCAGTCTCGTGACTACCTAGATGCTCCGCGCCGGGTAATTGACACCAGCTTGACCTAAAATAGGGTCATGAGCAGCTTTTCACCCCTTAATGCCGATTTGCATTGCCACTCAGTGATTTCTGACGGCACGCTGACGCCTGAAGAGTTGGCGGAAAGAGCTAAGGCCAATGGCGTTCATTTGTGGGCGCTGACAGATCATGATGAGCTCGGTGGTCAGCAACGTGCGCGTGAAGCGGCGAGTGCTTTAAAGATTGACTACCTCGCTGGTGTAGAAATCTCCGTAACCTGGATGGGGCAAACTATTCACATCGTTGGCTTAGGTATTGATGCCGAGCACCTTGGAATTATTGAAGGCTTGCGTCGTACCCGTGATGGTCGCGGTAATCGCGCCAAACTCATGGCCGAGCAATTACTCAAAGCGGGAATTCCCGGCGCTTATGAAGGCGCTCTGCATTTTGCGGGTAATCATGAATTAATTTCGAGAACGCACTTTGCGCGCTTTTTAGTGGAGCAGGGTGTTTGCAAAGATACAGAGCACGTATTTAAAAATTATTTGATTGAAGATAAGCCAGGTTATGTACCACACCAGTGGGCGACTTTGGATGAGGCAGTAGCTTGGATTAAAGCGGCTGGCGGCGTTGCAGTCATTGCCCACCCTGGACGCTATAAGCTCAACGCTATGCAGATGGATGCGCTCTTTAAGCATTTCAAAGATATCGGTGGATTGGCTATTGAAGTGATCACCGGAAGCCATAGCCCTCATCAGTACCAAACTTATGGCAAGATAGCCCAGCAATATGGATTTTTAGCTTCTCGTGGGTCAGATTTTCACGATCCCAATGAAAGCCATATTGATCTTGGAAATTTGCCGCATTTGCCTGACCACCTCACACCGGTGTGGTCTGCATTTCATTAATTCATAACGACGATAAAGACTAAAGATGTTTGCTGAACGTGTTCTCTCTGGCATGCGACCTACGGGTAATTTGCACCTTGGCCATTACCATGGGGCCCTAAAGAATTGGGTACGTCTGCAGTCCGAGTATCCATGCTTCTTTTTTGTCGCCGATTGGCACGCGTTAACTACGCACTACGAAACACCAGATGTGATCGAGCAATCTGTTTGGGATATGGTGATTGACTGGTTGGCTACTGGCGTAGATCCAAACCAAGCCACTTTGTTTATTCAAAGCAAGGTTCCTGAGCATGCTGAACTCTTTTTATTGCTATCCATGGGAACCCCATTGGGCTGGCTCGAGCGCGTTCCGACCTATAAAGATCAGATTGAGAAGCTCAAAGAAAAAGACCTTCAAACCTATGGCTTTTTAGGTTATCCATTGCTGCAGGCTGCAGATATTTTGACTTATCGCGCGCAGTATGTGCCGGTAGGTGAAGACCAAGTGCCGCACGTAGAGATGACGCGTGAAGTTGCGCGCCGCTTTAACTATCTATATGGACGTGAGCCAGGCTTTGAAGAAAAAGCATTGGAAGCGGTGAAGAAATTGGGTAGTAAACGCGCCAAGATGTATGCAGAGTTACGTGTTGCCTTTCAAGAGCGCGGTGATGATGAGGCTCTTGAGCAAGCCAAGGCTTTATTGCAAGAGGCGCAAAGCCTATCAATGGCTGATCGCGAAAGACTCTTTGGATTCTTAGAGGGCGCACGCAAAATTATTCTGCCAGAACCTCAAGCATTGCTCACAACGGCATCACGTATGCCGGGCATTGATGGTCAGAAGATGTCTAAGTCCTATGGCAATACGATTAGCATTCGCGAAAATCCTGAAGATGTGATTAAGAAGATTCGCACCATGCCAACGGATCCTGCGCGCGTTCGCAGAACAGATGCAGGCGATCCTGCGCGTTGTCCTGTATGGCAATTGCACACGGTTTACTCCAATGAAGAAACTAAACAATGGGTGGACAAGGGCTGTAAATCTGCCGGTATTGGCTGTTTGGAATGCAAGCAGCCTGTGATCGACGCCATTCTTGCAGAGCAGCAACCGATGTTTGAGCGCGCTCAAAAGCATTTGGATGATCCGAGCTTATTGCGCTCCATCATTGCCGATGGTTGCGATAAGGCGCGCAAGGTTGCTCAAGAAACCATGCGCGAGGTCCGTGAGTCAATGGGCCTTGCATACGATTAAGGCTGCAAGTTTGACTACGCTGCATGAGGTAACTCTCAACCCATCGTCTTGGGTGCGACATTTTGCTCCCGCCATTCCCAAAGGCGGTACAGTGATAGATCTTGCATGTGGATCTGGTCGCCATTCACGCCTATTAGCAGAGCTTGGTTATAGCGTCTTGGCTGTTGATCAGGATGTATCGAATATCAGCTTGCTACAGAATCCATCGATTACAGCTAAAACCCTAGATCTTGAGCTCGAAGTTTGGCCCCTGAATGATCTGGAGGTGGCTGGCATAGTGGTGACCAATTACCTCTATCGTCCCCACCTCGATCAATTGCCAAAAATGCTGCAAAAAGGAGGGGTCTTGATCTATGAAACCTTTGCCCAGGGAAATGGCGATTTTGGGAAGCCATCGAACCCTAATTTCCTCTTAAATCCAGGGGAATTGCTTGCTTTTTCAGCTCTGCACGGCCTTAAAGTGGTGGCTTATGAAGATATTTTTACGTAGACCAGCCCAAACCAGCCATGGTTCAGCGCCTATGCGCCGTAAAAGACGGGCTAAAAGAGCACATTCCGTTACAATTTCAAGCTTAATACAGCTAAAAATCGGTATAAATTCGGTGACAAATACAGCTCAATCTCAAGGCAGTAAAAAACCCATCGCCGGCAGCATGCCTGCGATCGTAACTCCAATGTTAGAAGACGGTAGCTTGGATTACGCTAGTTTGCGTTCTTTATTGGATTGGCATGTTGCAGAGGGTACCGACGGCATTGTGATCGTAGGAACAAGTGGCGAGTCCCCAACGGTTTCTGTTGAAGAGCATTGTGAGCTTATTCGCGTAACGGTTGAACAGGTTGCAGGCCGGATTCCGGTGATTGCCGGTACTGGTGGCAACTCCACTCAAGAGGCAATTGAATTAACTAAATATGCAAAAAGCGTTGGCGCTGATGCAAGCTTGCAGGTAGTTCCTTATTACAACAAGCCAACCCAAGAGGGTATGTATGCCCACTTTAAGAAGATTGCTGAATCAGTAGATCTGCCGGTTATTTTGTACAACGTGCCAGGTAGAACAGTTGCCGATATGGCGGGTGACACAGTAGTTCGTCTTGCCGGTGTTCCTGGAATTATTGGCATCAAGGATGCTACAGGAAGCTTGGAGCGCGGAACCTTGTTAATCAATGATCTCAAGCGTGCAGGCCATAGCGATTTCTCAGTATTTTCTGGCGACGATTTAACTGCGGCGATGTTGATGTTGATGGGTGGCAAAGGCAATATCTCTGTTACCGCTAACGTTGCACCGCGCTTAATGCATGAGCTCTGCGTTGCAGCCATGTCTGATGACGTTAAAAGAACCCGTGAGATTCAGTATCAGTTGATTGCCGTGCACAAGGCAATGTTTACTGAAGCTAACCCTATTCCAGTGAAGTGGGCCCTGCATGAGATGGGCAAGATCGCTTCCGGCATTCGTTTGCCACTAACCCCTTTGAGCAGTTCTTTGCGAGAGCTTTTGAAGGCAGCATTAAAACAGGCCAACTTAATATGATGAATTTGTTCCACATGTACCGTCGATATTTATCGATTCTGGCTATGGTGTTTATAGCCTCTGCAGTTTTGACTGGATGCAAATCCGTTACCAGTAGCGATACGGTAGATTACAAGAGTGCCGGTGCTGTACGTGGACCCAATTTGGCATATCCGCCAGACTTGATTACAGCGCAAGCGGACCGTCGCTACATTGTTCAGGACGGCACGGCAACCATGTCTGAATACAATGCGGCTGTAAAAAAGTCGGCACAAATGCGTAGCAACGTTTTGAGCGGCATCCCTGGTATGCGTATCGCTCGCGATGGTGAGCGACGTTGGTTGGTGGTTGAGAAGCCAGCCCCAGAGCTGTACCCGCAAGTAAAAGATTTCTGGCAAGAGAATGGATTCTTGTTGGTGGTGGACTCTCCATCGACCGGCATTATGGAAACCGATTGGGCTGAAAACCGCGCCAAAATTGCCCAAGACTTTATTCGCTCAGTATTGGGATCGGTGCTAGATACGGTGTATGACTCAGGCGAACGTGATAAGTACAAAACACGTTTAGAAGTTAGCAAGCCAAATGAGACTGAGATCTACATCACCCAGAAAGGCGCCTTAGAGAAATGCGTTACCGATGCTACAGGCTCTTGTTTGTACACCATATGGACACCTCGTCCAAACGACCCTGAATTAGAGGCTGCTTTCTTGGCTCGTTTGATGGAGCGCTTGGGTATGACTCAAGAGCAGGCCAAGGCAATAGTGGCGGCACCATTAGGTCCTAAGACACCTAAGGCGAAGTTTGTGCAAGATGGAACGAATCAGGCTCATATCGAGCTCAGCGTTGGATTTGATCGCTCTTGGCGTGATGTTGGCTTGGCATTGGATCGCTCAAACTTTACAGTTGAAGATCGCAATCGATCAACAGGTATTTACTACGTTCGCTATGTTAATGCAAAGGATGTGGGTGACTCCAAAGGCTTCTTCTCCAATCTCTTTAGCAGCAAGGATGATTCAAGCTTGAAAGCTAAAAAGTACCAAGTGGTATTAAAAACTACTGGAGAAAATTCTGTAAGCGTATATGCACTCGACGCTGATGGTAAGCCTGAAAATACACCTGCTGGAATCCAGCTCTTGACTCTCTTAACAGAACAGCTTTCCCGCTAAGCAAGTATTTGGCAAGAGTTACAAGATTTTTAAGTAATAAAAAAGCCGCTTAAAAGCGGCTTTTTTATCTTCATGAAGAAGATTACTTCTTAGCAGCAGGAGCTTCAGCGGCTGGAGCAGCAGGAGCCTCAACTGGCTTTGCTTCTTCTTTTTTACCGCAAGCGGCCAATGCGATAGCTAACATTGCAGCGAATACGAGTGACTTCTTCATTTGAAATTTCCTCTTTAAAAAAATTAACAACAATTACCGGTAATTGTGTCGAAAATTCCAAGGGATAATCCCTAGGTAATTTCCAGTATTTATTATAGCCACGTCTTTATTTAGCCCTCAAAAATCAACCAACCTGCCAAATAAGCCTCATAAAGACTGCTGGCATTGATATTGCCTAATTTTTGGGCTCTTAGGGCCTTATTTGCGGAAAGCTCTTGCCAGGCACGGACAATGTCTGGGGTCTGGCTTTGTGTCATGTTTTCCCCGTTGCAAAACACCTGTTTTTGCAGACTCAGAATACGAGTTTGCGGACTACAAACGAGTTCGTGAGTAGCAAGTTTTTTGATAAACGCATTGGGATTTAATGGCGCGCCAGGGGCATCGAAGAGGGCTTGTTGTTTAGGCTCTGATAGGTAAGCTGTAATCCCGGGTAAAAATTGGCTCACCCGATCAAGCTTGAGTTCTTTCAATTTGAGTTCAATTTGCTTAATGAGTTCATCGGGTAGTTGCTCGGCACGATCTGTAGCGCCTTGCTTTGGATCTGCAAACTTATTCTCAAGCCCTGGAATATCGTCGAGTGACTCGGCTAGGCGCCAAAGTCCTTCTTGTAGTAATTCTTTAAAACTGGGGGATCTAAATCCAACGGACCAGGTTTGACACCCAGCATCTAAAGCAATGCCATCATGGGCTACATGAGGTGGCAAGTAGAGCATGTCGCCTGGTTCAAGCACCCATTCGTTTTTTGGTTTGAAGTTTTTCAGAATTTTCAAAGGGAGATCGGGGCTAAGGCTCAAATCTTTTTGCTCGGAAATTTTCCATTGCCGTCTCCCCGACATCTGGATTAAGAAAACATCGTATGAGTCAAAGTGAGGTCCGACGCCGCCACCAATGCCAGCGATGCTGATCATTAAGTCATCAAGGCGCGCATCTGGAATAAATCTAAACCAAGAGAGGGTATGTGCGGCAGCAGGGTGGTGTGCCTCCATGCCTTGAAGTAATAAAGTCCAGTTCGGCTTATCGATAGCAGGAATCGCCTTTTTAGAAAACGGCCCCATATCAAAACTCCAGGGCTTGGATTTCACTAGGCGAGACTCGACCATTTCATCTTGGGCAAAAGCAGCAAGTTCTTTTGCAGAAATAGGGCTTGCTAATGACTCTCCCTGTTGTGAGCTCAGGGCAAAAGCAGGGATTGCGCCGCGAACCATTAGAGGCTTTTTATGCCAGTACTGTTTCATAAACTGGTCTGGGCTAATTCCGCCAAATAGGGCCCAAGGCGCATTCAGAGGCAGGTTTTTGGGCGTCCGTGGGGGTTCGTAAGGCTTGCTCAAGTAAAATGAGGTCATAAAGTAAAAGCTAGTTAAAAAATTAATTAAAAACGAATGTCTGACAGATTTAGCGTGAAGATTGAAAAAATACCATCGTATCCCTGCGTTATAAGTTAACCGATGCGCAAAATAATCTCATCGAGGAACCAGATTCTCCGATGGTATACCTGCACGGTGGTTATGAGGGTACTTTCCCAAAAATTGAGACATTGTTAGAAGGTCAGGATATTGGCTATGAAGCCACTATTCAATTGGAGCCTAATGAGGCTTTTGGCGAGTACGATCCTGAACTTCTAAAAATAGAGCCACGTGTACGCTTTCCCGAACCGCTTGAAGTAGGGATGCAGTTTGAGGGCGTACCTGATGCCGAAGAAGGTTCAGATGCGAGCGTTGACACTGATGCCGATGACGAGCCATTGATTTACACGGTGACCGATGTTGCCGATGACAGCCAAGTTGTGTTGGATGGTAACCATCCATTAGCTGGCATGGCATTACGTTTTTGGGTGCAAGTAGAAGATGTGTGCGCTGCTACTGAAGCTGAAATAGAAAACCGTCATCCTGAAGGTGGCGAGAGCTTTACTTTTGGTATGCCAAATGAGGATGACGGCGACGAGGAAGGTGAATTTCCTGGTGGTGCCTTAGGTTCCGGTAATTCAAACCCACGCACGCTGCATTAATTCTTTACTCTTTGAGCCATTCTTTAATGGCATCAAGATCACGCTTCGTATCGCTAGGACCGGCGGCATCTTTTGGTGTGTTGCTCAGTTTAGCTAGCGCGTTTTCTAGTGCAGCAATCTTGGCTTCTTGTTCAATCGTTGCATCGATCAAACCCTTAAGAGCCATAGATACAGGGTCATCCACATTGGGTGTAACGCCGTAAGCTTGAAAATACTCTTTGGCTTTAATGTCGGCACCCTGAGGTAAGTCTGGATGAAGAATGCGCGCAGGTATACCTACTGCTGTAGCGCCCGCTGGAATTTCTTTTAAGACAACCGCATTAGAACCAACGCGAGCTCCGTCGCCGACTGTAAAGCCGCCCAATACTTTTGCGCCCGCACTGACAACTACACCTTTACCAAGAGTGGGGTGACGCTTAACGCCTTTATAAAGCGATGTACCTCCTAAGGTAACGCCTTGGTAGATGGTGCAGTCATCACCAATTTCAGTTGTTTCACCAATCACAATACCTAAGCCGTGATCTAAAAATACGCGACGACCAATCTTTGCGCCCGGATGAATTTCAATCCCGGTAATGAAGCGAGAGAACATCGACAGCAAGCGAGCAAACCACTTCAGGCCAATGCCCCACAAAAAGTGAGAGATACGATGCAGCCAAACAGCATGCAGACCTTGATAGCAGGTGATGACCTCTAGACGATTTCTCGCAGCGGGATCTCTGGCAATGATGGAGTCGACTTGATCGAATAGTGAATTTGACATTGGTTGATTTTAACGGGGAGCGCTTATTTTTTCTGGAGCATCTGTTTTGCAATGCCTCGCAAAAGATCAATCTCTTCTTTATGCAGGCGGGTTCTTGCAAATAATGCCTGCAGGCGAGGCATGAGTTTCTTGGGATTTGCCGGGTCTAAATACCCAATAGCCTCCAGTCCTTCGCGCCAGTGCTCCAGCATGGCGGCAATGGCAGCTGGATCGGCAAAATCCGCCATTTCTTCTCTATTGCCCAATAAACCAGCATTTTCCCCTTTAGAATCGTCTTTTAAGGCCTCTCTAAGGGTGTAGGCGCAAACCATGAGGGCCTGAGCAAGGTTTAGTGATGGATAGGCTGGATTGGCGTCTAACCAGACCCGATGGGTACATAAAGCCAAATGTTCATTATCTAGACCGGTACGCTCAGGGCCAAAAAGTAGGGCAACCTTGCCATTGCCTTGAATGACTTCCCGAATCATGTCTCGGGCTGTTGGCCAATCGAGGGCTGGAGGCCCAAATTCACGATCGCGACTGGTTAAGCCCAGCACCAAGGAGCATCCCTCAACAGCTGACTCAAGGGAGTCAGTTTCTTGGGAGGATTCCAAAATATCAGCAGCACCGCTTGCCAGGGCAATTGCCTCGGATTCTTTAGCAACCCCTTTAATCTTTGGATTAATGAGGTGTAAATCGCCAAAGCCCATGGTTTTAAGGGCTCTTGCAGCAGAACCCGCATTACCGGGGTGGCTGGTTTCCACCAGCACCCAGCGAAGTAATTGGGATTTCTTAGAATTCATGAGCGCATTCAAGGGTCAGGTTAGGGGGGTAAATGGGCTAATCGTTTAGAATCAACCTGTTAGCTTCATATTGTCATGCAGTTTGCAGTAATGCTTGGCAATATTAAAGCCTTGTCCTTATTTAATTTGTCCATCTAATCTATGCATCCCATGTTAAATGTGGCCGTAAAGGCCGCCCGTCGTGCTGGTACCGTGATCAATCGCGCTTCCTTAAATTTGGAGCGCTTACAGGTTGACCGCAAGCAACACAATGATTTCGTAACCGAGGTGGACAAAGCTGCGGAAGCAGCCATTATTGAGACGCTCAGCGAGGCATATCCAACCCATGGATTCCTGGCCGAAGAAACTGGCGAACACAATGTTGATGCAGAAAACGTTTGGATCATCGATCCATTGGATGGCACAACAAACTTCATTCACGGCTTTCCACAATATGCCGTATCTATAGCACTTGCTGTTAATGGTGTAACCCAGCAAGCAGTTGTCTATGATCCAACGCGCGATGAGTTATTCACTGCTACTCGTGGATCGGGTGCTTACTTGGATCGTCGTCGCTTACGTGTTGCTACGCAAGATCGTTTGGCAAATGCATTGATCGGTACAGGCTTTCCTTACCGCGAAGATCAAGACCTAGAAAAATACTTAAAGATATTTGCGGAGATGTCACGTCAGTGCGCAGGTCTTCGTCGTCCAGGCGCTGCTTCATTGGATTTAGTGTACGTAGCAGCGGGTCGTTACGATGGATTCTTTGAAAGCGATTTAAAGCCGTGGGATATGGCAGCAGGCGCTCTATTAATTACTGAGGCAGGTGGCTTAATCGGCAACTATCGCGGTGAAGAAGGATTTTTGAAGAGTGGTGAAGTGATGGCGGCTAACCCACGCATCTTTGCACAGATGGTGCAATGTCTTTCTAAGTACTCAAGCGCCAAGTAAAGACGGCTAAAGAAAGGTCTCTTAAGCCTTAACTAAATCGAGATAGCGTGCGCCATTCTGATCAGTGGCTAGTGCGCTAGCTCTCGGTAATACTGCATCCGGGTGATCCAAGTCCCAGTCTGACAAAACCCAGCGCTGCCATTCCTGTCCCTTTAATGATTCTTGGTGATGGGCTGGTAAGTGGGTGTGTCCATGAATCAATTTTTGGCCATCCATATCGCGCAGAGTCGCTGCGCATGCATCTGTAGTGACATTGGTCTTCATGTGGGCGTCAGCACTTTGTTTGGTGCGCTGATATTGCACATGACTATTGCTACGAAGGTGTTGAGCTGCGGAGCGACGCCAAGTTACCGGTAGGCGTAAGAACAACTTTTGAATCCAAGATTTTCTGACCCAGCCACGAAAGATTTGATATCCCACATCAGCACTGCAAAGTGCATCGCCATGACTTAGGACGTATTTCTCGCTGGCAATTTCAACTGCAGAAGGATCTGGCAATAAAGTCATGCCGGTCTTTTTTAAGAAGGCGTGACCGATTAAAAAGTCACGATTGCCATGCATGTAATACGTTTTGGTCTTAGTGGATAAATTGGCAATTGCACTTTTAACCTCTTGTTGAAAAGGTGAGTGTGCTGCAGCGTCATCGCCAACCCAATATTCAAATAAGTCACCCAAAATAAATACCGCTTCAGCTTTGGGCGCCTCTTTTTCGCAGAAGTCGAAAAAGCGCTGCGCCGTCAAGGGCATTGACGGCGTCAGGTGTATATCGGAGATGAGCAGGGCGCTTGAGTGCTTCGGAATCATTCCTCGAGAACAGTGGCCTTCTCAATTACAACATCTTCTGCAGGTACATTTTGATGAAAGCCGCCAGCACTACCAGTTTTTACTTTGCGAATCGCATCAACAACATCCATGCCATCAGTCACTTTGCCAAATACAGCGTAACCCCAGCCTTGGGCATTTGGGGCAGTGTGATTTAAGAAATCATTGTCATTCACGTTGATAAAGAATTGCGCTGTTGCTGAGTGTGGGTCGCTAGTGCGCGCCATTGCTACTGTGTAACGATCATTTTTTAAACCGTTAGTTGCTTCGTTTTCGATTTCATCGCCTGTTGGCTTTTGTTTCATACCAGCAGTCATGCCGCCGCCTTGAATCATGAAGTTATTAATGACGCGATGAAAGATCGTGCCATCGTAGTGACCACTTTTGACATATTGTAAAAAGTTGGCAACGCTCTTTGGTGTCTTGGCGGCATCCAGGGTTAGGGTGATGTCGCCATGATTGGTTTTAAGAAGTACTTTAGACATTATTTGGATCTACTTTCTGGAAGGTTAGTGGATGAAGTATTGGTTGGGACGTCTTTAGACGGCGTCTTGATTAGATTTAATAGTACTTTTGCCTTATTGGCATATTGACGTTGATTGAGTTGCGCAGACTCAGAGGCATCTTCATAAGCCCGTGCACCAAGACGCACATAGACTTCGCCTAAGTTGGCTGAAGCTACAGCGTAGCTAGGGCGCAGCTTTAAAGCGAGCTCTAGATAATCGCGTGCCTCAATCCATTGGCCTTCATTGGCGGCAATGGCGGCAAGATTGTTATAAGGCTCTGGTAGTTCAGGAAATTGCTGAGTAATTATGATCAAAGTTTTCTTGGCTTGATCGTAGTCTTTCATCTCGATTTGTAAGCGAGCTTTCAGGAACCGTAACTGAACATTCTTTGGTGTCTTCTTTAAGTGGGCGTCTATCAGCTCAATGGCTTCTGGAAATTTGCGTGCCTTAACAAGTTTCTCAACATCAGAAGGGACAGCATTTTTAGTAACTGGGTCTGGTTCGATGATGAGAAAAGATAAAAACGGCAGGGCAACGGTTTCAGATAGCTCTGGATTCGAAGGGTTATAGGGCATATCGGTGGAGAGCTTTTGAGCGTCGCCAGGGTTGCCTGAGCCTAAATAAGGCGAATTTGGCCCACATTTGAGTTCCTGGCTACTGACGGCCTTAATTTCAGCGTCTGCCACCTGCTGCGCAGTCGTACTGCAGCCCATTACTAAGGAAATAGCAAAGGTAGCTAGGGAGAGCTTAAAAAGGTTTGGGCGTGGTGCTGGGAGGGTTACAGGCATAGGGGCAGGGGTATAAAACTGGCTCATTCGATATACTCAGCGCTCAGTCTAACAAATTGGCGCTACTTGCCCCACCTTTATAACCCTATGCTGCAAATCTATAACACCCTCAGTCGCTCAAAACAGGTCTTTAAGCCCATTGAACCGGGCAAGGTAAAGATGTATGTGTGCGGTATGACGGTTTATGACTTTTGCCATATTGGCCATGCAAGGGTAATGATTGTGTTCGATATGGTCGTACGGTGGTTGCGTGCCAGTGGGTATGAAGTGATTTACGTGCGCAATATCACCGATATTGATGACAAGATCATCAATCGTGCCATTGAAAATGGCGAGCCAATTTCTGCGCTAACCAATCGCTTTATTGATGCCATGCATGCTGACTCAGATGAGTTAGGTTTAATGCATCCAGATCAAGAGCCACGCGCTACTGATTACATTAACCAGATGCAAGGCATAATCGGCAAGTTGATTGAAAACGAATTGGCTTACCAAGCAGATGATGGCGACGTGAACTTCGCCGTTCGCTTATTACCAAGATATGGTCAGCTCTCTGGCAAAAGCTTAGATGAGCTCAATGCCGGTGAGCGTGTTGCTATTGTTGGCGGTAAGCGTGATCCCCTGGACTTTGTTCTGTGGAAGAGCGCCAAGCCAGAGGAGCCCGCAGATACTCGTTGGAAATCACCTTGGGGCGAAGGCCGTCCAGGTTGGCATATCGAATGCTCAGCCATGTCTTGCGACCTCTTGGGTGAGCACTTTGATATTCATGGTGGCGGCGCTGATTTACAGTTCCCGCATCATGAGAATGAAATTGCTCAAAGCGAAGGCGCTTTGTATGGTCAAGACCGCAAGGATGACGATGCACCATTTGTAAGTTACTGGATGCATAATGGACACATTCGTGTAAATGAAGAGAAGATGTCCAAGTCGCTTGGAAATTTCTTCTTAATTCGTGATGTACTTAAAAGCTTTGACCCAGAAGTGTTGCGCTTTTTTATACTCAAGGCGCATTACCGGAGTCCTATCAATAATTACAGCGATGCCCAGTTAGAAGAGGCGCGCTCAGGCTTAGCGAGGCTCTATACCGCCTTGGCACAGGCGCCAAATACGCAAGCTGGCAAGCTAGATCCAAATAACCCATGGGCTAAGCGCTTTGCTGATGCCATGAATGATGATTTCAATACCCCTGAGGCAATTGCCGTCCTGTTTGATTTGGCAAGCGAAGTCAATCGAGCGCAAGGCGAAGAAAAGCAAACATTGGCAGGCACCTTGAAGTCTTTAGGGCTGGCCCTGAATTTCCTACAAAGAGACCCAACAGCATTTTTACAAGCAGGCTCCAAAGATCAAGACGGCATTAGCAACGATCAAATTGAAGAGCACATTGCTGCACGTGTGGCCGCCAAGCAAGCAAAAGATTTTGCTAAGGCTGATGCCATTCATAAATCACTTCTCGACCAAGGGGTGGTATTGGAAGATAAACCAGGCGGCATAACAGAATGGCGTAGGGCTTAATGACCGTAGTAAAAGACAAATCAGTAAAAACAGAAAAATCTGAAGCAATTCTTGAAGAAGTCGCCCCTGAATATTGGGAGCAGGCTTGCAAAGAATTGATGAAGCAAGATCGCATTCTCAAAAAACTCATTCCGAAATACGGATCGGGTTTTTTGGTAACACGCGGAGATCCATTTAACACTTTGGCAAGAGCGATTGTGGGACAGCAGATTTCAGTAGCGGCTGCGCAATCTGTTTGGAATAGAGTGGTTGCTGCTAGCAAAAAGAAAGTCACCCCTAAAAACATCCTAGCGCTGACAGTGGAAGAATTACGTGCCGCAGGATTGTCTGGTCGCAAGGTGGAATACATCCGCGATTTAGCCGATCATTTTGATTCTGGTCGATTACACGCCAATCAGTGGAAAGATATGGATGATGAGAGTGTTATCAAGGAATTGAGCTCAATTCGGGGAATTGGCCACTGGACGGCTGAAATGTTCCTCATTTTTAATATGGTTCGCCCTAATATCCTGCCGCTGGACGATGTTGGTCTAATTAAGGCTATTTCCCTCAATTACTTCAGCGGAGAGCCTGTGAGCCGTCATGAGGCCCGTGAGGTGGCAGCAAATTGGGCCCCTTGGCGTACGGTTGCTACCTGGTATATGTGGAGAAGTATCGACCCAATCCCGGTTGAATATTAAAATCAGACTATGAAAATGAAAACGACTTTCCTGGATTTTGAGCAGCAAATCGCCGAATTAGAAACAAAGATCGAAGAGCTGCGTTTTGTGCAAGATGAGTCATCGGTAGATATTTCCGATGAGCTCAAGACGCTTTCTGAAAAGAGTCTGCAGCTAACAAAAGATGTGTACGCGAACTTAACGCCTTGGCAGGTATCTCAAGTAGCACGTCATCCACAAAGACCTTACACATTAGATTATGTAAGCGCTTTGTTTACTGATTTTCACGAACTCCATGGCGATCGCACTTTTGCAGACGATCAATCCATCATTGGCGGGCTAGCCCGTTTTGACAATCAACCTTGCATGGTGATTGGTCATCAAAAGGGCCGCGATACTAAAGAGCGCGCGTTGCGTAACTTTGGCATGAGCCGTCCCGAGGGGTACCGTAAAGCAATGCGCTTAATGCGCCTTGCGGAAAAGTTTGGCATACCAGTATTTACATTCGTTGATACACCTGGCGCATTTCCAGGTATCGATGCAGAAGAGCGCAATCAGTCTGAAGCAATTGGACGCAATCTGTATGTACAAGCAGAACTAGAAGTGCCGATTATCGCCACCATTATTGGTGAAGGTGGTTCCGGCGGCGCCTTAGCAATTGCAATGGGCGATGTTGTGTTGATGCTGCAAAACTCAACATACTCCGTGATCTCACCAGAAGGTTGTGCATCTATCCTCTGGAAGACTGCTGATAAGGCTTCTGAGGCTGCAGAGCAGCTGGGTTTAACAGCTCAACGCATCAAAGCATTGGGCTTGATTGATAAGATCGTGGCCGAACCGATTGGCGGTGCCCATCGTGATTACGAAAGCATGATGAGCAATATGCGTAAAGCACTTGCTGAATCCCTAAAAACCTTTGATGGCATGAAAGTGGATGCATTACTTGAACGTCGTCATGAGCGTTTGATGAGCTATGGCAAGTTCAAGGAAATCACAGCCAAGTCCTAAGTCGGCAAGACGAATTGCGGTCGCCCTGAGTGGCGGCCTTGATTCGGTTGTTTTGCTCGATACGGTTTGCAAAGCGCAAGCCCAAAAACACAATACTGAAATTTACGCTTTTCATATTCATCACGGCTTACAAAAGCAGGCCGATGAAGGGCTCATCTTTTGTGAGAAGCTTTGCAAAAAATATAAGATTCATTTTGATTTTCGTCTTCTCCATTTAGCCGACCCAAGTGAGAAGGGTAATGTCGAGGCAAGAGCAAGAGTGGGGCGCTATGAAGCGTTGGCCGATCTTTGCGAAGAGTACGGCATTGAAGACCTGCTATTAGCGCATCATCAAAATGACCAGGCAGAAACCGTGCTGCTTCAACTGCTGCGTGGCTCTGGTGTTGCAGGCCTGTCTGGCATGCCGAACAGTAGGGCGCTAGAGCATAGCGATAAAAACATTGCCTTATGGCGGCCGCTGCTTGAGCAAAGCAAGTCAGAGCTTGAGGCTTATGCAAAAGAGCGCAAGCTTAAATGGATTGAAGACCCTAGCAATCAGAGTGAAAAATATCGCCGCAATGCGATTCGTAAGCAAGTTATTCCCAGGTTAGAAAAGATTCAACCAGAAGTAATAGCAAATCTTGCGCGTAGCGCAGGCTTGCTAGGCGAAGTACAAACTCTATTGAATCGCTTGGCAGCGCAGGATGGAAAAGCCATTCTCAGTAAAGATCAGCTTAAGGTTGCGCCTCTATTGGTTTTAGCTAATCAAGATTTACCAGCTGCCAATAATCTTCTACGCTATTGGCTCCAATCGCATCAACTTGTCATGCCTTCGAAAGAACGCCTACAAGCATGGTGGCGAGACCTAAGCCAAGCAAAAGCCAGCGCTGAGTTGCAATGGGTGCACGATGATTGCGTTATTCGGCTATGGAGAGGGCTGTTGCAGATTTCAAAGTCCGATGAAGGTGGCACTGGTCGGTGGGTGTTTAAACCTCTATCAAGTTCCAGCAAAAAGCCTGGACTATCAGCGAGCTGGGTCAAAGAAGCGCTCGAAAACAACTTAGTCACCAGCAAAGCTAGATCTGGTTCAGAAAAGCTCCAAATTAAGTCCAACAGCCCCCGTAGAACACTCAAAAATCTCTTTCAGGAGGCTGATGTGCCGCCATGGCAGCGCCAAGCGCCATTGCTGTATATCGATGGCGATTTGATCGCTGTAGCGGGTATTGGGGTGAGTTATCCACACCTAAAAACCGCTGGCAAGCGGGTAGTGCCGGAATGGCTACAAAACCCTGTAAAATAAGCCCTTTTTAGATCCTCAGGGAACAATTTCCCTGTCACAGATTAGTTAAATAGACGGTTTTTATGGCTCTTATCGTTCATAAATATGGTGGCACCTCAATGGGCTCAGTAGAGCGCATTGCCAATGTTGCCAAACGCGTTGCTAAATGGATGCGTGCAGGCCACCAAGTGGTCGTAGTTCCCTCTGCAATGTCGGGCGAAACTAATCGCCTACTTGGCTTGGCAAAAGAAATCAATCCGGAAGCTAATCCACGTGAGCTGGACCAAATTGCTTCTACCGGCGAACAAGTCAGTTCTGGTTTGTTGGCGCTTGCATTAATGCGCGAAGGTATTGATGCGGTTAGCTACGCAGGTTGGCAAGTTACCGTTCATACAGACTCTGCATTTACTAAAGCACGCATCAAAAGCATTGATGACAAAAAGATCTTGGCTGATTTAAATGCTGGTCGTGCCGTAGTGGTAACTGGTTTCCAGGGTGTTGATCCAAATGGCAACATCACGACACTAGGTCGTGGTGGTTCTGATACTTCTGCAGTGGCAATGGCTGCTGCATTAAAAGCAGACGAGTGCTTGATCTATACCGACGTTGATGGTGTTTACACAACCGACCCACGCGTTTGCGAAGATGCACGTCGTTTAGACAAGATTACCTTTGAAGAGATGCTGGAAATGGCCAGCCTTGGATCAAAAGTATTGCAAATTCGCTCTGTTGAGTTTGCTGGTAAGTACAAAGTTAAAACCCGGGTTCTGTCTTCTTTGACAGACCCATTGATGCCCCTTGCTGATGAGATGAGCTCGGGCACCTTGATTACATTTGAAGAGGACAGCACTATGGAAGCCGCAGTTATTTCCAGCATTGCCTTTGCGCGTGATGAAGCGAAGATTACCGTTCTTGGAGTTCCTGATCGTCCAGGCATTGCCTATCAAATTTTGGGTCCGATTGCGGATGCCAATATTGATGTGGACATCATTATTCAGAATCAATCTGTAGAAGGTAAGACCGACTTTACTTTTACAGTGCCATGTGCCGATTACCAAAAGGCCTTGGACATTTTGAAAAATACCGTTCAAGCCCATATCGAAGCAAAAGAGATTTCTGGCGATCCAAAGGTATCTAAGGTTTCAGTAGTTGGCGTAGGCATGCGCTCCCACGTTGGTATCGCTAGCAAAATGTTCCGCACCTTGTCAGAAGAGGGCATCAATATTTTGATGATCTCTACTAGCGAAATCAAGATTTCAGTGGTTATTGATGAGAAATACATGGAGCTGGCTGTCCGTGCCTTGCATAAGGCATTTGAGCTGGACCATAAGTAAAAGGGCAATAAAACCCCTCAGAAGCGGTTATCCGTTAAACTGTTGGGCGCAGTAGCAGTAAAAAGGCAGTAAGAAAGTACGGAGACGTGGCCGAGCTGGTCGAAGGCACTCCCCTGCTAAGGGAGCATCAGGGCTAAAACTCTGATCGGAGGTTCGAATCCTCTCGTCTCCGCCAGTACTTTCAAATGAACCCAGATAATTCGCTGAATTGCTGGGTTTTTTGTTTTCTGGAGCCGGGCTGATCGCAATCATCTTCTCGCCATCATCCAATTCGCAGCCTAAGGATGCTTGGGGTAAAGTTATGTTGATGAACTCAAAAATGAAAACCTTTCTCGCTCTCGTAGCTAGCGTATTTCTTGCCACCTCAGCCTTAGTAGCGGCCGATATACATGTAATTACCTCAGGTGCATTTGCAGAAGCGCTTAAATCCCTGGTGCCTGAGTATGAGAAGCAATCTCCCAATAAAGTCATCATCTCTTATGGCTCTTCGATGGGTAAGGCTCCCGATTCAATTCCTTCGCGATTGGCAAGGGATGAGAAGTTTGACGTACTTATTTTGGCATCTCCATCCTTAGAGGACTTTGTTAAAAGTGGGGCAGTGCAACCAGGAACGCGTGTTGATTTAGTGGCATCTGTAATGGGTGCAGTGGTAAAGGCTGGAGCGCCTAAACCTGACATTAGCACTATGGCCGGACTCAAGTCCGCACTCCTGAATGCAAAATCAGTCGCCTATTCTGCAAGTGCTAGCGGCGTGTACTTGTCGACAGAGTTATTTCCGAAGATGGGTATCTCTGAGCAAATGGATAAAACTGCCAGAAAGATTTATAGCGAACGTGTTGCTTCGGTAGTGGCGAGAGGCGAGGCTGAGCTTGGATTTCAGCAGGTTAGCGAGTTAATTCCCATTCCCGGTGTCGACTTTATTGGCGAGCTTCCGCCTGAGGCTCAAAAGACAGTGTTGTTTTCAGCTGGAATCACCAGTAATGTTTCTAACCTGAATGCCTCCAGAGATTTAATCGCATTCTTGGCTTCGCCTAAAGCGGCCCCTACGATACAAAAAGCTGGACTAAAACCAGTATTGCCCTGGTAGAAACAGCAAGATGATTTATGGAGTGGCGATTGTGCGCCCCTAAATGAAATAAGCCACCCAAGGGTGGCTTATTTTTTGCTGCTTCAAGATTACTTAGAGCCGTTGACAGCCTGCATATAACCTTGGATATATTGAGGTGGCACATACAGTTCAGTCTTCACTCCGGACTTAGAAGAGACGGTAACAATAAAACCTTTGCTTTGACGATCTTTCAAGAATGCTTCAGTTAAAGAGATAGAAAGTACCCCTCTAAAAATGCAGCCTCTTTGCAGCCTCTTTCGCCACAGGCGCCAGCTTCTCTGCCAACTACTTTAAATGCATTGGCAGGGGATCCTTCTTGGGATGCCGAATCGTAATAACGCCATTGTGAAAAATACGTTAACTGGGCAACGAGTTCATAAGACTTAACACCTTGCTTTGATTGTTCTGCCTTTAGGCCAAACATTTCATAGGTGTTGGCTTCATCCATGGTGTTGATTGGAGGGCCTTGAAAGGTTTTTCCGCCAGTGATGGCGTTCGGAGTAATGATGGTTGAGTGATACACATCATTGATTTCCCAACCGCTAATTTTTTTGTCGTTGTGATTGCATGCGATCAAGGCAGTGCTTACCGCCAACAAAAGAACAATTCGACAGATGATTCGTCGCATATAAAACTCCTAAAGAATCACCAAATCATACTATCCCTTGCTTGGGAGCCCGCTTTTAGTGCTTAGACGTATTTGCCGGTAAGGCCGCCATCTACAACCAGCTCAGTGCCTGTGACATAAGCGGCAGCATCGGAGACTAGAAAGGCGCAGGCATAGGCGATATCCCAGGCTGATCCTGAGCGGCCTAGGGGCACCTGACGATCGCGCGCTGCACGAGCCCCTCATCCAGGTTGTTTTCAGCGAACATCTTGGCTACCGTATGGGCAATGCGAGGGGTATCGATGAGTCCAGGGACTACCGTATTGGCCCGGATACCTTTATCTGCGTATTGTTGGACAATCATGCGAATAAATTGTGTATTAGCTGCTTTGGTGACGCTATAGGCAAGATGGGGGTATCCCAAATATCGCATCCCAGCTACTGAAGAAATAGCAATGACGTTGCCTTTGCCACGTGCAGCCATTTCAGGCAAGACTTCTTGCGCTGCTAACAATAAGCTCCGCACATTGACTTTGTGAATGCGATCAAAATCGTCTGCACTGGTTTCCATTGGGTCACCAACTTTACCAATGCCAACATTGTGGCGCAGAACATCGATTGGACCAAAATGTTTACGCGCTTCACTAAACAGTCGCTTAACATCTTCTTCTTCAGAAACATCGCCAATAAAAGTATGGGCAATGCCACCTTCATCTTGGATGATCTTGGTGGTTTCTTCTGCAGAAGCTGCATCTCTATCGACTACGCAAACCTTGGCGCCTAAGCGGGCGTAGGTCACGCAAGAGGCGCGGCCAATACTCCAGCCAGGCCCGGCTGATCCGCCACCAGAAACAAAGATCACGCGATCCGATAGGTCTGTTGGTAGTCCTGCTGGCAGTGAAGTTGAGTTCATTTACTGACTTAAGCCCACTGTCATGCCGCTACAGACATAAACCACCTGACCGGTAGTAAATCCAGCTCGACTATCGAGTAAGGACGCAACTAGATGCGCTACTTCCTCAGGTTGCCCAATGCGACCAAGTGGAACGCTATCTAAGATGCGTTGAGTAGCAGGTGTGCCAGGTGGGTTAGCACTCTGAAATAATTCTGTAGCAATAGGGCCTGGGCCAATAGCATTTACGGTAATGCCATCTGAAGCCAACTCCAGTGCAAGGGTTCGGGTTAATCCAAGCAAGCCCGCTTTAGTGGTGGCATAGACAATACGTTCTTCCTTGCCTAAGGCTGCGCGACTGGCGATATTCACAATGCGTCCAAAATGAGCGGTTCTCATAGTGGGCAGTAGGGCTTGTACGCAAATAATGGCTGCTGCTAAATTGACATTCATTACAGCGTGAAGATCATCAGTAGTTGTTTTATCAATATTGGCAGGGCGCACAATGCCAGCGTTATTGACTAAGCGTGTGATATTGAATTTAGCGACGGCATCAGAAAGCGCGGAGCGTAAGTTTTTTCCTTGGATACATCGACCTGAAAATAACTTTCATCAGCAGCAAGCACTAAAGGCGGAGCTTTATCAAAGTTAATGACATGCATGCCATCGGCCATTAGTCGCTCAACAATAGCGCGTCCAATCCCACGGCTGCCGCCGGTAACTAGAACCGCTTCCTTGGTTTTAGAGTTGCTCTGACTGCTCATCATTAGCCAATCTTATTGGCGCCGTCAACAAATGGAATGGCATGCTCAACGGTATCCCAAATAAATCTTCCAGACGGACTTTGTTGTTCTTCAACAATGTGTGCAACCAAGCCGGCAGATCTGGAGATGACCGCAAAGCCACGCATCACAGCTGTTGGGATACCAATTTCGCCCAAGAGTGCTGCTACAGCACCTGCGGCGTTAATGGTGATCGGGCGGCCAGCAACCTCATCCACTGCTTTAGATAGCGTCTCCAGCGCTCGGATATGGTCGCCCTTGAGTTCTTTTTCAGCGCGGCCCATATCTAATAACTTGTAAGCACGCGGATCTACTGGCTTATGCAGGTGATGACCAAAGCCTGGAACCGCCGCCTTAATGCTCTTGTAGTGTTGGGCAATCGAGAGTGCTTCTGCGTATTGATCTTTGGCTGCAATGATGCGATCAAGTAGCGCGGAGCAGTTTTCCATCGTGCCAATGAATGAACTGCCAACAGCAAGCAAGCCTGCTGATACTGCGCCTTGTAGATTTTCGGGAGCGGTCATGTAGATCAGGCGGGTTGCAACGGCGCTGGGCGTTAAGCCATGCTCCATCAGCACAATTAATACAACATCCGTAATGCGAATATCAACACCACGAGGCTCTCTACCAAGAATCTGCATCAGCATGACTTCGGTAAACGTTTTCTTACCCATCAGATCTTCCACTAAATCTGCATCACGGTAATGCAGGCTAGTGAGGGTATGTGTACAGAGTCCGGTAATCGGAGTTTTTTATCAGTCATGTTGTACTTATGAAGTTGGTGTTTGAAGTTTTTGGATTACAGCGCTCTTGATTGTTATTAATCCTGTTGGCTAATGCTGCTGATGGAGATTACTCAGCCTTAGCACCGGATTCTTTAACAACTTCACGCCAACGTTTCACTGCGGCATTTTCAAAAGCAGCCATCCTTTCTGGTGTACCAGGTTCAGGCATTGCAGCCAATTCTTGCATACGCTGACGTACTTCAGGCGAATTTAGTGCTTTATTTAAGGCTGAATTTAAATGCATGATGATTGTCTTAGGGGCGCCTGCTGGCGCAACCAATGCAAACCAAGACTGCGCATCAAAACCTGGGTAGCTAGATTCTGCAATTGTAGGAACGTCTGGAAGGAATGGAGAACGTTGAGCGCTAGTGACTGCAATCGGACGAAGCTTGCCTGCCTTGATATGGGGTAGGGCAGATGGTGCGTTGTCGAACATGGACTCTACTTGGCCGCCAAGTATTTATAACACCAAAGCTCACTAGGCGCGCACTTGCCGCTTAACTGACGACCTTCTATTTCCCCTGTTCCTTTTTGGCTCTATCGGCCTAGGTGTAATTCCTATATTACTAAACTTCACAACTTCAGTGGTATAGTGTGGGGACTGGGAGATGAAATGAAGAAACAGATACCGAAAACGCATCAAGCCTTGGAGTGGGTAGGTAAAGGCATGACTGCAGCTCAAGCAGCTAGAAAGTTGGAGATTTCAGAATCCAGTGTTTATGCCGCTCTTAGAAAGACGAGAGCAAGAGAAGTGGGTTGTTGTCCAACGTGTGGTCACAAAATAAGGAACTAAGATGAAAAAGACTCTATTAGCAGCCGTATCAATCTCCGTTGCTGCGTTTGCTTACGCAAATACAAAGCCGTCAGATTCTTCTGAGTTGGTAAATCAGCAGTGCAAGATTTCTGCTGAAGCGGTATCTACCTTGAAGGGATTGCGCTACGGTAATACGTCAATTAGAAAAGATGTATCTAGTCTGATCAATACGCACTTAAAGACCCAAGAGAACCGTGAGGTAGCGCAAAAGGCTTTGAATCTGATGGTAGATGACAAATCAACAGATGTGGCAACTTTGGAAGGCAAGTATTGCTCCTAAAGCAATGCTAAGTTAGCTCAAGGTGTCTTATGCCGCTCAGTGTCCTAATTGTGGAAACGCGCGGGCATTGTTTAATCAGTGCCCGCATTGCGGTTCTGAGCAAATACCGATTCTGAGTTCAGATACTGTTGAAATCAATATCAAGCAGGATGGGGCCATACGTAGAAGAAGCCTTAGAGCGGCTGACGGACTATTTACGCAAGTCTATCGAGGTTGGGGTTAAGGCCATAGTTCTGATTCATGGATATGGATCAAGCGGAGAGGGTGGCCGCATTAAGTGGGCCATCCATGATGCGCTTGAAAATAATCGATATTCCGATCGGGTCGAGGAGTATTACTTTGGAGAAAGTGTGCCTTTTGGAAGCGCCGCTTATCATGCGCTTTTGAAAAGAAGGCCAAGCCTGAAGCGTTACCTCCAGCGCTTTAAAGAAGGGAATGCTGGTATGACAGTGCTATTGCTAGGTTCTAAGGCAAGAAGTGCTTAGAATAAGCTGGTATACATCAGGAAATCATTTATATGACAAGTAAGAAGCTAGAGCATGCGCACGCACCTGAGGCTGCTACAACTGGAGCAGACCAGCTCATTGGGGAATTTAAAGCGCTGATGGCTGATGCAGAAGCTTTGATTCATGCTACTGAGGGTCAGCACGAGGGCGTCATAGGCTCAATTCGAGCCAAGGCGCTTGAAACCTTGGCAGGCGCGAAGGAGGGTCTTTCTGGTGTAGAAGATCAATTAGCAGAAAAGGCAAAGGCTGCTGCACAAGGTGCAGATGACTTTGTGCATCGCAAACCTTGGGAGGCAGTTGGCGTTGCTGCAGGTCTTGGTTTGTTGATTGGCCTTTTTATTAGACGTAAGTAATTCAATATGACTCAAGAAAATCTACTGACTTCAATTAAGGGGTTGGCTGCAACAGGCGCCTCTATTGCGCAAACGCGTTTAGAGCTTTTATCGGTCGATGTACAAATTAAATTGCTAGAAGTACATTTATTAGTTTGCTAGTGATGATTGTCAGTGCCTTATTCTTTTTATTCTTTGGTCTGGTTATGTTGGCCCTGTTTATTGTGATTTATAGCTGGGAAACAGATCGCATGATGGCGCTTGCCTTACTAACGGGTGCGTTTCTATCTATTGGTTGCATTCTGGCGTTATTGATCATGCAATCCTTGCGTAAAAGATGCCAAGACTATTTGAAGCTTCCATTGCAGAGCCCTCTAAAGATCGCGAAGAGCTCACAAATGAGTTCTAAATTAAAGGCCCTTGAACAGCCTGGGCCATGCCCTCATGCATGGCCCAGGCTGGGCGGGAGCGTAAAGAATTTGCTGAACATTTTGAACCTTGGGAGAAGCCGCTCTCATGGGCGGATAAGGGTGTAGACGCTTATCATTTCTTGCAAACCAACCCTATTTTGTGGACCGGTGCACATTTGCGGCGTTAGCGCATTACAAGCCCAAGTTAGCCAGCAAGGTTCTTGCAGTAGGCTGGGGCACTGTAAAACTATTTAAGAGTGTCAAAAAGCTGGTCTAGGCAATAGAAGGATTAGCTAACCAAAACCGATTTGTTGGTAATTCCGTTTTGAGAGAGCAGGGCGCTGCCGTTCAGTGCAGAGATTTCTAATAGAGTGCTAGCGCCGCATACTGCAAAACCAGCGCTACGCACTAATTTATCGGCCGCAATAAGCGTTCCTCCCGTAGCCAAGACATCATCTAGCAACAAAACTTTTGCATGCTTTGGAAGGCTGGACTGCTGAAACTCCAGTGAGTCAGAGCCATACTCCAATCCATAAGATTCGCGATGACTTGCTAGCGGCAATTTATTAGGCTTTCTAGCCAAAACTAAACCTTTGTGGGTGTGATGCGCTAGGGCGGAGCCAAAGATAAAACCACGAGATTCGATGCCTAGGATGTGGGTTGTAATCAAACCCTTGGCCAGAACCTCCAATTGCGCAATAGCCTCTCTGAAAGCGGCTGGATGCGCCAATAATGGGGAGATGTCCCTAAACAGAATTCCGGGTTTCGGAAAGTCGGGCACTCCAGGTAGATAATCTAGTAAATTCATTAATAGCGGCGATGGAGTTATAGGGCTTTGGGTTTATGAATCTACTAATTATCGCGGCATTGGAGTCTGAACTCAAGCGTGAAGCCCTGCCTGCAGGGATAGAGATCGTCTATTCAGGAATCGGCAAAATCAATGCGACATTAACTACGGTTAAGGCAATCCACCAATTCGCTCCAAAACAGATTTTGAACTTTGGTACTGCCGGCAAGGTCAATCCATCTTTGCATGGATTGCTATCGATTGCAAAAGTGATTCAGCGAGATATGCACACAGAGCCTTTGGCACCCCGTGGCATGACGCCATTTTGCGAAAGACCTCATGAATATCACTCTAGCGGTAAATATCTTTGTGGATCTGGTGGCAGTTTCGTCACTGCGCATGATCCCTGGCTGCATAGTCAGGGTGTAGACGTAGTAGATATGGAATTATTTGCAATTGCAGCTTCTGCCCATCATCACGATATTCCATGGACTGCATACAAATACATTGCTGATGATGCAAATGAAAACTCAGGCAACGATTGGCAAGAAAAGGTCAATCATGGCCAAGATCTCTTTTTGCAAGAATTAAAGCAAGTTCTCGGTTAAGAAGCCTACGCTCATCATGAACTCTGAAAAACCTTGGCTTAAAAATTACCCTGCCGGTGTCCCTGCTGGCATTGGCCCCTTGCCATATGATTCATTGGCGGAATTTTTAGATGAGTGTTTTAACCGCTTTGGAAATCGCAAGGCCGTTGAGTCAATGGGAAAGTTCTTTTCCTATAGTCAGATCGATCGGCTATCCAAAGACTTTGCCGCCTATCTGCAGACCTTAGGTCTAAAGAAGGGCGCACGTGTTGCTCTGATGTATCCGAATGTTGTGGAGTATGTCATTGCCATGATTGGGACCCTGCGCGCTGGTTACGTAGTGGTTAACGTCAATCCGCTTTACACGGCAAGAGAGTTAGAGCTGCAAATTAACGATAGTGGCGCATCGGCCTTGGTGCTGATGGAAAATTTTGCTGCGACCTATCAACAAATTCCCACTCAGCCATCAATTCAGCGTGTAATTGTTAGCAGCCCAGGTGAGCTGCTTGGAATGAAGGGGCATCTCATTAATCGGGTTGCTCGCAATATCAAAAAAATGATCCCGCCCTGGGATTTTCCTCATATTGCTTTTAAGGAAGCTTTGCAGATTGGTAGTGGTCATGCATTTGATAAGCCTCAGATTGGCTTAGACGACATTGCCTTTTTGCAATACACCGGTGGTACTACGGGCGTATCCAAGGGGGCAGTACTGTTACACCGAAATATCCTTTCTAATGTGATGCAAATTGAGTCTTGGCTCACTCCCGGCCCGGCCTTAAGCACCAACGCGATGAGCAGCTGGTCTTTTTGTGCGCCTTACCCCTAACTTATATTTTTGCGTTAACAGCATGTGCCTTTTTAGGCATTGCTAAAGGCGGCCTTTTAATCTTAGTGGCCAATCCTAGGGACATCACAGGCTTTATCAAAATGTTGATGAAGCATCCCAAGATTCATATTTTCCCAGGCGTAAACACTTTGTTCCATGCCTTAATTCATCGTCCTGAATTTAAGCAGGTCAAGCTACCCAATTTACTCGTCACGATTGGCGGCGGAATGGCCGTTCATCAGAAAACTGCCGACCACTGGCAAGCTATTACAGGCGTGCCGATCACACAAGGTTACGGCCTTTCAGAAACATCCCCAGTGTTTGCGTTAATAGCCCCGCTTGAGAAACATTTCACAGGCCACATTGGCTCGCCAGTTCCAGGAACAGATGTCGTCATTCTGGATGATGACGAGGTGGTATTGCCGCATGGAACGCCCGGAGAGATTTGTATTAAAGGCCCGCAGGTCATGGCAGGCTACTGGAATAAGCCTGAAGAAACGCATCACTGCATGACGGCTGATGGCTACTTTAAGTCCGGTGACATTGGCCTCATAACCTCCGAGGGGTATGTACAAATTGTTGACCGCAAAAAAGACATGATTGTGGTTGCGGGATTTAAGGTATTTCCGAATGATGTCGAGGATGCAATGGTGCAGATGCCAGGCATTAAAGAATGCGCAGTGATCGGTGCACCGCATCGCAAGTTAGGCGAGATTGTGAAGGCGTTTGTAGTGAGATCCGATTATCACATTACTGAGGCGGATGTTTTGCAGTACTGCAAAGAGCATCTCACCAGCTACAAGCGCCCCAGAAACGTCATCTTCGTGCATGATCTGCCCAAATCAAATGTTGGGAAGATCCTTAGGCGCGAACTCAGAAATCTCTGAGCAAAAACAATCACTTTCTTGGCGTTTTACCCACCATCTTTGCGGCTCTCAAGAAATCAAAGTCGACGCCTTGGTCGGCTTGGGTAACCGTATCTAAGAACAGCTTCTTGTAGCCGCGTTCAGCAGTTGGTGAAGTGATTGGATTGTCTTTCATACGCTGAGCCAGCTCAGCGTATGAAATTAATAAGCTAATCTCACGATTCTTTACGCTTAGACGAATGCGATCACCATTGCGCACTTGAGCCAGTGGACCGCCAATAGCGGATTCTGGTGTGACATGCAAAACAATCGTTCCGAACGCAGCGCCACTCATGCGGCCATCGGAGATACGCACGATATCTTTCACGCCAGCGCGTGCTAATTTCATCGGAATAGGAATGTATCCTGCCTCAGGCATGCCTGGCGCACCCTTAGGACCAATATTTTTTAAGACCAAGATATCTTCTGCATAGACATCTAAGTCAGGACTATCAATTCGGTTGGCAAGGTCGGCGGCATCTTCAAAGACCACAGCGCGACCCTCATGCTCCATGAGCTTTTCGTTGGCGGCAGATTGTTTAATGATGGCGCCACCTGGGGCTAGATTGCCATGAAGTACGGCAATGCTGCCGCGCGGATAAATGGGTTTATCAAAAGGCCGCACGACAGCTTGTTTAAAGTTAGGAGCTGCTGCATCAATTTCTTCACCAAGCGTTCTGCCAGAGACTGTCATGGCATTCAGCTTGAGAAGTGGCTTAAGTTCACGCAGTAGGGTGGTCTCATGCCGCCAGCATCATGGAAGTTTTCCATGCAATGATCGCCAGACGGCTTGAGATCAACCAATACAGGAGTCTCATCTCCCATTTTGTCTAAGGCATCTAAAGCAATTTCAAGACCCATGCGTCCAGCGATAGCAGCCAAGTGCACAATGCCATTTGTAGAGCCGCCAATAGTGAGCAATACGCGCATTGCATTTTCAAATGCATCTGCTGTTAGGACTTTATCAATGGTTAAACCTTCCTTGGCCATCTTGACTGCACAAGTACCGGTTTCTTCGGCAACGCGAATGCGGTCAGCAGTAACAGCGGGAGGCGTTGCGCCACCAGGCACCCATACCCAAGGCTTCAGAGATACAGGCCATGGTGCTGGCTGTGCCCATGACAGAGCAGGTTCCTGCGCTGGCAACCAGTTGATCATTCACTTCATCTTTTTCAACTTCGTCGATTTCACCAGCGCGGAATTTGCCCCAGCAACGACGGCAGTCAGTACATGCACCAACGCGCTCACTACGATGAGAGCCGGTCAACATGAAGCCGGTAATCCAGCAGAAGCTGCACCCATCATTTAAACTAGTGTTATTGGTGTAAATAGTAGCCATACCAGCCAACTCAAGACGCCATGGACCTATTGCCTGCGATGCACCAAGTCCCGGCTGAACAAACCAGCGATTGGCACCAACATTGACCATTTGTTCGCTGTTGTACTTGCCCCAAGGAACGGAGGCGGCAATACTGGCGCCAATAATTAAATCCTGCTTATAGCTTTTAAATTCATCCAAACTCAGGGCGGGTGCACCATACAAATTTGCTGAGGCTTTGATCACGGGGTCAGACATGCCTTCTGATAACGCATTAAATGTTTGACCGCCTGCTGTGCCTGTACCAGAGAGTTCTGCGTAAGGTAGTAATAAGCTAAGACGCCCAGATTGGCCGGCAATATCTAAGACATGGGTTAGGCTGACTGCTTCTGTAGTTAATTTGTATGAGCCGCTCTTGGCTTGTGCAATACCGCCGGTGGCAAAGTTCATTCCAATGGGCGCATTGGAATATAGGCGCGCTTCGATTTCTTGGGCATGCAATTGCCCGGAAAGCATTAACAGCAAGCAAAGCCAAAAAATTCTCACACTCACAGCTAGCAATTACTTTTTAGAGCCAAATAGGATGGCGAGTGTTGCCGTGTTTCCGAGGGCTTGATTGACGCCCATAAAAATCAAGTATGGCCAGACGATTAGCCAATAAACAATGGATAGGGCCAAAATTCGCAATGGCTCGCCATGACCGAAGGCACCCATAGAGGCAATAAATTCTTTGCCATCGATTAAGCCATGTAACCCTGCCTCTAAATAATTCAATGCAAGCACGATGACGATATACACCAGAGACTCATTAAAGAGAGACTTCACAATGCCATGCTCTTTGCTAACTTTGATTGGGTAGGCGGCTTGGGCAATCAACATAAATTTCGCCGAGATGCCAGCTTTGATTAATGCAAATCCAAAAAGTGAAAGCGGGATAGGCCTCTCTTCAAGGGCGGTGGCCGCCATGAAGGTGATTGCGCAAAACCAAGTGCCAAAATAAAGAGTAAGCGCTAAAGCTTTCTTAAACCCTTCCTTAATCTTTTCTTTGATTCCGTGTGAGGGGGCGTTTGGTTTAGAAGTTGCAGTCATTCAGGCAGTCATTGGGTAATTGGTGGATAAAAAACTATTCGCTACAAGAAGAGCAGGCTTCTACAGGCGCGGGTTCATGCGTGTAACGCGCAATAAAGGCGTGCTTGCTTTGCATCGGCAACTCAAGCCAAACAAAATGCCCTGAACCTGGCGCTACATCAATCGGTTCACCACTCATATTCCACATCTTCTCCAGGACTAAATCCTTGTTACCTTGTGGCTCAATGATTTCAATCTTGTCGCCAACTGAGAAACGATTCTTAACGTCGACTTTGACGCGACCAGATGTGGGATCTATATCCAGCGTTTCACCAACATACAAACTTCTGCCAGAAAGAGAGTGACCTCTCATGTAGAGCTGATACTCTTTATCGTGATGACGCTCATAAAAGCCATCGGTATAGCCACGATTAGCAAGACCCTCTAAGTTTCCAAGCAGGGTTGTATTAAAAGGTCTACCAGCAACAGCATCATCAATCGCTGAACGATAGGCTTGAACCGTCCTAGATACGTAGTAAGGGGACTTGGTGCGACCTTCAATCTTAAATGAATCAACACCCATCTTAGTAAGGCGCTCAATATGTTCGACTGCACGCAAATCCTTGGAGTTCATGATGTAAGTGCCGTGCTCATCCTCTTCCATTGGCATTAAATCATCAGGCCTACGAGCCTCTTGAAGCAATACAACATCGCCACTGGTCGTTTGTTGACCAGGTTTTACTTTGTAATTCCAGCGACAAGCATTGGTACATGCGCCTTGATTAGAATCTCGGTGAGACATATAGCCAGATAGTAGGCAGCGACCAGAATAGGCAATGCACAAAGCGCCATGGACAAATACTTCTAATTCCGTTTCAGGACAATCTTGGCGAACCTCTTCGATTTCATCAAATGAAAGCTCACGAGACAAAATCACGCGGCTAATACCAACGGATCTCCAGAATTTTGCAGAGGCGCCATTTACGGTATTAGCTTGAACGGATAAGTGAATAGGCATATCTGGCCATGCCTCTCTTGCCATCATGATCAAACCAGGGTCAGACATGATCAAGGCATCAGGCTTTAATGCAATCACTGGATCCATATCTTTGATATAGGTGCGCGTCTTACCACCATGTGGCAATAAATTAGAAACCAGGTAAAACTTTTTACCTAGATCATGCGCGGTATCGATTCCTTGTTTGAGGACCTCGATCTTGCCAAAATCGTTACTGCGAACGCGTAATGAATATCTAGGCTGCCCGGCATAAATCGCATCGGCGCCAAAGTCAAAGGCAGTGCGGAGCATCGAAAGGCTGCCTGCAGGGGCTAGAAGTTCTGGAATTTTTTTCATGGGCTCTATTTTAAAGGGCTTGGGGCGGTGGTTTGGGGTTTAAGCCCAACTAATGCGGATAGGAGGCCCAGGCAACGGCTAAATGGCCAAATTTTCCGTTTGGGGGAATCTCGGAAATGCTATATTGGACCCATAAATACAAATGGGTATAAACCCAAAAGGAGACTAGGTGAAATTCACAGCACAGGCATTGTTTGCAGTTATCTCATGCGTCTTTCTCGGCCAAGCATTTGCCGCCGGCAAGATTCAAATGAACGAGTACATGGTTCAAAGCGATACCCCTGGTATTTCGCTTTATGTTCGCACATTTAGCAGGCATGAAGAAGTTTTCAGCTGAAAAGACCCTGCTTTATGTTCACGGCTCTACCTACCCAGCAGAAACTGCCTTTGATTTAACTTTGGGCGGAACCTCTTGGATGGAGTACATGGCATCACATGGGTATGACGTTTGGTTGGTAGATCTGCGTGGCTATGGAAAATCGACAAGACCTCCGGAGATGGATCAACCTGCAGATCAAAATCCTCCGATTGTCAGAACCGATGTTGCCGTAAGAGAGGTATCTAGTGCAGTTGATTACATTCTCAAAAATTCCAGAAGGTTGGTTTGAGAAGTGGGCTGAAGCCACATTTGACACTGATCCATGGGGTAGAACGCAGACTCCAAAGAAGCTAAGAGCGCCTAATGGAACAGTGCAAGATGCGCGTGAGTACTGGACAGCAGGCAAGCCCGTTTATGAGCCTAAAGACATTCGTGTACCAGTAATGCTCGTGCACGCAGAGGCAGAGTGGGATGCGGATTTGCCAAGCTATATGCTGTACGAGTACTTCACTAAACTAGAGAATGCGCCATACAAAATCATGCTGCAGATCAGCGAAGGTACTCACACCATTATTATGAAAAAGAACCGTATTGTTGATGTTTGATGGCGTTCAAGAGTTCTTGGATAGCTCAAAGAGTTCTTGGATAGCTCATTTAAGCCTGAGAAATAAGAGACCCCTTAAACAGGCCTGAAAAAGAAAAAGCCCCTAGATTTCTCTAGGGGCTTTACTTATTTGGCTCCTCGACCTGGGCTCGAACCAGGGACCTACGGATTAACAGTCCGGCGCTCTACCGACTGAGCTATCGAGGAATAAGCCGATATTATAGCAAGATGAAATCACTTCTTCCCACTTCTGTGCAGATCCCCAAAGTACTGACCATTGCTGGCTCTGATAGCGGCGGCGGGGCGGGGCTTCAGGCGGACCTCAAGGTCATTACTGCCTTTGGGCGGCTACGGCATGTCCGTGATTACGGCTATAACGGCTCAAAATACTCTTGGGGTCACAAGGATCCAAGACGTGGGCCTTGATGTGGTGGAGGCTCAAATTGATGCCGTTCTGCTCGATATTGGGGTTGATATTGTCAAAATAGGGATGTTGGCCAGCCCAGAAATCGTAAGAACAGTAGCAAAGCATTACGTAAGCATGGAGTCAAGCGGATTGTTCTTGATCCGGTTTTGAGGGCAACTTCAGGGGCAAGTTTGGATGGTGATGACACTGCTCAAGCAATGATTGCTGAATTATTCCCAATAGCAACATTGATTACGCCCAATATGGATGAAGCTTCATTGTTACTCGGTAGAGAAATTATCGGACCAAATGATTTCAAATTGGCCGCAGAGCAATTGCTAGAGATGGGTCCTCAGGCGGTGTTAATTAAAGGTGGGCACTTAGATAGTACGCATACCCAAATTACCGACTACTTACTGTGGCGCACTATTGAGGATGGTCTTGAAGTAGTACAGTCAAAAGAATTTAAACACTATCGCGTTAATACTCCCAATACGCATGGCACGGGATGTTCGTTATCTTCAGCAATTGCAACATACCTTGCGGATGGTCATGATCTTAGTCATGCAGTTGCTAAGGCGATTGCATATGTTGAGGCTGGATTGGAAGCGGGTCGCTTTTTAAGTATTGGGGAAGGCCCTGGACCGTTGTGGCATATGCACGATTTTTATCCAACAGAGCGTTGATAGACGAAAAAGAAAAGCATTAATTAAGACGCCGCAAAGGACGTCTTAAGTTAAGCGCGCATCAATTCTTGTGGGTGCTTAACAGCCGCTTTAGGATCTTTAGCTTGTGTAATGGCTCGAACTACGGCCACTGAACCAACGCCACTCCTGCTCACAGCATGAATGCTATCTTGGTCAATGCCGCCAATAGCCACCAATGGGTAGTGACTCATTAACTTGGCGTATTTGTATAGACGTCCTAATCCTTGCGGTGCCGTTGGCATCTTCTTGAGATTAGTTGGAAAGACTGCGCCCATTGCAATATAGCTTGGGCAAATGCGATCTGCATAGACTAGCTCTGCATAGTCGTGTGTACTTAGGCCAAGCCTTAGGCCGGCTTCATGTATTTCTTCTAAATCTGCTAACTCTAAATCTTCTTGGCCGAGATGAACGCCATAGGCTTCGGCATTAATAGCCTCTTGCCAATAGTCATCAATAAAGAGCAGGGTCTTGCTATCTTTAACGGCCGCTACAGCCTCTTTAATTTGTTTGCGTATCTTGGATTTATCTTCTGACTTAAGGCGCAATTGCACGGTCGGAATCTCAGCGTCAACCATGCGCTTCACCCAATCTGCATCAGGCATCACACCATAGAGCCCCAAGCGTTTTGGACATTCAGGAAAAGCCTTGGGGTTCATATTGCGAGTCCAAGGCAGTAAGTCAAAATGTTCAGGTCTGTCAGGCCATTTAAATGGATTAAAGCCACCATCATGCTGGGCCATTCTGGACCACGCCTTACCAAGCACTTTGGCGTCGGATTCAATAAAGCCCATCTCAATGCTGGCTAATGCGCCAGCGAGTTCGTAATGATCAACTGCAGATTCATTATCAATTTTGGGTGGCGGGGATGTCAGTGTGTAAGTTGGAATCGGAATGCACAAATCTTCATTGCGATGGGCTGCAACAATTTGATCGGCAAGGTCGCGTATCAAACTCATGAAATCAGTGTACTACTTAGCTTTGGTGCCAAAAAGGGGTGCCTACCAATGGAGTGCTGGCTTGAGCAGATGCTTGTGGCTTCATGGCGCCAGATAGATAAGCAGAGCGACCGGCATCTACTGCCATAGAAAAGGCTTTTGCCATCACAACAGGATCATCGGATAATGCTACGGCAGTATTGAGTAGTACACCATCAAAGCCCCATTCCATTACAGTGCAAGCATGAGAAGGTAGGCCAAGACCAGCATCTACCAAGAGCGGAACCTTTAAGCGGTCACACAAGAGTTTCATGGCATAGGGATTTAAAGGGCCTTGCCCAGTAGTACTAATGGGGGCGGCCCAAGGCATTACAGCTTGGCAGCCAACATCGACAAGTCGTTGGCATAAAATCAAATCTTCTGTGCAGTAAGGCAAAACCTTAAAACCAGCTTTAATTAAAATTTCAGCAGTTTGCACCAATCGCAATGTATCTGGTTGTAAGGTGTAGTCGTCACCGATGAGTTCTAACTTAATCCAATCCGTTTCAAATACTTCGCGCGCCATCCGTGCAGTAGCAATTACTTCTTGCGGGCTATGGCATCCAGCAGTGTTTGGCAATACCGGAACAGCCATCTTCTTTAATAGATCCCAAAAACCACTATGCGCTTCAGCTGTCGCGCTACCTTGACGTCGTAAGCTCACGGTAATCATGGCGGGATTGGATGCCTGTACTGCGTTCCCCAGAACCTGTGGCGATGGATAGCGAGAAGTTCCTAGAAGTAAGCGACGACTAGCAAAGCTTTCACCATAGAGCACTAAGGCGTTAGCGCTATTGAGATTGTTTGGAAGTGGAGCAGTCATTTTTAATCGTTGAATATTGGGGATTAGCCGCCAGTGACCGGGGCAATCACTTCGATTTGGTCATTTTCATTAAGCGCAAATTCTGAATGCTTGGTCTTGGGTACGAAATTCATATTTACCGCTACAGCGTACGGCGGTTTGGCATCAATTAATGCCAGTGCGTCAGAGATCACGCTCTGGCTTGGAACTTCATATTCGACCTGATTCACAATTACGCGCATGCAACCTCTTGTTGTTGAAGCCCTTTAGTAATGCTTAATCCTAATTCCAGAGCAGAGGCGCTCTCACCGTGCTCTAAAAGCTGAAGAGTGCAATCAAGCACTGCTGGCGCAATCATAAAACCATGACGATAAAGGCCGTTGATCATGATCAAATCAGAAAGCCCTTTTTGTTGCTGTGTTCTGATTTCTGGAAGATTGTTTTTGAGGGTGGGGCGGCACTGAGTCGCCATTTCTAAAATGCGCGCTTCTGCAAATCCGCTATGCACAGTGTAAACAGCGCTAAGTAGTTCCATAGCGGAGCGCACACTCATTTCAGAGAGGTCATCTGATTCAATTTCCGTGGCGCCCACAACATAAATATCGTTTTCTTTTGGGGCAATATAAATAGGGTAGCGCGGATGAATTAAGCGTGTAGGGCGACGTAATTTCACTTCTGGTGCATATAAACGTACAACCTCGCCACGCACACCACGCAGGGTATTTTGAGTCTGAGTTGCAGCCCATTGGTCTTTGGCGCCAGTCCCTCGGCAATCAAGCACTGCTGTATATGACTGTTTACGTAAGTCCTCTGGATTAACTTCTGCATTCCAGTGGCAGTTGACCTTCAATGCATTTAACTCAACAATCAGCGCATCAAGCAATTGGCGATTATCTAATTGGCCTTCCTTCATTGGGTAAATACAAGGCTTGATTAAAGCGATCAGCTACACCTGGTTCGATGTTGCGCAATTGATCGTTATCTAATTTTGTGGCTTAGTTAATGATGGATTGCTACGACAATTACTCTCTAGGTGGGCGCTAAAACGTTCCGCATCACTCGCATCTTGCCTGTGCCACAGAATCAGCGTGCCATCCTGTTGAAAATAGACGGGCTCAGATAGCTCGCTAATTAACGCCTTCCAGCGCGGCAAGCTATATTGACCCATACGAACGACTGAGTCTTCTGTAATGGCAGATTCAGCGAGGGACGCCAACATAGCGGCTGCGATTCGCGCAGCGGCATGTGAGCCGTCAGGACCACCTTTATCAAAAAGGTCAACTTGGGCGCCACGTCTAGCAAGCGACATTGCCAGTAGCCGACCTATTAGGCCGGCCCCAACAATGGCGTATTTGCTATCGGATAGCACTTGCTTGCCCATGCTTACTGATAAATCTCACTACCGCGCTTACGGAATTCTGCAGACATTTCTTCCATACCCTTAGAGGCATCGGCAACTTCGGTAATTGGAATCACTTTGGCTTTTGGATTGCCATCGGCATCTAATGTAGCGGCGTAGTCACGTACTTCTTGAGTAATCTTCATTGAGCAGAACTTCGGTCCACACATCGAACAGAAGTGCGCAATCTTGGCGCCTTCAGCTGGTAAGGTTGCATCATGGTATTCACGTGCGCGCTCAGGATCTAAGCCGAGATTGAACTGATCTTCCCAGCGGAACTCAAAGCGCGCTTTAGATAGGGCGTAGATAGGGCGTTATCTCGAACTTGAGCACCAAGCAAGCCTTTAGCAAGATCGGCGCCATGGGCGGCAATCTTGTAAGTGATGATCCCTTCGCGTACGTCTTCCTTGTCTGGCAGGCCTAAGTGTTCCTTTGGAGTGACATAGCAAAGCATCGCTGTGCTATACCAACCAATTTGCGCAGCGCCAATACCGCTGGTGATATGGTCGTAACCAGGGGCGATGTCAGTGATCAATGGTCCAAGGGTATAGAACGGCGCCTCTAAGCAATGCTTGAGCTCTTCAGTCATGTTTTCTTCAATACGCTGCATTGGTACGTGACCAGGGCCTTCGATCATGACTTGAACATCATGCTTCCAGGCTTTAGCAGTTAACTCACCAAGGGTATGCAATTCACCAAATTGAGCGGCATCGTTGGAGTCGGCGATACAGCCAGGACGCAAGCCATCACCAAGGCTAAATGACACGTCATAAGCCTTCATGATTTCGCAAATCTCATCGAACTTGGTGTAGAGGAAGTTTTCTTTGTGATGCGCAAGACACCACTTAGCCATGATAGAGCCACCACGAGACACAATGCCGGTGATGCGATCAGCTGTAAGCGGTACATAGCGCAGCAATACACCAGCATGAATGGTGAAGTAATCCACACCTTGTTCTGCTTGCTCAATTAAGGTGTCGCGGAACATTTCCCAAGTAAGGTCTTCTGCAATACCGCCAGTTTTATGCAGTGCTTGATAGATTGGAACGGTACCAATAGGAACCGGTGAGTTACGAATAATCCACTCACGTGTTTCATGAATGTGCTTACCAGTGGATAAATCCATAATGGTGTCAGCACCCCAACGAATAGACCACACCATCTTTTCAACTTCTTCGTTGATGGATGATGTCACAGCAGAGTTGCCTAGATTGCCGTTAATCTTCACACGGAAGTTACGACCAATAATCATTGGCTCTAATTCAGGGTGATTAATGTTTGCCGGAATGATGGCGCGGCCTGCGGCAATCTCAGAACGTACAAACTCGCCGGTGATGATCTCAGGAAGATTGGCGCCGTAGCCCTTGCCAGGATGCTGCTTCAAGAGTTGTTTGTAAGCAGGATCTTTACGCAATTGCTCAAGACCCATAGACTCGCGCAATGCAATGTATTCCATCTCGGGAGTAATGATCCCCTTGCGAGCGTAGTGCATTTGACTAACGTTCTGACCGGACTTTGCTACGCGTGGCGCACTGATGTGTGAAAAGCGCAAATTTTGAGTTGCTTCATCCTTAGATCGAGCAACACCATATTCAGAGCTGGGGCCTGCTAATTGAATGGTGTCATTACGTTCAGCAATCCACGCATCACGCAGTCTTGGCAAACCTTTTTCAAGGTTGATCACAACATCTGGATCGCTGTATGGGCCGGAGGTGTCGTAAACAGGAACAGGTGGATTTGCTAATAGCTCTTCGCCAACACGAGTAGGCAATTGCTCAATCATTCTGATTGGCGCCTTAATGTCAGGTCTTGAGCCTTGCAAATAGGTTTTCGTTGAAGCGGGATAGGCAAACTTTTGCCCGAAGTCACGTTCTAAGCTTTTGAGGCTTGGAATTTCGTGTTTTGCGTTTTTATTTGCAGATTTACCTGTACTCATGTCCATCTCCTAGCGTTTTTAGATGGACGAAACCGGGTGTCGGTCTGATGTAACTCCCCACGCCAGCATTACCTGGATCGGGTTCGAGGGTCTTTCTCAGCGCCTTCAAGCTAAAACCGCTATGAAGGGCACCCCTGTTTCATCCTTAATAAGGATTTAACCACGAATTGAGGAATTTCCGCATGACGAGAGTCAAGCAGGGGTATAGAGAGCCAATCAGGCTCTAAAACTACCTATTGCGACGCAATATGAAGTCTGACGTTACAAAGGCTGCATCAGAAGTGAACTCATCGGCCAAGATTCTGGCAGTGAAATTTCAATAAAACCGCTTACTTCACCATCATGATTAGTGGGTACGAAGTTGTCGACTAATTCCAAATCGTAAATATAGAGCTGTTCGTCATGAAAACCGCGTCCTGGAGTTGGGCGGCGCATATGAATGCGCCCAACAGGTTCAATCTGGGCGGCAATTTGTTCTGGCACACTAGCTTCTTCCCAGAGCTCGCGACGCGCGCTAACCCAAGGAGTTTCATCGGCCGTAATACCACCAGCAGCCAGGTTGTCTAATTTGCCTGGGTCGGTAGGCTTGGTTTCACTGCGTCGTCCTAGCCAAATCGTATTGCCTTGGGTATAATAGCCATTGATGTGTGGGTCGCCATACTGCGAAAACCAAATGTTCTAAATGCTGCACGTTCAAGGCGAAAGTATTTGTGACCATTGTTATCTACCCAAGCAAAGTCTTCATTGCGCCAACCAAGAATGTATCCACCCATTCTCATGCGATCATCAAGTTGATAAAGACTTGCAGATAAATCTCTAGGTTTGCCAATCTGAATCGTTAACTTGTCATTCCCCATGTGAATGAGCGGAATAGATTGATTTTGCAAAGACTCTTGCAGGTAAGGGGTGAACTCTGGATTAAGGTGTCCTATGAGTTGATCATCAGCAGCGCCGCGCGATAAAAATATGGGCATGAAATCTGCCGGAGCAGAGCGTGCCGTGTTTTGGAGCATTTCTTCTAGGGCGGCTAGCGTGCTGGTGGAAAGACTGGTCATGGCCCTAAGTGTAAGGGAACTTGGGGGTTTACGCCCCAAATGATGGATTTGTCTAGCATAAAAATCATCACGGATAGTTTAAAAAATTATAAGCAAATAGGTAGAGTGGGGAAATTGATTCTGCACACAATTTAGGCAAGCTAGGTCTACCTATACAAATCTGTGACTTACGAAAACTTTTGCTGATTTATCCACAAGGCCTGTGGATAAGTATGGGGAGCTTCTGGTCCCGCCGACAGGAATCGAACCTGTATCCCACGCTTAGGAGGCATGTGCACTATCCATTGTGCTACGGCGAGAATATATAAAAAATAAAAGTGTGCTATGACAATTTTAAGTGCTGCAATCTTAAGCCAGCTTCCATTTAGATGCTTACCAGCCGCAAGAGAGCCCATACTTGATTTGTCACAGCCACCATCATATCGGGTGCAAAGTACAGCGAAAAAACAAACAACAATACAAACAAAGCCAAGCCATAGGAGATGAATTTCCTGGGGACTGAATTTTTTCTAAGCATTGGCGACTCTATGAATGGCGCGTTCCTTTACAGGAAGATTTACCAAGAATGCAAAGACACCTAAACCAATCGCGATTTCCCAAACAATCATGTACGAACCAGTTCGATCAAATAAGTAACCACTTAAGAATGCGCCGCAGAAGCTGCCTAGCTGATGCGAGAAGAACACTAAGCCAGAAAGCATGGTGAGATATTTCACACTAAATATTTGTGCCACGATGCCGTTTGTCAGTGAATGGTAGAGAGCCACAAGAAGCCCATGACAGCGGCAAAAATATAGGTGCTCATTGGGGGGGTGGGCGGCAGCAATAAGAATGCGCTAATGGCGATGGAGCGCCCCAAATGAGATTTTGAAGGGCGATAGTCAGTGCAAAGGTCTCGCGGCCCCAGCCATTGGCCGAAGTAATCGGAAGATTAAATAAGCCAAACCCATGGCGAATGCCCATGGATAAGGTCACCATGAGCCCGCCATAGATGAGAACCTGCTGCATCGAGAGGCCGGGTTTGGTGCTTTGCTGGCTCATAAGGGTTAGATGATCCCTTTGTTACGCAATGCTTCAATAGTCTTGTCATCGAGCTTAAGTCGCTCATGCAAGATTTCATTTGTATGTTGGCCCAAGGTTGGTGGCGCCATGCGAACTTCTGTAGGGGTCTTTGAAAGGCGCATCGGGCTAGCTACCAACTTCATGTTTCCGGTAGTTGGGTGAGGAACATCAATCTGTACGCCGCGATGAATGACTTACTCATTTTCAAAGACTTCTTTGAAGTTATTGATTGGGCCGCAAGGTACATTGGCTTTCTCAAGCATGGCAATCCATTCGCCCTTAGTCTTTTTGCGAGTCATTTGCTCTAGCAAAGGGATGAGTTGCTTGCGATGCTCAACGCGCAGAGGATTTGATACATAGAGTGGGTTATCGGCTAAGTGAGCCTCGCCACCTGCAGTAACAAAATGTCTAAATTGACTGTCATTGCCTGCGCCCACAATCATCCAGCCATCCGAAGTGGGGAAGGTTTGATAGGGAACAATGATTGGGGAGGCATTGCCCCAGCGCTTAGGAACTTCACCTGAGGTGAGATAGGCACTGGAAACATTGGCCATTACCGCTACTTGCGTATCGAGGAACGACATATCAATGTATTGACCCTCGCCAGTCTGGTCGCGATGAATGATCGCGGTGCTGGCATACATGCCGGTAAAGATGTCTGCGATGGCAACACCAGATTTTTGGGGGCTTGCGCCTTCGAAGTCATGGGCTTCACCGGTGACACTCATAAAACCACCCATACCCTGAATGATGAAGTCATATCCAGGGCGATGGGCATATGGGGTCCGGTTTGACCAAAGCCTGTAATGGAGCAATAGACCAAATCAGCTTTAACTTTCTTTAGGCTTTCATAGCCCAGCCCATATTTGGCTAGATCGCCGACTTTGTAGTTTTCAATCACGACATCGGATTCTGCGGCTAGCTGGCGGATTAATTCCTGGCCCTCAGGCTTGGCGATATCAACCGTAATAGAGCGTTTATTGCGGTTAATGCAAATAAAATAGGCAGATTCGTCGGTATCCTTGCCATTGGCGTCTTTTGCAAAAGGAGGCCCCCAGTGGCGGGTATCGTCTCCAACGCCTGGTCTCTCGACTTTAATGACGTCCGCGCCTAAATCCGCTAGATTTTGTGCGCACCAAGGACCTGCCAGCACTCGGCTGAGGTCTAAAACACGAATATGACTTAAGGCTCCCATGCCCCAATTTTGGCATGGATGACAGGGGAATACCCGAAAATTTCGGCTTTGGGCTCAGACATGACTACAATTTGCGCGCATGGCTACCCGTAAAACTTCCGAATACAGCGAATCGTCGATTCAGGTCCTAAAAGGACTGGAACCAGTCCGTCAACGGCCTGGTATGTACACTCGCACCGATAACCCTTTGCATATCATTCAGGAGGTGCTTGATAACGCATCTGATGAAGCATTAGGCGGTTTTGGTAAGCAAATTATTGTGACTATGCATACCGATGGCAGCGTCAGCGTCGAGGATGATGGTCGAGGCATTCCAGTTGGAATGCATCCAACCGAGAAGTTGCCGGTAGTTGAAATCGTATTTACGCAATTGCATGCTGGCGGTAAATTTGAAAAAGGTACTGGCGGCGCTTATGCATTCTCAGGTGGTTTGCATGGTGTTGGCGTTTCGGTAACAAATGCGCTTTCCAAAAGATTGGAAGTAACAGTCTGGCGTGATGGCCAAGTTTCTACTTTGACCTTCGCCGATGGCAAGGTGATTGAAAAGCTCAAATCTAAACCTTCTTCCAAAGAGGAGAAGTCTCACGGCACACGCGTTCGCGCTTGGCCGGATGGCAAGTATTTTGATAGTTCAGCAATTCCGATGCCTGAACTCATTCGTCTCTTGCGCTCTAAAGCAGTGTTGTTGCCAGGCGTTAAGGTAACGCTGATTCAAGAAAAATCAGGTGACACCCAAACTTGGCAATACGCCCAAGGATTACGTGGTTACTTAAACGAAGCAATGGCCCAAGCTGGTCATGGCGCAGAAGTAATTCCACCATTTGAAGGTGAGCAATACGCTACAGGCACTGGTGATGATGATTCCTTTGCTGAGGGTGAGGGCGCGGCTTGGGTGGTTTGCTGGACCGAAGATGGCGCACCGGTTCGTGAGAGTTATGTGAACTTGATTCCGACTCCTGCGGGCGGCACACACGAAAGCGGTTTGCGTGAAGGTCTCTTTAATGCAGTCAAGGGCTTCATCGAGATGCATGCATTGCAACCAAAAGGCGTGAAGTTGATGCCTGAAGACGTTTTTGCACGCGCCTCATTTATTTTGTCTGCCAAGGTATTGGATCCTCAGTTCCAAGGCCAAATTAAAGAACGCTTAAATTCTCGTGATGCTGTGCGTCTCGTTTCTGGCTATGTAAAGTCAGCGCTGGAACTTTGGTTAAACCAACCTGTTGACTACGGTCGCAAGCTAGCCGACTTAGTCATCAAGCAGGCGCAAGCAAGAACTCGCGCCGGCCAAAAGGTAGAGAAGAAGAAGTCTTCTGGTGTGGCGGTATTGCCAGGCAAGCTGACTGATTGCGAAAGCGAAGATATCGCCATGAATGAAATCTTCCTAGTGGAGGGTGATTCAGCAGGTGGTTCAGCCAAAATGGGCCGCAATAAGGAATATCAAGCGATTCTTCCATTGCGCGGCAAGGTATTAAATACTTGGGAAGTAGAGCGCGATCGCTTGTTTGCCAATAATGAAGTTCATGACATTGCGGTAGCGATTGGCGTTGATCCTCATGGCGCAAATGACAATCCTGATTTATCTAACCTCCGTTATGGCAAGGTCTGCATCTTGTCTGATGCTGACGTGGATGGAGCACATATTCAAGTACTGCTGCTAACACTTTTCTATAAACATTTCCCTAAACTCATCGAGTTAGGTCATGTACATATTTCAAGACCACCTCTATTTAGAGTGGACGCACCAGCACGCGGCAAGAAACCTGCGCAAAAGATCTATGCATTAGATGCTAGTGAATTGCAGGCTATTGAAGATAAATTGCGTAAGGATGGCGTTAAAGAAACTGCCTGGCAAATCTCCCGCTTTAAGGGCTTGGGAGAGATGAGTGCAGAGCAATTGTGGGACACCACATTAAATCCGGATACACGCCGTTTATTGCCTGTAACTTTAGGCACATGGACAGAAGGTGAAACATTTAAAACCATGGATATGTTGATGGGTAAATCAGAATCTGGGGCACGTCGCGATTGGCTTGAAGAGCGTGGCAATGAAGTAGAGGCGGACATCTAATGGCTACTAAAAAAACTCCAGATAAGAATGATCCAGTGGATCCAGCGGACCTGTTTTCCAATCCCGTAGAGATGGACATTGTTGAGGTCGATGAGGTTCCAGCAGTAGCAGCTAGCTCTAGCGGCGGTTCTGGTACTCATGATCCAAAGACTGTTGAGTTAAATGAAGATGGTAAAGATAGTCTGACTTTGGCTGTCTATGCAGAGCGTGCTTACCTTGATTACGCTATCAGCGTTGTTAAGGGCCGTGCATTGCCGGATGTGGCCGATGGTCAAAAACCAGTTCAACGTCGTATTTTGTTCTCGATGAGCGAGATGGGTTTGCGAGCAGACGCTAAGCCTGTAAAGAGCGCCCGTGTTGTTGGTGATGTACTCGGTAAGTTTCACCCACATGGCGACCAATCTGCTTATGACGCATTAGTACGTCTAGCCCAAAGCTTCTCCTTGCGCTATCCATTAATTGATGGTCAGGGTAACTTCGGCTCACGTGATGGCGATGGCGCAGCAGCAATGCGTTATACCGAGGCGCGTTTAACCAAGATCGCCAGCCTGCTTCTAAGTGAAATCGATGAAGGTACAGTTGATTTTGCGCCGAACTATGACGGTTCATTCCAAGAGCCTAAGCTTTTGCCTGCACGCCTACCATTTGTACTGCTTAACGGTGCATCAGGCATTGCGGTTGGTATGGCAACGGAGATTCCTTCGCATAATTTACGCGAGGTAGCTACCGCTGCCGTTGCTTTAATGAAGTCTCCGAAGATGAGTACTTCAGAGCTATTGGAAATCATGCCTGGTCCCGACTATCCAGGTGGCGGGCAGATTATTTCTTCTGCGGCGGAAATTGCGCAGATTTACGAAGCAGGCCGAGGCAGCATTAAAGTACGTGCACGTTGGTCCGTTGAGGAATTGGCTCGTGGCCAATGGCAGGTTGTTGTCAATGAGTTGCCACCAGCAACATCTTCTCAGCGTGTCTTGCAAGAGATTGAAGAGATCACCAATCCCAAGGTTAAGGTTAAGGTTGGCAAGAAGACTTTAACTCCAGAGCAAAATAATCTGAAGTCCACCATCTTGAATGTGCTTGATGGTGTACGCGATGAATCCAGTAAAGATGCTGCAGTACGTTTGGTATTTGAGCCAAAGAGCAAGAATATTGACGTCAACGAGTTCGTAAATCTATTGCTTGCGCATACCTCTTTAGAGTCTAACGCCCCAATGAACTTGGTGATGATCGGCAACGATGGTCGCCCACGTCAAAAGGGTATCAAAGAGATTCTGACTGAGTGGATCGCATTTAGGGTTGCTACCGTTACCCGCAGAACTCAGCATCGCTTGGGCAAAGTAAAAGACCGTATGCATATCTTGGAAGGGCGCTTAACCGTTCTTCTCAATATTGATAAGGTTATTAAGATCATTCGCAATAGCGATGAGCCTAAAGCGGACTTAATTAAAGAGTTCAAGCTCACAGACCGACAAGCTGAAGATATTTTGGATATCCGCTTGCGTCAGTTAGCGCGCTTGGAAGGCATCAAGATTGAGCAAGAGCTCAAAGAGCTGAAAGCTGAGCGTGATGATTTAGAGGGCTTATTGCAAAGCGATACCGTTTTACGTAAGCGCATCATTAAAGAAATCGAATCTGATATGAAGGACTTTGGCGACGATCGTCGGACCCTTATTCAGGAAGATAAACGCGCTGTTGCTGAAACTAAGGTGATTGACGAGCCTGTTACTGTGATCGTCTCCCAAAAAGGTTGGGTTCGTGTTCGCCAAGGACATGAGCACGACGCAACCCAGTTTGGCTTCAAAGCGGGTGATGCTTTGTACGCCACCTTTGAAGTTAGAACGGTGGATGTAATTCAAGGCTTTGGTAGTGATGGGCGGGTCTATACGGTTCCCGTTAGCGAGCTTCCTGGCGCCAGGGGTGATGGATCACCATTGACTAGCTTTGTGAACTTGGCAGCAGGCTCGCAAATGGTTGCCTACTATGCTGGTCAGGCAGATGATTTGGTATTGCTATCTACTAAGGCTGGTTATGGCTTCTTAGCTAACGTCGCCGATATGAGTACTCGTAATAAGGCGGGTAAATCATTCTTAAGCGTGGATGCCAAGGTTCCTGGAGATGCTCCATTAGGTGCGGCTAAGGTTAAGGCAGGCATGAAGCAAGTCGCATGCTTATCTGAAGCTTCCAAGCTATTGGTCTTCCCGTTAGATGAGCTCAAGCGTTTGCCTACAGGCGGCAAGGGCGTCATCTTGATGGGTCTGGACGACAAAGAGTTCTTGGCTTCCGCTATTGCGGTTGGTCCAGATGGCGCTACTTATTCTGGCGCCGGACGTGCTGGTAAACCAACTGAATTGAGTTTGGATGCAAAGACTCTGAAATCATTTGCTGGTAACCGCGCACGCAAAGGCCACTTTGTTGAGCCGCGCCTAAAAGACGGCAAGCTCAAAGCGAATTAATTTTTTTATATTTTCTTTGGTACAGCAATACCGTATTTAACGGCAATCACTTCCGCCAGAATCGATACCGCGATCTCTGGTGGAGTGAGCGCCCCAATATAAAGGCCCACGGGGCCATGCAGCCTGTCTACTTGCGCTTGATTCAAGTCAAACTCTAGCAAACGCTCTTTGCGTTTCTGGGTATTTTTACGACTTCCTAGTGCGCCCACATAAAAAGCGGGTGATCGCAGGCAGCGCTTCCATTAGTGCCATGTCATCCAGTTTAGGGTCTTGCGTTAAGGCAACCACTGCAGTGTGGGAGTCCACGCCAATTTCAAGCAGGACATCATCCGGCATGCCTCTTTTGAAAAGGTGATGTCAGTACGATTAAGGCCCTCAGCGTACTCTTCGCGAGGATCAATCACGATAACCTCAAAGTCGGAGGCAAGCGCAAAATCTGCTGTGTACAAAGAAAGTTGTCCGGCGCCAATAATCACCATGCGCCAACGTGGGCCATAGGTTGTTTGCATGGCTTGCTCAGTACAGGCGAACTCATCGCTACGATCGCCAGGAGTCAGTGTTGATATCCCAGTTTCTAAATTGACGCTCCGACGTGTAATTTGATGGGATGAAATGTTCTCCAGTAATTTTTCTAAAGCGGCTAACTCAGGTTTGGGTTCAACCAAAAGGCGTAAGGTCCCGCCACAAGGCAGGCCAAAACGCGCCGCCTCTTGTTGCGTTACTCCATAAACGACCATCTCAGGGGTGTTGCGAGTGAGGATTTCGGTTTGAACTCGACGAATAAGGTCATCTTCAACGCAGCCGCCTGATACTGAGCCGGCGACTTGACCATCAGCGCGGATGGCTAGCCACGATCCTACCGGGCGAGGGGCCGAGCCCCAAGTCTGAACGACTGTAGCAATGGCAACGGGCTGGCCAGATTTGAGCCATTCGACTGCGGATTTGAGAACGCTTAAATCGGTACTGTTCATGCTTATCTTATTTTTATGAATAATGTGTTTGATTACTATTTATTATCACTCTAATGACCGATTCCAGTAAAACCCCTAGCACCCTAAGATTGCGTCTTGCCGTCTTGATATTGGCTGCGGGTGAGGGTAGACGCCTGGGCGGATATCCAAAGGCATTGCTTCAACAGAATGGCGTCAGCTTGCTAAGGCGCTTTTGCAAGTCAGTGACTGGCTTTTCACCGGTTGAAACATTGGTTGTTACCGGTTTCTATGATGATCAAATTGAAGAAGAAATTCAATCAACCAACCAAGAGCTACATGGCCAAATTACCTGGGTGAATAATCCAAACCCAAATGCAGGGCAGTCATCATCTGTTCGACTCGGACTCGAGAGCCTCAAGAGTGGCTACGATGCTTTATTAATTGCTTTGTGTGATCAGCCTAATATTGGCGCATTAGAAGTTGATGCTCTCTTGGAGCAATTTCAACAACGACTACCAGGACAAGAAATTATTTTGCCAATGGTTAAGGGCCAACGCGGCAACCCTGTTTTATTTTCTAAGAGCGTGATTGATAACATCTTGGCAATACCAGCAATGGCCTGTAGGCCCTTTATGGATCAGCATCCTGGCCTGGTCAGAACTTTAGAATCCGAGAATGAAGCCTATGTATTGGATGTCGATACTTCGACTGACATCCAAAAATTAGGGCTTCAAAAAATGAATCAATAGATTTGATCCGTATTAAATCTCAGCGATGAGTTCAATCTCAACGCATGCACCCAGAGGGATTTGCGCGACACCGAATGCGCTACGAGCATGTTTGCCGGCATCACCAAATACTTCAAACAGCAGTTCCGAGCAGCCATTCACAACCAGGTGTTGTTCTGTGTAGCTATCGGTTGAGTTCACTAAACCCATGACTTTGACGATGCGCTTTACTTTGTCCAAAGAACCTAAGTGATTCTGTAGAGTTGCAATTAAATCGATAGCGATAGAGCGCGCTGCTGCTTTGCCAGTATCCGTATCCATGTCTTTACCCAGCTTTCCTATCCAAGGTTTGCCGTCGCGTTTAGCAATGTGACCAGAAAGAAAAACGGTATTGCCAGTAGTAGCGGCCATCACATAGGCTGCAGCAGGGGGTCCATCTGGAGGCAATTCAATTCCAAGGGTCTTAAGGCGTTCGCTGATGTTTGTGCTCATGATGGATACCAATTATTTGAATATAAAAAAGAAGTGAAGCTAAAAACCGAATATCGGAATCTTACTTGGAAAGTTGTCGCATAGCGCTCTCTAAGCCATTGAGGGTTACGGGGTACATCCGATCCTTCATGAGGTTTTGCATAATGTCGATCGATTGTCGATATTGCCAAATAGATTCTGGTTCAGGATTGAGCCACGCAAAATGCGGAAAATGCTCAATCAGGCGATTGATCCAGACTGTACCAGCCTCCTTATTGTTGTATTCGACAGAGCCATTGGGGCTCAGGATTTCATAAGGGGACATGGTGGCATCACCCACAAAGATCAGCTTATAGTCGGGACCATATTTATTAATGATGTCTTGCGTGGCCGTCACTTGATCTCTTCTGCGACGATTGCTTTGCCACAGATTTTCATAAACACAGTTGTGAAAGTAGTAGTACTCCAAATGCTTAAATTCAGCTTTAGCAGCTGAGAATAATTCCGCTATGCGTTGAATATGATCGTCCATGGAGCCACCCACATCCATCAAGAGCAATACCTTGACTTGATTATGGCGTTCAGGACGCATTTGAATATCGAGCATGCCTGCATTGGCGGCAGTGGAGTGAATTGTTTTATCTAGATCGAGCTCTAGAGTAGAGCCTTCTCTTGCAAAGCGACGTAAGCGCCGCAGGGCAACTTTAATATTCCGAGTGCCTAGCGCCAAATCGCTGTCGTAGTCTTTAAACTCTCTTGCTTCCCAAACTTTGATGGCCGTTCTATTGCCAGCACTCTCGCCACCAATGCGAATGCCTTCAGGGTGGTAGCCGCTATGCCCAAATGGTGATGAGCCCCCAGCGCCAATCCATTTGTTGCCACCGCTATGCCATTCTTTTTGCTCTTTTAATAATTCTTCCAGGCGTTTTTTTAATGCCTCCGGCCCGCCTAATTTTTTGAGAGCTGCCTTTTCTTCATCAGTAAGAACCCGTTGAAGCTTTTTCTCCAACCAATCTAATGGAATATCTGGCGAAAGCGCAATGATTTGCTCAATGCCATTGAAGTAGCTCCCGAATACTTGATCAAAGCGATCAAAGTGCTGCTCGTCTTTTACCAAGGTCAGGCGTGAGAGTTGATAGAACTCATCAATCGATAGATTAATAACACCCGACTTCAAAGCCTCCAAGAGAGTTAAAAACTCTCGCACAGAAACAGGCACTTTAGCCTCTTTCAGATTCAGGAAGAATTGAATCAGCATGAAAAAGCTGAATTAGCGATGATTGCGATTCATCATGACCAAGCGTTCAAACAAATGAATATCTTGCTCATTTTTTAATAAGGCGCCATGCAAAGGCGGCACCACAATCTTCTCGTCATTGCTGTAAAGGGCTTCTGGTGGAATATCCTCCGCCAGTAAAAGTTTTAGCCAGTCAATAAGCTCCGAAGTAGACGGCTTCTTCTTTAACCCGGGCAAGGAGCGTATTTGGTAGAAGGACTTGAGGGCAGCATCTAAAAGATCTTGCTTGATATTGGGGTGGTGAACATCAACGATACTTTGCATCGTCCCGGCATCCGGGAAGGTAATGTAGTGGAAGAAGCAGCGACGCAAGAACGCATCTGGCAGCTCTTTTTCATTATTGGAAGTGATGATGACTAGTGGGCGATGTTTTGCCTTAATGAGCTCGCGGGTCTCATAAACGTAGAACTCCATGCGATCGATCTCACGCAATAAGTCATTTGGAAATTCAATATCCGCTTTATCAATTTCATCAATTAACAGTACGGTTGGCTCGTCTGCTTCAAAGGCTTGCCAAAGCACGCCCTTAACAATGTAGTTGCGAATATCTTTTACTTTTTCATCGCCCAATTGCGAATCGCGTAAGCGACTAACGGCGTCGTATTCATAGAGGCCTTGTTGAGCTTTCGTGGTGGATTTAATGTGCCACTGTAGAAGCGGCATCTTCAGGGCGGCAGCTACCTCTTCGGCAAGCATCGTTTTGCCAGTGCCTGGTTCACCTTTAATCAAGAGAGGGCGTTGAAGTGCAATAGCAGCATTGACGGCCAATTTGAGATCATCTGTGGCGACATAGCTTTCGCTGCCTGCAAAGCGATTTTGGGGTGAGTGGGTGGATTTGCTCATAAGCTTGCCTAAATAAGTGCCTGGATAAGCGTTCAAGTATAGGTAAATGGGGCGAATTTTTCAGTGTTTCTACTGATTTTGGGCCTCAGAATGGCGGGAAGGGCGTCTGTCCGCTATACTCTTCCCAAATTGATCTAAATCAAACTCATTAATAATGATTGCCATGAAAAAACTCTCAATTCTTCCTCATTTGGCCGTTGCTGCAACTTTAGCCTTTGCTGGTTCTGTTGCTCAGGCTGATGAAGTAAAAGGTACCGCTGCTGCAGGTAACGCTAAGGTTTGGCTCTGCGTTGGTTGCCACTCCATTCCTGACTATCGTGCTGATTACCCACTGGTATACAAAGTGCCAATGTTGGGCGGTCAAAATGCTGCTTATATTTCAAGTGCATTGGCTGCTTATAAAAAAGGCGAAAGAAAGCATCCAACAATGCGTTCTATTGCCGCTAGCCTTTCTGATCAAGATATGGCTGACATCGGCGAATACTATGCTGCGCAAACAGCCAGCTCACCTAACAACCCATTGAAGTGATTCATTGATAAAGATACATAGAGATAGATACTTTTATGAAATTTGCACTTATTACTGCAGTTTTGCTCTCCAGCATTGGTTTAACAAGCGTGGCAAATGCTGCTAGCGTGGACAAAGGTCAGGCGTTGGTAGAAAAGGCTAATTGCGCCTCTTGCCACGGTGCTGGTCTGAATGCCCCAATCTTGCCGGCTTATCCTAAGTTAGCTGGACAGTACGCTGACTATGTTTATTACGCCTTAAAAGCGTACAAAGTGGGTAATGGCAATGCTCAGTTTGGTCGTAATAACGCTGTAATGGGCTCTCAAGTGCAAAACTTCAGCGATGCTGATTTGCAAGATATCGCCGCTTATGTTGCTTCTTTGCCAGGAAACTTTGTAATTAAGAAGTGATTTCCCAGCTTCGGCTACTTAAAATAAAGGCTTAGATTAATACTCTAAGCCTTTATTTTTTATAGGTATTTATAAAAAAATAATTCTTATTTAACTGCCTCTAGGCCGCGGGCCAGGTGGTTACGCATTGCGAGCTCGGCCGCCACAGGGTCTCTCTTGAGGATGGCCTGCAGAATCTGGCGATGCTCCAATAGTGAGCTCTGCAGTCGACCGGTTCTACTCAAGGAGTCTCGTCTTTGTAGCTTCAGAACCTTTCTAAGGTCCTCAATAACACCATTCATCCAGCGATTTCCTGCGATTTCTTGTATCAACTCATGAAATCGGACGTTTACCTCAAAAAACTGCTCAGCATCACGATCTGCAGCCGCCTTTTCTAGACGGTGGTGAATATCGTCTAGCTGAGTCAATTGGGCTTCGGTAGCTTTAAGGGCGGTTTCTTTGGCCGCTTGACCCTCCAGCAGGGAGAGGATGGTAAAAATTTGCTCTAAATCACCACGATCAACCTCGGTTACGTAGGCGCCACGACGCAATTTCATCGTAACAAGGCCCTCAGATGCCAAAACCTTAATGGCTTCACGCATTGGGGTGCGACTAATACCAAATTGAATCGCTAAGCTTTGTTCGTCTAACCAGCTTCCAGGGGTCAATTCATGGGCAAAAATCTGCGCTCTGAGGCGTTCAGCTACGTCCTCGTATAGTGGTCTGTTATTCAGTTTTGTATTCATAATTATATATACAATAACTTTACAAATATCAAATTGTCAAGCAAAATGTCTGACATATTTAGCAACTTTGTAATAAAGCCAACCGGGAGTGCTTTGTGAGTTCAGAAAAGAAAAGTTCGTCTAATCAATCATGGCCATCAGTACCAGAAACCAATCTGGACGCATGGAAAAAATCCGCACCTAATGGTGATGTTGATTCATTGGGCTGGAAAACGCCTGATGGAATTCATTTAAAAGCGCTTTACACATCTTCGGATATTGAAGGTCTTAATTACACCGATACCTTGCCAGGTTTTGAGCCATTCGTTCGTGGACCCCAGGCAACAATGTATTCAGTGCGTCCTTGGACTATTCGCCAATACGCAGGTTTCTCTACTGCGGAAGAATCCAATGCTTTCTATCGCAAAGCCTTAGATGCGGGTGGTCAAGGCGTATCAGTTGCTTTTGACTTAGCAACACATCGTGGCTATGACTCGGATCACCCTCGTGTAACTGGTGATGTTGGTAAAGCTGGAGTGGCGATTGATTCGGTTGAAGATATGAAGATCTTGTTTGATGGCATTCCATTGGACAAGGTGTCAGTCTCCATGACCATGAACGGCGCGGTATTACCGGTATTGGCTGGCTATATCGTTGCCAGCGAAGAGCAAGGCGTAAAGCAAGAGCAGTTATCCGGAACCATTCAGAATGACATTCTGAAAGAGTTCATGGTGCGTAATACCTATATTTATCCGCCAGAACCATCAATGCGCATCATTGGCGACATCATTGAATACACGGCTAAACATATGCCGAAATTTAACTCGATTTCGATCTCGGGTTATCACATGCAAGAAGCTGGCGCCAATCAAGTATTGGAATTGGCATTCACTCTAGCTGACGGTAAAGAGTATGTAAAAACGGTGCTTGCTAAAGGCTTGGATGTTGATGGTTTTGCAGGACGCCTTTCATTCTTTTTTGCAATCGGCATGAATTTCTATCTTGAGGTTGCTAAGTTACGCGCTGCTCGTTTGTTGTGGTGGCGCATTATGAAGTCCTTCGAGCCAAAGAATCCAAAATCCTTGATGCTCCGTACGCACTGCCAAACTTCTGGCTGGTCTTTGACAGAACAAGACCCATACAACAACGTAGTGAGAACAACGGTTGAGGCAATGGCAGCGGTATTTGGCGGAACTCAATCCCTGCACACCAACTCATTAGATGAAGCAATCGCACTTCCTTCTGAGTTCTCAAGTCGTATTGCCCGCAACACCCAATTAATTCTCCAAGAAGAAACCCATATTCCTAGTGTGATCGATCCATGGGCCGGTTCTTACATGATGGAGAACCTTACTCAAGAGATGGCTGACAAGGCTTGGGAAATCATCCAAGAAGTTGAAGCAATGGGCGGCATGACTAAGGCTGTTGAAAGTGGTTGGGCCAAATTGAAGATTGAAGCGGCTGCAGCTGAGAAGCAAGCCAAAATTGACTCCGGCTCTGATGTCATTGTTGGCGTGAATAAATACAAACTTGGTAAAGAAGATCTCGTTGATGTATTGATGATCGATAACGATCGAGTGCGCGAAGATCAAGTTGCTCGCCTAAAAGATATCAAGGCGAAGCGTGACAATCAAAAAGTCAAAGCTGCATTAGAGGCTTTGACTAAAGCTGCGGAAGATAACTCTGGAAACTTGTTGGAATTATCGGTAAATGCAATTCGTTTACGCGCAACAGTGGGCGAAGTATCCGATGCATTAGAAACAGTTTACGGGCGCCATCGCGCCGATACTCAAAAGGTGACCGGTGTGTATGCAGCTGCTTATGACTCAGCCGAAGGTTGGGCAAAACTTCAAACAGAAATCGCTGACTTTGCAAAAGACTTTGGTCGTCGCCCTCGCGTGATGATTGCTAAGCTTGGTCAAGATGGCCATGATCGTGGTGCAAAAGTGGTTGCCACTGCTTATGCTGACTTGGGCTTTGACGTGGATATTGGACCGTTGTTCCAAACCCCAGAAGAGTGTGCACGCCAAGCGATTGAGAATGACGTTCATGCCTTGGGTGTATCCACCTTGGCGGCCGGCCACAAAACTCTGGCGCCAGCCATCATTGCTGAATTGAAAAAACAAGGTTCAGACGACATTATTGTGTTCGTTGGTGGCGTCATACCAAGACAAGACTATGAATTCCTGTACGAAGCAGGTGTTAAGGGAATCTACGGCCCTGGCACGCCAATTCCGGCTTCGGCTAAGGATGTGCTTGAGCAGATCCGCAAGTCTGTTAATAAACCAGCTTAATTCGGATTACAGGCATGCTACAAGCTGCTGATCAAGCTCTAGTGAGTGATCTCACTGGTGCGCCTTCGCTAAAACAGCGACGTGCATTGGCGAAGATCATTACTTTGCTTGAATCAACACGCTTGGATCATCGGCATCGTGCCGATGATGTGCTTAATACGCTTCTGCCAAAGACGGGCAACTCATTTCGCCTGGGTATTTCTGGTGTGCCAGGTGTAGGCAAATCAACCTTGATAGAAACCTTGGGCTTGTATCTCATTGAGAAAGGCCATCGGGTTGCAGTATTAGCAATTGATCCATCTTCTAGCTTATCTGGCGGATCTATCTTGGGTGACAAAACTCGCATGGAGCGCTTATCGGTTCTCGAGAATGCTTTTATTCGCCCAAGTCCATCTTCCTGCACCTTAGGCGGCGTTGCAGAAAAGACTCGTGAAGCGATGTTGGTGGCTGAGGCTGCTGGCTTTGATGTGATCATTGTTGAGACTGTGGGTGTTGGGCAAAGTGAGATCGCTGTTGCTGGTATGACAGACATGTTTCTCTTATTGCAATTACCAAATGCTGGCGATGATCTTCAGGCGATTAAAAAAGGCGTCATGGAAATTGCTGACTTAATCGTGATTAATAAAGTGGATATTGATCCAGATGCTGCGATGCGTGCACAGCTGTTCATCACGAGTTCATTGCGTCTATTAGGATTTCAAGGCAATCCAGATCATACATCACATGACAAAGAGTTTTGGCATCCACAAGTGATGACTTTAAGCGCTTTAGAAGGCAAGGGTGTTCCCGAACTTTGGGACAAAGTCTCTCATTTTGAAAAGCTACAAAAGGCCAATGGGAAGTTTGATTCTCGTCGCAAACAGCATGCAGGATCATGGATGTGGGATCGCATCGATGCTGGATTAAAGAATGCATTTCGTAGTAATGAAGCTGTACAGGAGCTTCTACCAAGTTTAGTAGCACAAGTAAACCAAGGAACTATGGCCGCTGCAGTCGCCGCAAGACGATTGCTGGAGTCCATGGGGCATGAATTTTTCTAAGGAGTAGGAAATGAAGGAAATCATTCAACAACTGGAAGCGAAGCGTGAGCTCGCCCGATTGGGTGGCGGGCAAAAGCGTATTCAGGCTCAGCACTCAAAGGGTAAATTAACAGCCCGTGAGCGTATTGAGCTCTTGCTTGATGCTGGCACTTTCGAAGAGTGGGATATGTTTGTTGAACACCGTTGCCATGACTTTGGCATGGGTGATCAAACTGTTCCTGGCGATGGTGTTGTGACTGGTTATGGAATGATTAACGGCCGCTTGGTATTTGTGTTCTCCCAAGACTTCACGGTTTTGGGCGGTTCTCTGTCTGAAGCCCATGCTGAAAAGATCTGCAAAATCATGGATCAGGCGCTCAAAGTTGGGGCGCCGGTAATCGGTCTAAATGACTCTGGTGGTGCGCGTATTCAAGAGGGTGTTGCTTCTCTTGGCGGCTATGCAGAAATTTTCCAGCGCAATGTGACCGCATCTGGCGTAATTCCACAGATTTCATTGATCATGGGGCCATCAGCTGGTGGTGCCGTGTACTCACCAGCCCTCACTGATTTCATCTTTATGGTGAAAGACAGCTCCTATATGTTCGTTACTGGTCCTGAAGTGGTAAAGACGGTTACTCATGAGGATGTTACTGCTGAAGAATTGGGTGGTGCGGTAACGCATTCAACTGTTTCTGGTGTGTGTGACTTAGCATTTGATAACGATGTTGACGCAATCATGATGTTGCGTCGCTTCTTCAACTACTTGCCGCTCTCTAATCGCGAAAAACCACCGTTGATTAAAGGTGCAAATCGCACAGAAGAGCCAGATTTCTCATTAGACACATTAGTCCCATCCAATCCAAATCAACCATACAACATGAAAGAGTTGATTGAGAAGATTGTGGACGATGGTGAGTTCTTCGAATTGCAGCCTGATTACGCAAAAAATATTGTGATTGGTTTTGCGCGCATGGAAGGCCGCTCAATCGGTATCGTTGCGAATCAGCCATTAGTACTAGCTGGTTGTTTAGACATTAAGGCTTCTATTAAAGCAGCGCGTTTTGTGCGTTTCTGTGATGCTTTCAATATTCCAGTAGTGACATTGGTGGACGTCCCTGGATTTATGCCGGGTACAGCTCAAGAATACGGCGGCATCATTAAACATGGCGCTAAGTTGCTTTATGCATATGCTGATTGCACAGTGCCTAAGGTTACCCTTATTACCCGTAAAGCATACGGTGGTGCTTATGACGTGATGGCTTCTAAGCACTTACGCGGCGACGTGAACTTTGCATGGCCTTCAGCAGAAATTGCTGTGATGGGACCTAAAGGCGCGGTGGAAATTATCTTCCGTGAAGAAAAGTCTGATCCTGAGAAGATTGCGGCACGTGAAGCAGAGTACAAATCTAAGTTTGCCAACCCATTCGTGGCTGGGCGTCGTGGCTATATTGATGACGTCATTCTTCCGCACGAAACCCGCAAGCGCATTGCTCGTTCACTAGCAATGCTCAAAGATAAAGACTTGAAGAATCCTGCGCGTAAACACGGCAACATTCCTCTGTAAAGGCGCTGACAAATTATGACTACGAAAATGTTTAAAAAAATTTTGATTGCTAACCGCGGCGAGATTGCTTGCCGTGTAATGATGACCGCTAAAAAGATGGGCATCAAAACGGTTGCCGTATATTCAGAGGCGGATAAAGAGGCGCGCCACGTACAGCTCGCAGATGAAGCGGTCTGCATTGGGCCTGCGCCTTCGCGTGAATCCTATCTCGTAATGGATAGAATCATTCAGGCTTGCAAAGATACCGGTGCTGAGGCAGTTCATCCTGGTTGTGGATTCCTGTCTGAGAACGAACAGTTTGCTAAGCGTTGCGAGGAAGAGGGCATTGTATTTATTGGGCCTAAACATCAATCCATCGCAGCGATGGGTGACAAGATTGCCTCTAAGAAGCTTGCTTTAGAAGCCAAGGTCAATACCATTCCTGGTTACAACGAAGCTATTGATACCAATGAAGAGGCCGTTAAGATTGCTCAAGGTATTGGTTACCCTGTGATGATTAAAGCATCTGCAGGCGGTGGCGGCAAAGGCTTGCGCGTAGCTTTTAATGACAAAGAGGCGGCCGAAGGATTTGCTGCTTGTAAAACCGAAGCGATGAATAGCTTTGGCGATGATCGTATCTTTATCGAGAAGTTCGTTGAGGGCCCACGTCATATTGAGATCCAAGTTCTGGGCGACTCTCATGGCAATGTGGTTTACCTAAACGAACGCGATTGCTCGATTCAGCGACGCCACCAAAAGGTGATTGAAGAGGCGCCATCACCATTCATTGATCCAGCAACTCGCAAAGCCATGGGCGAACAAGCCGTTGCTTTGGCTAAAGCAGTGAATTACCAATCTGCAGGTACTGTGGAATTCGTGGTTGGCAAGGATAAGTCTTTCTACTTCCTAGAAATGAACACTCGCTTACAGGTAGAGCATCCGGTTACAGAATCTATTACTGGCTTGGACTTAGTTGAGCAAATGATTCGCGTTGCCGCCGGTGAAAAGTTGGCATTTAAGCAAGAAGATGTAAAGCTTGATGGTTGGTCTATGGAGTGCCGTATTAACGCGGATGATCCATTCCGCAACTTCTTGCCATCAACAGGCCGTCTTGTTAAATACCGTCCACCAGAGTCTATTAATGGCGTACGCGTTGATACTGGCGTATATGAGGGTGGCGAGATCCCGATGTACTACGACTCCATGATCGCTAAGTTGATTGTTCATGGAAAAGACCGTACCGAAGCCATCGAGAAGATGCGTGCAGCTTTAAATGATTTTGTGATTCGCGGAATTCACTCCAACATTCCTTTCCAAGCGGCTTTGTTACAGCATCCACGATTTGTGAATGGCGATTTCACTACCGGCTTTATTGCTGAAGAGTATCCAGAAGGCTTTAAGAAGGATTCTGTACAGCCGGCCGATCCAAAGCGTTTGGCTGCATTAGCTGCATTTATGCGCTATCGCTATCTCCAGCATATTCAAATGATTGATGGCCAATTGGCTGGTCACGAGATGATTATTGGTAAGAAGTTTGTAGTGGTTACCGGTAAAAAATCTGGCTCAATGAGCGATCCGATTGAAGTGCCTATCCGTGTTGAGCTCAAAGATAGCATTTATTCTGTATACCTCGAAGAGGCTGATGGCGTAAGTCGTTATGACATCGTCAGCGATTGGCGCCCTGGTCAGACTTGCTTAAATGCAACTATCAACGGCACTCATAAGATCACGGCTCAGGTTGAACGTCGAGGCGTGCGCTATGAATTAATCTTGGATGGCGCTAATTTTGAATGTATGGTTCTGAGCCCATTGGGTGCTGAGCTACAGCGTCGCATGCCCGTGAAGTTACCGCCTGATACATCCAAGTTGGTGATGTCACCAATGCCGGGCTTGTTGACCAAGATTGCGGTTAAGGTTGGCGAAGCGGTTACCGCTGGTCAAAAGCTAGCCTCGATTGAAGCGATGAAGATGGAAAACACACTTTCTGCAATGCAGGATGGCGTTGTTGCTGAAATCTGCGCTAAAGAAGGCGATAGCTTGGCTGTAGATCAATTAATCATTCGTTTTGAATAAGGATTGATGATGAGCGCTAAGCCATTCAAGATATTGGGAATACAACAAATCGCTATTGGCGGTGAAAGCAAAGATCGACTCAAGAAATTATGGGTTGATATGCTCGGTTTTGAATACAAGAGCACATTTGTTTCTGAGCGTGAAAACGTCGATGAAGACATTTGCGCTATTGGTTCTGGTGCCCATGAGATTGAGGTTGATCTCATGCAGCCTTTTGATATCGAAAAAAAGCCTGCAGTCCACCAAACTCCTTTGAACCACATCGGCTTATGGGTAGATGATCTTCCTAAAGCGGTTGAATGGCTCGCTGCAAATGGTCTGCGATTTGCTCCTGGTGGCATTCGCAAGGGTGCTGCAGGTTACGACATTACTTTTGTTCATCCAAAAGGCAATGACGAGTTTCCAGTTAGTGGCGAAGGCGTCTTGATTGAGCTGGTTCAGGCTCCTCCAGAAGTGATTGCTGGTTTAAGTTCATAATTTGGCTTTATACATCTGTAATTGGCAAATATCCTGGCCATCGACACCTCATCAGCGTGGTGTTCGGTGGCTTTATCTTTAAATGGGCAGGAGCCCACTTTCCGTCATGAAGCAGTGACGGCTGGCGCTAGCCAATTGCTTTTGCCTTGGGTAGAGGCAATGTTAGAGGCCTCAAACTTCAAATTAGGCGAGCTAGACGCGATCGCTGTTGGGATTGGTCCTGGCGCCTTTACTGGCGTTCGTTTAGGAGTTGCAGCGGCGCAGGGGTTGGCTATATCCCAGCGCTTGCCAGTAATCCCAGTGGCTAGCTTGGATGCTATAGCCGCCCAAGTAATTCAAACCCCGGCCTTTCAAAAAATAAATCCCAAGCATTTCATGATTGCGGTCGATGCCCGCATGGATGAAGTCTATTGGGCCAAGTACGAAAAGTGCGAACAACAATTACCTGTTCGTATAGGTAATATCCATTTATCAAAGCCCGAGGACATGGATCTGACTGACATTCAATATTTGGCTGGTAGTGCCATTAAAGAATATGGCGAAAGAGTATTGCAAGCAAAAAAACCATCTGCTGACTTGATTGCTACGGATGCAGACATAACGATATCTGCAATAGGCATTTTGGATGTTGCCATTCAAATGCAACAAGAGGGCCGCTCTTGTGATGTTCACGATCTTGAGCTGCTCTATATTCGCGATAAGGTTGCTTTGACTACGGTCGAGCGTATGGGGGCATTTAAGTAATGCCCAATCAATCTGCCGTTGAGGGCGTAGCAGAACTCTCCTTTTTGCCAATGCAAGCCCCAGACATAGATTCCGTATTGGAGATTGAGGGTGTGTCACATCTACATCCATGGACAAAAGGAAACTTTTCAGACTCCTTGGCTGCTGGTCATTGGGCGTATTGCATTCGCCCTCAGGTCGATCAAATGGTAAAAGGGTCCTATCTTGATCCTGCCATTTTGTGGGCTTACTGTGTGTTATTCCCGGCGGTAGATGAGCTACATCTTCTGAACATTACCGTTTCTCCTAAATTGCGAAAACTGGGCTTGGGTAAACGAATAATGTCTGCAATAGAGGGAGTATCGGCGCAGCAAAACATTCCTCGAATCATCTTGGAGGTAAGACCCTCCAATCTTGCGGCACTTGGTCTGTATCAGTCTTTGGGGTATGAGCAGATTGGCTTGCGTAAGAGTTACTACCCACATAACCCAGAGACGGGTTCGCGGGAGGATGCCATTGTGATGGCTAAATCGATTAAGCTAGAGTCATGAGCAATTCCGAATTCCTTAAAGAGATGGGCATTACAGAGTGGTCGTCGCGTGACCAGCTCCGGCAGGCATCTGCGGCCTCGTCAGTAAGCGCTATTGCTGAAGATAAGACAACTCAGCAAGCCCCCTCTTCAGAACGCGCACCTCAAGGTGGGTGGCTATTTTTTGGGCAAAAACCTCAGGGAGACGCCCAAGTGCTATTTCAAAACATGATTCGTGTCTTAGGTTTGAGTCCTAGTGAATGGTCCTGGAAAAATGCTTCAGATCCTTTGCATCAAATTATTGCGCCGGAAAATGGCATGCCAGTTGTTGCGTTTGCTTTTGGTGGACCTGTTGCGCAGAAGATTACTGGCGAGCGAGATGCGTTGCCTCAGCTGCGCGAGACAGTTCTGGCGCTCAACACTGGAAATGATGATGAGATACCCGTCATTGCCTCATTTGATCTAAATCAGGCAATTGGCAAGCCAAATGAAAAGGCATTACTTTGGCAGGATTTATTGCTGGCTAAATCTGTTCTGCAAAACATCTAATTTTTTGAATTAGTGTTTGTGCTCGCCGATGAGGTGCATGGAGTCATACTCCGCTTGATTTTTGGCATGACGTTTAATCACAAGCCACATGATGAGGCTGACTGCAACGCCAAAGCCAACAATTACAAATTGAATTGGCACATCAAGCCAGATGAGCATAGAGTAAATCAAGAGCATCATCAATACAGAAATATTTTCATTAAAGTTTTGCGCGGCAATAGAGTGGCCCGCCGACATCAATACGTGACCGCGATGCTGTAATAGGGCATTCATCGGCACCACAAAATAACCTGCCAACCACCCAACCAATATCAATAAGAGATACGCTGGCAATAAGTTAAGGGAGATATGCATTTTCCCGATCGTAAATATTGCCATATCAGGAAGCATGTCAGAGTTGTAAATGGCCATTACACACACTACTATTCCCATGGCAATGCCGTATGGGAGAACATTTAGCGATTTGCGCAAAGGTATACGCCATGCGGCATAGACGGCGCCGCCAGCAACGCCAACGGCAGAGATAGCCTGCAGAATAGCGCCCTGAGATAGATTCATATGGAGCGCAACTTGAGCCCACTTAATCACAATAAATTGGAGAGTAGCGCCCGCACCCCAAAATAAGGTGGTAACTGCTAGTGAGATTTGACCTAAGCGATCATCCCAAAGTGTTTTAAAGCAAACAGCAAAATCTTTTACCAACTCAATTGGGTTGGTTTTTTGGGATGCGTAGCGAGCTCCAGTATCCGGAATCTTTAGATTAATCAGAGCGGCAACAACATAAATCATCATGATGATGAGGATGGCGGATTCGGCGGGAGTATCAATTCCGGTATCTAAAGTTGGAATATCCAACGCCAATAGGCTGTGCGAAACCGTGCTACTGATCAATACGCCACCAAGGACAGTTCCCAAAATGATTGAGCCAACTGTAAGACCCTCAATCCAGCCATTAGCTGCAACCAATTTTTCTGGCGGCAATAACTCAGTCAGGATTCCGTACTTGGCCGGGGAGTATGCTGCCGCGCCCAAACCAACAATCGCATAAGACAGAAGTGGGTGACCCCCAAATGGCATCGCTACACAGCCAACGAACTTGATGGTGTTGGTAATGAACATGACGTTCCCTTTTGGGCGGGAATCAGCAAAGGCGCCTACAAAGGCGGCCAGCAAAACATAGGACAATACGAAGAATAATTTGAGTAAAGGAGTCATCCAGGCCGGGGCATGGAGCTGGGCCAGGAGGGCAATTGCTGCGATCAGCAGAGCATTATCAGCAAGCGACGAAAAAAATTGCGCCGCCATAATGATGTAAAAGCTACGGTTCATTCGTACAATCTAGTCATTAATGTAATTAAAGCATGAAAGAAGGGGTGAATATGGGCACAACGGCTAATGGCTTGATAAATAGACCCATTTTGGCATCTATTCACACTGAGGCCTTTCGACATAATTTAAGCAGAGTTCGGGAGTTGGCGCCCCAATCTAAGATTTGGTCGGTAATTAAGGCTAGGGCCTATGGGCATTGTTTTGATGCGGCCCTAAAGGGACTTGTCTCAACCGACGGTTTTGCCTTGTTGGATATTCAGGATGCTGTTTGGTTGCGGGAACATGGCTGGCAGGGCCGAATTCTGCTTTTAGAGGGTTTATTTCATGAAAATGAATTGGCATTGGCTAGAGAGTTGGCCTGCGATCTCGTAGTCCATTGCGACGCTCAGCTTGAATGGCTGGAAAAATTTGAAGCCAAAGACCATAAGACATTTAATGTTTTTCTGAAGATGAACACTGGCATGAATCGACTGGGCTTTAAGCCAGAGGTTTACAGAACAGCCTTTCATCGCTTACATGCTGCTGGTTGTCATATGCATCACATGACACATTTTGCAAATGCCGATCAGATAGACCGCCAACCGTCTGTTGGCTGTCAGCAGGAATTATTTGATCAAACGATTACTGGTTTGGATGGCGCTACTTCACTGGCAAATTCAGCGGCAATACTTTGGCATCGCAATGCTCTAGGTGACTGGGTACGGCCTGGAATCATGCTTTATGGAGCATCACCCACAGGTTTATTTGCGGATATTGAGAATGCTCATCTAAAAGCGGTAATGCAATTGGGTAGCGAGATTATTGATATTCAGGAATTAAAGAAGGGTGATCGCATCGGATATGGCGGTCGCTATGAGGCTCCAGAATCTATGCGTATTGGTATTGTTGCCTGTGGTTACGCTGATGGCTATCCAAGACAAGCAAAAGATGGCACGCCTGTTTGGGTAGATTCAGCCACCAAATCGGGTGAGGGGATGATTTGCCCAATCGTAGGTCGCGTTTCTATGGATATGCTGACTATTGATCTGCGCAATGCGCCAAATGCACGTATTGGCACTACCGTTGAACTTTGGGGGGATAGGGTTCCCGTTGACGAGGTAGCTCGTCTGAGCGATACGATCGGCTACGAATTGCTTTGTGCAGTGGCACCACGCGTGCCGGTGGCGATTAAATAGCGAAAGACAAAAGACATCAAGCAAAAGTGAGATAAAAAAACCCTCCAAATATTGGAGGGTTTTTTGTAATTGCTGTGCAGTTCTTACTTATTCCAGAGCTGCCACCATCTACGCTCCTTCTGAACCCTTTGGCCAGTGAGCAACATTTGACTGTCTGGGAAGTTCAACTTAAATACGCGAGCGGCATCATTGCTAAGGTCTACCATGCCTAACTTTTCATAAGACTTTGTTAGGATATAAAGCGCCTCTTCTACAGCAGGAGCGCGATCATAGTCTCGGATTACTAGTTGGGCACGATTGGCTGCAGCCAAGTATGCACCGCGTTGGTAGTAAAAGCGCGCCACAATCACGTCAGCTTCAGCTAAAGAGTTCACGATATAGCGCATGCGATCTAGTGAATCAGGCGCATATTTGCTGTCTGGAAAGCGCTCTACAACAGTCTTGAAAGATTCGAATGCTTCCTTAGCAGCCTTTGGGTCGCGCTCACTTAAATCTTGACCAGTGAACTTTCCAAGCCATCCCAAATCATCATTAAAAGTAATGAGTGCTTTGAGGTAGTAGGCGTAATCTAGTGTTGGGCTACCTTGATGCAATTTAATAAAGCGATCAATAGCAACCAATGCTTGAGTTTGTTCTTGAGCTTTCCAGTAGCAATAAGCTGCATTAATTTGTGCTTGCTGAGAATAGGGGCCAAATGGAAAACGAGCTTCTAATTTATCAAAGTACTTACCGCACTTCGCAAAGTCGGCATCATTTAATTTGTCTGTCGCTTCTGAATACAATCTTGTTTCTGACCAAATATCAGTGTCATCTTTTTGACCCTCACTGCCTGCACATCCACTAAGAATGATTAGGGCTGCAAAGAGGCTCAAAGGCAGGGCGATAGAGCGCAAGCCGAAAAGGGGTGCAGATTTTTGTGGGGAGTGTTTCCCGGTAAGCCTTAAACTGGCGTCTGATATTACGTCGGACATAACTGAAAGGCTTTCTAAGCGTGGCATTGCCGCAAACTCCTGAATCGAATCCCATTGATTATATCGATGATGAGGACTTCATCTCCCTGGAAATTCCCCTGGACATGGCTGGTGAACGCCTGGACAAGGTGCTGGCGGGTTCCTTGACTGATTATTCGAGAAACCGATTCAAGTCTTGGGTAGAGGCCGGCGCCGTCATGGTCGATGGAAAGGTCACAAAAGCCCGCTATTTACTGCATGGAGGCGAGAGTATTAAGGTGTTTCCACAGGAAATGCCAGAGCAATACGCTTTTAGCCCAGAAAACATCCCTTTGGATGTGGTTTATGAGGACGACTCCATCATTGTCGTGAACAAGCCTCCTGGGTTAGTTGTTCACCCTGCCGCAGGAAACTGGGCGGGAACGCTATTAAATGGACTGCTATTTCATTATCCGGAGTTAAAGCTTTTACCGCGCGCCGGCATTGTGCACCGACTAGATAAAGATACGTCTGGATTGATGGTGGTTACTCGTACTGCTCAGGCTCAAACATTATTGGTTAGGCAACTCCAAGAAAGAACAGTAGGGCGTAGATATTTAGCCTGGGTCTGGGGTGATGCCCCAAGCCAGGGAAAAGTTTTGGCATCTGTTGGTCGTGATCAGCGCGATCGTTTAAAGATGGCTGCAGGCAGTCCTCAAGGTAAGCCGGCGGCAACGCTATTTCGCCGTCTTGCAAAAGGCGCCTTCTTGGAAAGTCCAGTTGCTTTATTGGAGTGTCGATTAGAAACGGGTCGCACCCATCAGATTCGAGTGCATCTTGAATCGCTTGGCTTTCCATTGCTTGGTGATCCGGTCTATCGAAAGAAGACCCCGGGAGCTGCAAAGTCATTGCCATTCGAAAGGCAGGCGCTTCATGCTTTTGCATTAACGCTGCAGCATCCGGCGAGCAATGACTTAATGACGTGGTTTCGTTTGCCGCCTCAAGATTTAATGGATCTTATGCCTCAGGTGGCTTTGGGTCTGGAGACTTTGCCACAGGAGCAGGCGCTTCTTAATTCGATTCAAAATGAGCGTCAATCGTGAACTTGATTACGCCTCAATGGACTGCCCCTCAAAATATTCACGCATTTGTAACAACCAGATCTGGCGGTGTAAGCAACGCTCCCTATGACTCCCTCAATCTTGGTGATCATGTTGAGGATGATCCAAAAAGTGTTTTCGAAAATAGGGCATTAATTGCAACTCACTTACCATCCAAGCCAATTTGGTTGGCGCAAACGCACAGTACTGTAGTGAGCACTCCAAAAAGTCGTGAGTACGCTAGCGCCCCAATTTCTGCTGACGCTGCAGTGACCAATATTCCAGGCGAAGTTTTGGCAATCTTGACTGCTGACTGTTTACCGGTATTGCTTGCAAGCAAAGATGGCGCTGTTATTGGTGCGGCGCATGCTGGATGGCGCGGCCTTAGTGCTGGCGTGATTAAAAATACAGTTGATCAAATGTGCACGCTTTCAGATCGATTGCTTGCAAAAGACATCATCGCTTGGCTTGGTCCAGCAATTGGCCCCGAGTCTTTTGAGGTTGGCGAAGATGTTGTGAAGGCATTTGAGGGACTAGATGTCCCGATGTCTGTTTCGGCTTTTAGTCCAATTGCGGGTAAATCCGGAAAATACCTTGCAAACATCTATCAATTGGCGCGAGACCGATTATCTGCGTTGGGGATTCAAACCATCTATGGTGGAGATCGATGCACCGTAAAAGAGGGGCAAGAGTTCTTTTCCTATCGCCGAGATGGAAAAGCTGGTCGATTTGCCTCATTCATTTGGATTGCCAAATAGTTCGCCGCAATTTATGTGCGGGTAACCCCTAGCTTAGCCCTACAGCTAGGGGTTATTGCGTATAACCCTATATACGGTATGCATGGAGAATGTCTCTAATAACTAAAAGAGATCATTATGTTTGCAGGCATGAATACCGGTGCAACGCCTTCTTTGGCGCCGCACCATATGGCACTAATTCCACCAGAGCGTTTGGCTGAAATTCAAAAAGAATATTTTGCCGAGCTAGCCCATATCGCTACAAACCCAGAAGCAATCGAGGTAAAAGACCGTCGCTTTGCTGGTAAAGCATGGCACTCATCTTGGAGCAAGGTGATTGCCGCCACATACTTACTCAATTCAAAACATCTGATGGCTCTTGCTGGAGCGGTAGATACAGATGAAAAGTCTAAACAAAAGATTTTGTTTACGACCGAGCAAATGATAGATGCGCTTTCTCCATCCAACTTCATTGCAACCAATCCGGAGGTTTTGGAAAACATTATTAGCACTCAAGGTCAATCTATTCAGAAGGGCATTGTTAATCTTCTTGGCGATATGAAGAAGGGCAAAGTTTCGATTACCGATGAAACTGCATTTGAGGTTGGCAAGAATATTGCGACCACAGAAGGTCATGTCGTATTTCGCAATGACTTATTTGAATTAATTCAATACACGCCGCTGACGGAAAATGTATTTGAGCGCCCTTATTTAATGGTGCCGCCATGCATCAATAAATATTACATTTTGGATTTGCAGCCAGATAATTCCGTGGTGCGTCACATGGTTAGTCAAGGGCATACAGTCTTCTTGGTTTCGTGGAAGAACCCTGACGCATCGATGGCAGAAGTAAGCTGGGATGACTACGTAGGCAAGGGTGTTATCAAGGCAATTGAAGTGGTCAAAGATATCGGCAACGTTGATCAGCTCAATATCCTAGGCTTCTGTGTGGGTGGAACCTTGACCACCTCGGCCTTGGCTGTCCTAGCCGCAAAGGATGAGCATCCAGCTGCTAGCTTGACCTTATTCACGACCTTATTGGATTTCACGAACACCGGTATCTTGGATGTCTTCATTGATGAAGGCATGGTTGAGATGCGTGAGAATTCGATTGGTGGCAAGTACGGCAAGTACGGCATGATGTCTGGGCTTGATCTAGGCAATACCTTCTCTTTCCTGCGTCCAAATGATTTGGTGTGGAACTACATTGTTGAGAATTACCTGAAAGGCAATTCTCCGCCTCCATTTGATTTGCTTTACTGGAATGGCGATTCCACCAACTTACCTGGAAATATGTATTGCTGGTACTTGCGCCATACGTATTTACAAAACGATTTAGTCAAGCCGGGCAAAGTCAAAATTTGCGGTAAAAAAATTGATCTGGGCAAGATTCAATGTCCAGCATATCTTTATGCATCTCAAGAGGATCACATTGTTCCTTGGCAGTCAGCATATGAATCGACTCACATTCTTAAGGGTAAGAATCGCTTTGTGTTGGGAGCATCAGGTCACATCGCCGGGGTGATTAATCCGCCGGCAAAAAATAAGCGCTACTACTTTGAGAACAACAAAATCGCCCCTACAGCACAGGAATGGCTTGAGGGCGCTACTCAAATACCGGGTAGCTGGTGGCCGAACTATACAAAATGGTTGGAGCAATTTGCTGGCGAGAAGAAGCCGGCAAGCAATACATTTGGTAATGCCAAATACAAAAAAATGGAAGCTGCACCAGGTGTGTACGTCAAAGAAAAAGCAGCTTAAACAAATCAATATTTAACGAAGGTTTTTACAAGGGGAAAGTAATGTCTCAAAAAGTCGCATACGTAACAGGTGGAATGGGTGGTATTGGTACCGCTATTTGCCAACGCTTAGCAAAAGATGGTTTTAAGGTCATTGCTGGCTGTGGCCCAAACTCACCCCGTAAAGACCGCTGGCTCGGCGAGCAAAAGGCTCTGGGTTATGACTTTATTGCCTCTGAAGGTAATGTGTCTGATTGGGATAGTACGGTTGCCGCCTTTGAAAAGGTTAAAGCTGAAGTGGGTCGCGTAGATGTTTTGGTAAACAACGCTGGCATTACCCGTGATAGCGTTTTCCGCAAAATGACTCCAGATGCTTGGAAAGCGGTGATTGATACGAACCTAAACTCATTGTTTAACGTAACCAAGCAAGTTATTGATGGCATGGTTGAGAACAACTGGGGTCGCATCATCAATATCTCTTCCGTGAATGGTCAAAAAGGTCAATTTGGCCAAGCAAACTATTCAACGGCAAAAGCTGGCTTACATGGATTCACCATGGCTTTGGCTCAAGAAGTGGCGACTAAGGGTGTGACCGTGAATACCGTTTCTCCAGGCTATATCGGTACCGACATGGTTAAAGCAATTCGTGAGGATGTCCTTGAAAAGATTGTTTCTGGCATTCCTGTGAAGCGTTTGGGTACCCCAGAAGAAATCGCTTCTATCTGCTGTTGGATCGCATCCGATGATGGCGGCTATGCAACTGGTGCAGACTTCTCATTAAACGGTGGTATTCATACTGGTTAATATTGCATCGCAGCAATTTTGATGTAGTGGAAGTGCGCAACTCAGCATATTTACCTATTGGTCAAACAAGAGATAAACTATGCTGATGTTGCGTTGCAGTAAAGAGTAAGGAAAAACATGGCTACCCGCACAAAACGAGTTGGTGAAGATCGACTCATCAAGAAGTATCCGAATCGTCGTCTCTACGACACCCAGACTAGCACCTACGTTACCTTGTCAGACATCAAGGGCTTGGTGATGGCGAACGAAGAATTCAAAGTGGTTGATGCAAAAACCGATGAAGACTTAACTCGCAATATTCTGTTGCAAATTATTCTTGAAGAAGAGGCTGGCGGAGCGCCGGTATTCTCATCTCAAATGCTTTCCCAAATCATTCGCTTCTACGGAAACTCAATGCAAGGTTTGATGGGAAATTATCTGGAAAAGACTATGCAGTCTTTTGTGGATATCCATAACAAGCTTGGCGACCAAACTAAGGGCTTAGGTGCTGGTAGTACTCCTGAGGCCTGGTCACAAATGCTCAATCTGCAAAACCCCCTCATGCAAGGTTTGATGGGGAATTACATGGAGCAAAGCAAAGATCTATTTGTGAAGATGCAAGAGCAAATGCAAAACCCACAAAACATGTTTGGCGGCAATTTCCCATTTACCCCACAACCCAATAAGACAGAAAAAGAATAGTTGTGGCAGGAAAAATTGGTTTTGTATCCTTGGGGTGCCCTAAGGCGCTTGTAGATTCTGAACTTATTCTGACGCAGTTAAGTGCGGAAGGGTATGAAACCGCTAAGGATTATTCTGACGCAGATCTTGTGGTTGTCAACACATGTGGCTTTATTGATTCAGCAGTTGAAGAAAGTCTTTCCGCCATCGGTGAAGCGCTTGCAGAGAATGGCAAGGTTATTGTTACCGGTTGTTTAGGGGCCAGGAAAAATGCTGACGGCTCTGATCTTATTCAAAGTATTCACCCGAAAGTCCTTGCTGTTACAGGGCCTCACGCCACCGATGAGGATATGCAGGCGATTCACCTGCATTTGCCGAAACCACATGACCCATTCACTGATTTAGTTCCACCAGCCGGCGTGAAGTTAACGCCTAAGCACTACGCTTATCTCAAAATTTCTGAAGGCTGTAACCATCGCTGTACGTTTTGCATCATCTCAAATTTACGCGGCGATTTAGTCTCTCGTCCGATTGGCGAAGTTTTGCTAGAGGCAAAGCGTTTATTTGAATCTGGTGTAAAAGAATTATTAGTTGTTTCTCAAGACACCAGTGCATACGGCGTAGATATTCAATACCGCACTGGATTTTGGGATGGCAAGCCAGTTAAAACCAAAATGTTTGACTTGGTAAATGCCTTAAATCAAATCGCTCGTGAGCATCAGGCCTGGGTTCGACTGCATTATGTTTAATCCCTATCCGCATGTAGACGACGTGTTGCCACTCATGGCCGAGTTTTCTGAGCATGGTGTGTTGCCTTATTTAGATATTCCCCTGCAGCATGCCCACCCAGATGTACTTAAAAGAATGAAGCGTCCGGCTAGTGGCGAGAAAAATTTAGAACGTATTTTGGCTTGGCGCGCAGCTTGTCCAGATTTGGTGATTCGCAGCACCTTTATGGCGGGATTCCCTGGTGAGACAGAGGAAGAATTCGAATATCTTTTGAACTTCTTGGACGAGGCGCAAATTGATCGTGCTGGTTGTTTTGCATATTCGCCAGTCGAGGGTGCTCTTGCGAATCAATTGGATAACCCCGTTCCTAATGTAATACGTGAAGAGCGTCGCGCACGATTTATGGCTAAGGCCGAAGAGATCTCTATAAAACGCCTCGCTAAAAAGGTGGGTAAACGCGTTCAAATCCTGATTGATCGCGTAGACGAGGCTGGCGGAATTGGCAGAACTATCGGCAATGCCCCTGAAATTGATGGTTTAGTGAGGGTTTTGCCACCTAGTAAGCCCTCTAAACGCTACCGGACCGGGGAAATTATCCGCGCTACTGTTATTAGCTCCCAAGGGCATGACCTAATAGCCGAAACTTGACGAATCGAATAAAACTACTAGTTGGTTGATTTAATCAGCATGTAAGTAGTACCAATTTAGCCTAATTTTTAGGCAAAGCTAAGGGGGTTGATATGAGTCGTGATGTCGTTGTCTTAAGCGCAGTTCGTTCCGCAATCGGCGCCTTTAATGGTTCACTCAGTAGTTTTGAGCCATCTGAGCTTGGTGGCATTGTGATGAAAGAAGCGGTAACTCGCTCTGGTGTAGATCCAGCACTCATTAATTATGTAACTGTAGGCAATACTATCCCTACAGACAATCGTTACGCTTATGTCGCGCGCGTTGCTTCTATTCAGGCTGGCCTTCCAATGGAATCTGTTGCAATGGCCCTCAATAGACTATGCAGCTCAGGCTTACAAGCCATTGTGACCACCGCTCAACAAATCATGCTTGGTGATTGCGATTACGGTATTGGTGGCGGTGTTGAGGTAATGTCTCGCGGTATGTACGGTTCACCGGCAATGCGCAGCGGTGCACGTATGGGCGATACCAAAATGATCGACTTGATGGTTTCAGTATTGACCGATCCATTTGGCGTTGGTCATATGGGTGTTACTGCTGAGAACCTTGTAGAAAAATGGAAATTTACTCGCGAAGAGCAAGATGCGCTCGCTGTTGAATCTCATCGTCGCGCGGCCAATGCTATTAAAGAAGGTCGCTTTAAGTCACAGATCGTTCCAATCACCATTAAATCTCGCAAGGGTGATGTGGTGTTTGATACTGACGAACATTGCAAGCCAGACACCACAATGGAAACATTGGGCAAGATGAAGGCTGTATTTAAAAAAGAGGGTGGATCTGTTACCGCTGGTAACGCATCAGGCATCAATGATGGTGCTGCATTCTTTGTTTTGGCTGATGCTGAGACAGCTAAGAAAGCTGGTCACAAGCCTATCGCGCATTTGGTGTCATACGCAATTGCTGGCGTGCCAAACCACATCATGGGCGAAGGCCCAATCCCAGCTACTAAGCTTGCGCTTGAGCGTGCTGGTCTGAAATTGGATCAAATGGACGTGATCGAGTCTAACGAAGCCTTTGCTGCACAAGCATTGGCAGTGACTAAAGGTTTGGGCTTAGATCCAGCCAAAACTAACGTAAACGGCGGTGCGATTGCATTGGGTCACCCAATCGGTTGCTCTGGTGCAGCGATTGCAACCAAAGCCATTCACGAATTACAACGCGTTCAAGGCAAATATGCTTTAGTAACGATGTGTATCGGCGGTGGTCAAGGCATCGCTACGATTTTCGAGCGCATGTAAGCGCTACGCAATACTTACGAGGGATCTCTTGAGCTACTGCTTAAGAGATCAGTAGTAAAGCAGCATCTAAGCCGACATGGTCAAAAGCCGCGTCGGCTTTTTCTTTAACTACGGGTTTGGCTTGATAGGCAACGCTAATGCCTGAACCATTCATCATGATGAGGTCGTTTGCGCCATCACCCATGGTAATAGCTCTAGCCTTGGTGCAACCCAGCGTTAAGCAAGCAGCATCAAGATGCGCTGCTTTTGCTGCGCCATCCACAATATCGTCAAGCACTTTACCCGTGAGTTTGCCGTCAATAATTTCTAATGTATTGGCTTGAGTTTGCTTCAACCCAAATTTCTCGCGCAGCTTTTCCGTAAAGAAGGTGAAGCCGCCGGACACTAGGAGGGTATAAATTCCACGCGCATGGGCACCTGCCAATAGCTCCGCTGCACCAGGGTTTGGGCGAAGACGTTCGCGATACACCGCTTCAAGTGCGTCCGCTTGCACACCTTCTAATAAGGCAACACGTCTGCGCAAACTCTCTTTGAAGTCTTTGATTTCGCCGCGCATGGTTGCTTCGGTAATTTGTGCGACAGCAGCTTTCTTACCAGTGAAGTCGGCAATCTCATCAATACATTCAATATTGATTAATGTAGAGTCCATGTCCATCGCAAGCACTTGAATGTCTGGCGTATTGAGTCCAGCCTTTAAAAAACATAGATCGACATTAAATCGAGAGCTTATGGAGCGCAACTCTTCTCTTGCGCCGGTGTCAAGATGGATGCCGCAATCCCATCGTTCAGAGAAGTAGCTGGCACTGCTAATTTGCCCGCCGACCGTATGCAGAGATGCTCCAAATTTAAGGGCGTGATTTTTTAGATCAAAAACCATCTTTTCTGGAATTGGATCTCTGGAGAGGGCGACTAGTGTTTGATGTGACATGGTATTAATCATAATCGTAAAGCTCACACTATTTAGACTTCATGGAACTTAAGACCGCAGACTCATTTAATTAAGCGCCTTAATATCTGTCTAATGGCGTCTAGGCGTTGTTCAAGCGTCTCAAATTCACGTTCTTTCTGGGGGAGGACCTTCAACTTATCCTGGCCATTCAGTTGTATGTGCTTGGAAGATTGAATGAGTTGAATTATCTTCATTGGATCAATTGGTGGATTGGGGATAAATTGAATTTGTATAGATGCAGGTGTTGCATCAATCTTCTTAATACCAAAACCAACCATCCCTAATCGCAAGCGATGGGTTTCATAGAAAGATTTAGCTTGGTCAGGTAAATCCCCAAAACGATCAACTAATTCTTCTCGCAAGCCCATTAATTCAGAAAAATCATTTGTGCCAGCAAAGCGCTTATACAAAGATAGGCGCTCATGAACGTCAGGGCAGTAATCCTCTGGTAGTAATGCAGGCACACCAAGGTTTACATCAGTAGTTGCCTGTAGTGGCGAAAGAAGGTCTGGTTCTTTGCCACTGCGTAAAGACTTTACGGCTCTATTTAGCATCTCGGTATAAAGCTGAAAGCCAATTTCATGGATTTCACCAGACTGCTTATCGCCTAGAACTTCACCGGCACCACGGATCTCTAAGTCATGCATGGCCAAGTAAAAACCAGAGCCTAACTCTTCCATGGCTTGAATGGCGTTTAGGCGCAATTGAGCTTGCTTGCTCAAAGCCTCGGGATCTGGGACCAAGAGATAAGCATAGGCCTTGGTGGTGGGAGCAACCTACACGACCACGTAGTTGATGTAACTGGGCCAAGCCAAATTTATCAGCGCGATGCATGATGATGGATGGTATTGGCGGTAGGAACGTCAATTCCCGTTTCAATAATGGTGGTGCACAACAAAATATTAGTGCGTTGGGTCACAAATTCTCGCATTGCTGATTCGAGTTCGCGCTCATGCATTTGACCGTGAGCAACACTAATTCTGGCTTCTGGAATTAACTCTTGAAGCGCATGCTTGCGGTTCTGAATAGTTTCTACTTCGTTGTGCAAGAAGTACACCTGACCGCCACGTTTAATTTCGCGCAGGACTGCTTCGCGAATAACGCCATCACCTTCGCGCCGCACAAATGTTTTGATGGCCAAGCGTTTTTGAGGTGCGGTGGCAATAATGGAGAACTCTCGCAAACCTTCCATGGCCATGCCCAATGTTCTAGGTATGGGTGTTGCCGTCAGAGTCAAGATATCAACTTCAGCGCGCAACGCCTTAAGTGCATCTTTTTGTCGAACGCCAAAGCGGTGCTCCTCGTCCACGATTACCAGGCCTAAATTTGCAAACTGAGTTTCCTTTGAGAGAAGTTTATGGGTGCCAATAATGATGTCCGCATCACCTTTGGCAATAGCCTCTAGTGCTGCATTAATCTCTTTAGTAGTTTTAAAGCGTGAGAGTTCAACAATGCGAACTGGCCAGTCCGCAAAACGGTCTTTCCAGGCGGCAATGTGTTGTTCGGCAAGCAGGGTGGTTGGAGCCAATATTGCAACTTGTTTGCCACCCATCACCGCTATAAAGCTAGCGCGCAGTGCAACCTCTGTTTTTCCAAAGCCAACATCTCCGCAAACTAGGCGATCCATTGGAGTGCCACTGGTCATATCGCCAATGACGGCGGCAATTGCATTGGCTTGGTCTGGGGTTTCTTCAAAGCCAAAGCTTTCAGCAAAAGCAGCATAGTCATGTGCGGAAAATTCGAAAGCATGACCCTTGCAAATTGCTCTAGCAGCATAAAGTCCCAATAACTCAGCAGCCATATCGCGGATTTGTTGAGCCGCCTTGCGTTTTGCCTTATCCCACTGGCCAGAGCCAAGTTGATGTAAAGGTGCTGAATCTGGATCGGAGCCTGCATAGCGAGTGACCATTTGCAGTTGCTGAACCGGAACATACAAAGTAGCCTGTCCTGCGTATTGCAAATGCAAGAACTCTTCAAAAATAGGGGCTTCTTTAGGCGGCGCCAAATTTAACAATACAAGGCCTTGATAACGTCCAATACCATGTTCTGCATGAACCACTGGATCACCAATTTTTAGCTCAGAGAGATCCTTGAACAGCATATCAGGATCGGCACTCTCAGAACCTTTGCCTTTACGGCGTTGACGTGCCGTGGTAGTAAATAATTCAGCCTCAGTGATGAGAATGAGGTTTTCTGCTGGCCAAGAGAATCCACTAAATAGTGGAGCAGTTACTAGGCCAAATAACGAATCACTCTTAATGAAATCGGATATTCCATCAAAGCCTTCAGGCTTTAAGGGGTAAAGAGGTTTACCGTCCTGACCGGCAACGGAATTGCTTTCATCTAGCAATTGCCGAATAGACTCTTTGCGTCCAGCGCTGTCACAGCAAATCAGTATGCGTACTTTTTCTGTTGATACCAATTGACGTAAACGGTTAATAGGGTCTGCATCGCGGCGATGAACTGCAATATCGGGTACTGGCAAAAACTGTGGTGCTTCGACGGAGTCTTTTTCTAGATTGAGGCGAGCGTATAGTTTGGACGTGCTAAAAAACTCATCTACATCCAAGAACAATTCTTTAGGCGGCAGTATGGGCCTATCGAGATCATGCTTTAAAAATTCGTAACGTGAAGCAGTGTCTTTCCAAAACCCTTTAATGGCCTCTTCGGCATCGCCAATATTGAGAAGCCAGACAGGGTCACCTGAGCGCGGGAAGTAATCGAATAAGTTTGAGCGCTCTTCAAAAAATAGAGGCAGGTAGGATTCAATGCCTGCGCTAGGAATGCCTAAGTTGACATCCTTATAAATAGAGCAGCGTGTTGGATCGCCCTCGAATACTTCGCGCCAACGACCTCTAAATGCAGTGCGGGAAGCATCGTCAAAAGGAAACTCGTGGCCTGGCAGTAGGCGTACTTCTTTTACTGGATAAAGACTGCGTTGGGTATCGGGATCGAATGCTCTGATTTGTTCAATTTCATCGCCGAATAAATCCAAACGGTAGGGCAATGTTGAGCCCATGGGGAATAAGTCAATCAAACCGCCGCGAATGCTGTATTCGCCTGGGCGCATTACGGCGCTTACGGGATCGTAGCCAGCCTGTTGGAGCTGGAGTTTTAAAGCGGCCTCATTGAGTTTGTCGCCTTGCCTAAAGAAAAAGGTATGGCCAGATAAAAAACTTGGAGGCCCCAGTCTCTGTAGTGCGGCAGTGATCGGCACCAAGACAATGTCGCAGCTGCCATTTAGTAATTCATAAAGAGTAGCAAGTCGCTCGGATGCTAAGTCTTGATGGGGTGAAAAATGATCGTAGGGAAGTATCTCCCAGTCAGGCAGTAGTCTTGTTTTAAGTTGCGGCGCAAATGCTGGAATTTCTTCCAGAAGGCGCTGGGCACAGAAAATGACCATGACTGAAAATTGGTTGCGATAGCGTAGGGCATTTTGAGCTATTAAAGCGGCATCTGCGGAGCCAACTAGCCCTGAAAAGGTAAAGCGCTGCCCAGCCCGTGGCGCGGGTATGGGGGTACTAGATTTAATGCATCTGACATCTGTGCTCATTATAGAATCAGGCATGAGCTCTTCAAACACATCCGCCTCAAAATGCCATGTTCTCCTGCCTACTGCAGGAGCTGGCTCTCGCTTGGGCGGTGAACTACCTAAGCAGTTTCAGCAATTGGCTGGAAAGCCGATGTTAGCTTATGCCATCGAGGCTTTTTTGCAATCCCCGTTAATTGAGTCCATCTGGATTGGCGTTAGCCCAGGTTTTATGAACAACCCAATTCTTCAAAGCTTTTCAAGTGCCAGCAAGCCAATTTATTTTCTGCCTACAGGTGGACCGACACGTCAAGAAACCGTTCGCAATACTTTGGCCGAAATGCTCAAGGCGGATCTCGCTCCTCATGATTGGGTTTTGGTTCATGATGCAGCCAGACCTGGCATTACTCCAGCGCTAATTGAAAAGTTGATTTCAGCAGTAACCACTTCTGAATCTGGCGGCTTGCTTGCAGTTCCTTTGGCTGATACATTAAAGAAGGCCGATCTCGACTCTGTGGTGGCGGGCAATGTGCCTCATGTGGAGCAAACCATTCCTCGCGACCATTTGTGGCAGGCCCAAACCCCTCAAATGTTTGCCTTAAAAAAATTACATGCTACCCTAGAGGATGCAATTCGTCTGGAGGCGGAGGATGTTACTGATGAGGCAAGCGCAATGGAGCTGGCAGGATTTAAGCCCCTGCTTATTGAGGGTGCAACACGAAACTTCAAGGTGACCCATCCCGCAGATTGGGATTTAATGCAGCTGCTCTTAAGCAGTACTGGTAAATAAAAAGACGCATATGACTACATCGAACACACATATCCCACAATTTCGCATTGGTCAGGGTTATGACGTTCACGCCCTGGTGGCTGAGCGCAAGCTTATTCTTGGGGGAGTTCATGTTCCATACGAAAAGGGCTTGCTAGGGCATTCAGATGCAGACGCTTTGTTGCATGCCTTAACTGATGCACTGTTAGGAGCCGCAGGATTAAACGATATAGGGCAGCTATTTCCTGACACTGACCCACAATTTAAGGGTATGGATAGCCGCATCTTGCTGCGTGCAGCACTTCAAAAGGTTCAGGCAGCAGGCTTTCAGATTGGTAACGTTGATGCCACCATCATTTGCCAGAAGCCAAAATTGGCGGATTTTTTGCCTGAAATGGTCAGAAGTATTGCTGCCGACTTGGCGGTGACCCCTAGTCACGTCAATCTGAAGGCCAAAACCAACGAATCCCTTGGCCATCTTGGAAGAGGCGAGGGGATAGCCGTCCACGCCGTGGCTTTGCTCTACAAGGCCTAAAAGATCCTCTAAAACCCTAAGCATTGTAGAATTACGGTCTTTAGAGTGAAGTTTAAGCTTGGCAGTGTTTGCGGAAATTCGCGAGGATGGCGAAATTGGTAGACGCACCAGGTTTAGGTCCTGACGCCAGAAATGGTGTGGGGGTTCGAGTCCCCCTCCTCGCACCACAAGATTGCTACTTGGGCTTGGGCTTCACATATCCTGATCTTCAATTAAGAGACGAGAATGGCTATGCAAATAGAAAACTTAGGTTCCTTGGGCCGCAAAATGACTTTGGAATTCGCTCGTGCCGATTTGGCAAAAGCGCGTGAGGCCCGTTTGGCACAAGTTGGTAAGACCATGAAAATGGCTGGCTTTCGTCCAGGCAAAGTTCCAAAGAACCTCGTTGAAAAACAACATGGTATGCAAGTGGACTTTGAGTTGCAATATGACAAGGCTGCTGAACTCTTTTATGAGTTAGCTCAAAAAGAAGGCGTAGCTTTGGCAGGTCAACCACGTCTTGAGCCAAAGAGCGAACTCGAAGCAGACAAAATTATTTTTGACGCTTACTTTGAAGTGTTACCAGAAGTAAAAATTGGTGACTTCAGTAAAGCAGAGGTTGCTAAATACACTACTGAAATTGGTGAGGCAGAAATTGATCGTGCGCTAGATGTATTGCGTAAGCAGCAAGTGCACTATCACGCTCGCGGCCAAGCCGGCGCTCATGGCGATGGCGGTGCAAACACTGCTGCACAAAGTGGCGACCAAGTGGTGATTGATTTTGTTGGCAAGATTGACGGCGTTGAATTTGCTGGCGGCAAAGCTGAAAATTTCGAATACGTTTTAGGCGAAGGCCGCATGTTGCCTGAATTTGAAGCTGCTACCTTGGGTCTCAAAGTGGGCGAGAGCAAATCCTTTCCATTGAGCTTCCCAGCTGACTACCACGGTAAAGATGTTGCAGGTAAAACAGCAGAATTCACCATTACTGTAAAAGCAGTAAATTGGGCTCACTTACCAGCAGTTGACGATGCATTTGCATTATCTCTGGGCGTAACAGAGGGTGGCGTTGCAAAAATGCGTGCGGAAGTAAAAGAAAATTTAGATCGTGAAGTTAAGCGTCGAATTACTTCTTTGTTAAAGAATGAAGTAATGGATAAGCTCAATACTTTGTGTGAATTGGATGTCCCCAAGTCTTTAGTTGCTTCAGAGCAAGAGCGTTTGGTTGAAGGTGCTCGTCAGGATTTAATGCAGCGCGGTGTACCTAATGCAAAAGACGCTCCAATTCCACCGGAAATTTTTGCTGAACAAGCTACCAAACGCGTTCGCTTAGGCTTGATTCTTTCGGATTTGGTTAAGAAGCAAAATTTGGCCGCTACTGCGGATCAAATCAAGGCTGAAATCGATGACCAGGCTGCTACTTATGAAGATCCAAAAGAGGTGGTGCGTTGGTTCTATAGCAATCCAAGTCGCTTGAAGGATATTGAAAACTTGGTGCTTGAAGATAACGTAATCAAGTACTTCACTGCACAAGCGAAGGTATCTGATAAGGCAATTAGCTTCGAAGAGTTAAGCAAGCTAAACTAATTGTTAACGCTACTAATTTACCTACAAGGGGTCTCACAATGCACCAAAACCATTTTCAGACTGAAAATCTAGAACCAAAGGGCTTAGGTCTGGTTCCAATGGTGATTGAGACCTCAGGTAGAGGGGAGCGTGCTTATGACATCTATTCCCGTCTTCTTAGGGAGCGGGTTGTTTTCTTGGTCGGCGAAGTGAATGATCAAACTGCCAACCTCGTGATCGCCCAATTACTCTTTTTAGAGAGTGAGAACCCAGACAAAGAGATTTCTTTGTATATCAATTCACCTGGCGGTTCTGTATCAGCAGGTTTGGCAATCTACGACACAATGCAGTTTATTAAGCCGCATGTAAGCACCTTGTGCATGGGTATGGCTGCAAGTATGGGCGCATTCTTGTTGTGCGCTGGCGAGAAGGGTAAGCGCTATGCTTTGCCAAACTCACGCGTCATGATTCACCAACCATTAGGCGGTGCACGTGGCCAAGCTTCTGATATTGAAATTCAAGCACGTGAAATTTTGTATTTGCGTGAGCGTCTCAATAAGATTCTGTCTGATCGCACTGGTCAGTCTATTGAAACTATTGCAAAAGATACTGATCGCGATAACTTCATGTCTGCTGAGCAAGCGCGTGAATATGGCTTGATTGATAAGGTTATCGAGAGGCGCCCTTAATTTCTATTTAGATATCTACTGAGTTTATTTTGAGCGATACAAACGCCACAAATTCAACTGAAAAAGTTCTGTATTGCTCATTTTGCGGTAAGAGCCAGCACGAAGTGAAAAAACTTATTGCCGGCCCCTCCGTATTTATATGTGACGAGTGCATCGATCTTTGTACTGACATCATTCAAGAAGAAATTGCTAAGCTTCCAAGAGAAGAGGGCAATAATTCGCTGCCAACACCACATCAAATTCGCGAGAATTTAGATCAGTATGTAATTGGCCAGGACCATGCAAAGAAGACATTGGCGGTTGCTGTATATAACCACTACAAACGTCTGCAATACCTCCCTAAGCCTAAAAAAGAAAAATTAGATAAAGATGGTAAGCCGCTAGAGGGCGCAGACAAGAAAGAATCTAAGCAGCCAGCCAAGGCCATGGTTGACGGCGTCGAATTGGCTAAGAGCAATATCTTATTGATCGGACCTACTGGTTCAGGAAAAACGTTGCTTGCGCAAACTTTGGCGCGCATGCTCGATGTGCCATTCGTGATGGCTGACGCAACCACATTAACTGAAGCTGGTTATGTTGGTGAGGACGTTGAAAATATCATTCAAAAACTTTTGCAGGCTTGTGATTACAACGTTGAAAAAGCACAGCGTGGCATTGTTTACATTGATGAGATTGATAAGATTTCACGTAAATCTGATAACCCATCCATTACTCGCGATGTATCTGGCGAGGGCGTTCAGCAAGCTTTGCTGAAATTGGTAGAGGGCACAATGGCCTCCGTGCCACCACAGGGCGGTCGTAAGCATCCCAATCAAGACTTCTTGCAAGTTGACACTACCAATATCTTGTTTATTTGCGGCGGCGCCTTTGATGGCTTAGAAAAAGTAATCCAACAGCGCACGGCTAAAACAGGCATTGGATTTAATGCTACGGTTCCAGGCAAAGATGATCGCGGTGTTAGTGACTTATTAATCGAAGTAGAGCCAGAAGATTTAATTAAATTTGGCTTGATTCCAGAGTTGATTGGTCGACTACCAGTAGTGGCGACCTTGGCTCAGCTTGATGAAGAAGCATTGATTCAGATTCTGACTGAACCTAAGAATGCATTGGTTAAGCAATACCAAGCGCTCCTAACCATGGAAGGCTCTGAGCTCGAAGTGCGCCGTGAGGCTTTGTCAGCCATTGCTAAAAAGGCTATCGCTCGCAAAACTGGTGCTCGCGGCCTCAGGTCAATTTTGGAAGGCTCTTTGATGGACGTCATGTACGACCTCCCTTCATTGAAGAACGTTCAAAAGGTTGTTATCGACGAAAGCAGCATTGCTGAGGGTGGAAAACCACTTCTGGTCTATAAGCAAGATGCTGAACAGGCGGATTTAAGCAAAAAAGCCTAAATTCTTAGGGTTTTTGCTATTTTTGGGGCATTTTTGCCCCTTTTTTGTCTTTTTACCCCTTGTTTTTCTCTAAAGCCTACCCATATAGTAGTTCAGCTACTTTTTGAGACTTTTGAGGATTGATTACTTTGGAGGAATTGCCCTATGCCTGGCCACTTATTACTACCCTCTGAACCGATTCAACTACCTTTGCTCCCTCTAAGGGATGTAGTTGTGTTCCCTCATATGGTGATCCCTTTGTTTGTGGGTCGCCCAAAATCCATTAAAGCGCTCGAAGCTGCCATGGAAACGGGTAAAAACGTCCTATTGGTTGCGCAAAAAACGGCCGCCAAGGATGAGCCAGGAATTGAAGATCTCTATGAGGTCGGCTGTATTGCCAATATTTTGCAAATGCTAAAGTTGCCTGATGGCACTGTCAAAGTATTGGTTGAGGGCGTACAACGCGCTGAAGTGAGTCAGATTGAAGATAGCTTGGGTTACTTCAATTGTGAGGCTACACCAACAGCGATCAACGCAATTGATGCGCATGAGACTGAGGCATTACGCCGCGCAATCATGGCCCAGTTTGATCAATACGTAAAACTCAATAAAAAAGTTCCGCAAGAGATTCTGTCTTCACTTGGAGGCATCGATGACCCAAGTCGCTTAGCAGATACGATTTGTGCTCACTTGCCAGTCAAACTAGAGCAAAAGCAACGCTTGCTTGAAATGACTGATGTAGTTCAGCGTCTAGAAAGCTTATTGGCTGATTTGGAAAGCGAAATCGATATCTTGCAAGTTGAGAAGCGTATTCGTGGGCGTGTGAAGCGCCAGATGGAGAAGAGTCAGCGTGAGTATTACCTCAACGAACAAGTTAAAGCCATCCAAAAAGAATTAGGTGAGGGCGAAGAGGGCGCTGATCTTGAGGAGCTTGAGAAGCGCATTAAGGGCGCTCGTATGCCAAAAGAGGCGTTCAAAAAAGCAGAATCCGAATTAAAGAAACTAAAACTCATGTCACCGATGTCTGCAGAGGCAACCGTGATTCGCAACTTTATTGATACCTTAGTTAATCTTCCTTGGAAGAAAAAAACCAAGATCAATAATGATTTAACTAACGCCGAAAAAGTATTGGATGAAGATCATTACGGCTTAGATAAGGTTAAAGAACGCATCTTGGAGTATCTCGCGGTTCAGCAGCGCGTTGATCGTGTGAAAGCCCCGATTCTTTGCTTGGTTGGCCCTCCTGGGGTTGGTAAAACTTCGCTAGGGCAATCCATTGCGCGCGCCACCAATAGAAAATTTGTGCGCATGGCCTTAGGCGGCGTTCGCGATGAATCTGAAATTCGTGGCCATCGTCGTACATACATTGGTTCGATGCCTGGCAAGATTTTGACCAGCCTTACCAAGGTAGGTGTACGCAATCCTTTATTCCTCTTGGATGAAGTGGACAAGATGGGCATGGATTTCCGTGGTGATCCAGCAAGTGCTTTATTGGAGGTGTTGGATCCAGAGCAAAACCACACATTCCAAGATCATTACGTTGAGGTAGATTTCAATCTTTCCGATGTGATGTTTGTTGCAACATCAAACTCATTGAATATTCCCGGCCCATTGTTAGATCGCTTGGAAATTATTCGTTTAGCAGGCTATACCGAGGATGAAAAGACTAGCATTGCTGTCAATTACTTGCTTCCTAAGCAAATCAAAAATAATGGTTTGAAGAAGGATGAGTTGAAGATTGAAGAGAGTGCTGTTCGCAATATGATTCGTTATTACACCCGCGAAGCTGGTGTGCGTTCTTTGGAAAGGGAAATCAGCAAGATTTGCCGTAAAGTAGTCAAGTTGCTGCTCTTGAAGAAAGAAGCTGCGCCAGTTGTGGTGAATGCCGATAACCTTGAGAAATTCCTTTCTGTTCGGATGTATGGCTTTGGTCTGGCAGGTAAAGAGAATCAGGTTGGTCAAGTTACTGGCCTAGCGTGGACAGAAGTTGGCGGCGATTTATTGACAATTGAAGCCGCTGTTATGCCTGGTAAAGGCGTAATCACTCGTACTGGTTCGATTGGCGACGTAATGAAAGAGTCTGTTGAGGCTGCTCGCACTGTAGTTCGCTCTCGAGCTCGCCGCCTTGGTATTGCCGACGAAGCTTTTGAGAAGAAAGATATTCATATTCACTTCCCAGATGGTGCGACTCCCAAGGATGGCCCTTCAGCAGGTATTGCGATTACTACTGCCTTGGTATCGGTTTTCACG